>JANPPS010000163.1:0-3716 GCA_031428635.1 Rhodospirillales bacterium
GCCGGCACCTTACGCGGGGCCCAGTCCATCACGGCGATTAGATATAAAAAGCCCCGCCGTATTGGGATGTACGCGATATCCGCGAACCAGACTTGGTTCGGACGATCCACCACCGGGTTCCGCAGCAGGTAGCGGTAGATCCGATGCTCGGAATGCGGCACCGTTATGCGTGGCCGCTGGTAGACCGGCACCAGACCCATCCTGGCCATCAGCCGCCGGACCCGCCTGCGGCCAACCGCATGTCCGTCCTGCCGCAGGTGCCGCATCATTAGATCGCGGTATTGCCGGTGTGCGACCCGAAGACGCTCCGGAAGCACTTCAGTGCCAGGATGTCGTTGGGCGACGCGAAAGGCCACAGCGAAGACCTCACAAACGCTCTCAGCAAGTCGATGGCGAGGGACACGACGTGTTTGGTCTTCTGGCTGAAGGCGTCGGCGGGCGGGCGCAAAAAGCACGACGTTGAGATTTCGGGCTGGGATGGGGAGCTATTTGAAACGACGGTGATCACATACAGCTGGACGGACGCTCCTGCGGCACGGACCCCGACGCCCATCGGCGCAAACGCGACGACGACGATCGAACACGACGATGATGGAGGGCTAAACCGAGGTATGTTCAACACCGACCGACGACCGTTGGTCGGTGTTAAACAGTGACCAGCTGCCCGGACGCTTGATCCTAGTTTAAAGAGCTGGGCTTTCGCTCTGCGCGGCCATCGCGACCGGGGTCGAGGGCATTGTGCTGACGTGGCAGGTCGCGAGCCGCTATCTGAGAATTACGGGGATAGCCCGGCGGACGTCGTAGTGAGCCACACGCTAAACGCGTTGTTTGAAGAAATGCGACAGTACATGCACGAGTGCAGCAACCGGAATCGTGGCAGTACGTTCTTCCGATAATGCCCCGAGGAGTTTGGGAATGAAAGATTTAGCTCCAGCCGTTCGGCGGATCGACCAGGACATAAGTTCCGAAGTCGATCCTCGGACAACTGTTACTACTGCACTAGCCGCTCTTGGCATCGTTTACGGCGACCTCGGCACGAGTCCACTGTACACCTATCAAACAATCCTTGGTACTATCGATGGGCATGCAAGCGTAGTGGATGCAATTGCACTGCTATCCTTAGTAGTCTGGGCACTTATCATTACAGTTTCAATAAAGTATTGCATCTTTGTCATGCGTGCCGATAACCACGGTGAAGGTGGAATCCTCGCCCTCATGGCGCTTGTCGTGGGTCGTGTTGGCGGTCAGGCCTGGGTGCTTACAGTGCTTGGCCTTTTCGGGGCTGCTCTGCTGTATGGCGATGGTGTAATCACTCCAGCGATATCGGTTCTGAGTGCGCTTGAAGGGATCAACGTCGTTACCGACGCTTTCAAACCTTATGTGCTGCCCGCGACCCTGGTTATCTTGTTCGTTCTTTTCGCGGCGCAGGCTCGTGGCACGGCCACAATTGGAAGAGTGTTCGGCCCGGTGATGCTGTTGTGGTTCGTGACGATTGGGGTCCTGGGTGTGACTTCAGCAGTGCAGGAGCCACGGGTGTTACTTGCACTGAACCCGTTACTAGGCGCCGGATTTCTGGTTCGGCACGGATGGCACAGCTTCATCGTGTTAGGCGGCGTCTTCCTGGCCGTCACGGGTGGTGAGGCGCTGTACGCCGACATGGGCGGGATCGGCCGCAA
The DNA here is from genome assembly GCA_031428635.1 of Rhodospirillales bacterium. Lineage (GTDB taxonomy): Bacteria > Pseudomonadota > Alphaproteobacteria > Acetobacterales > Acetobacteraceae > JANPPS01. The sequence continues at coordinate 1,677 of JANPPS010000163.1, forward strand.
CCCCATCCGGAGCGGCTGGTATGTGCTCGTGCTACCATCGTTACTACTCTGCTATGCTGGCCAGACGGCTTTAGTGATTAGAAATCCGGCGCTGGAAGGTAATCCATTTTTTCATCTCGCACCCGATTGGGCGGTCGTTCCGCTTGTGGTTTTGGCGACGCTAGCCACGATCATAGCCAGTCAGGCGATCATTACCGGCGCGTTTTCGTTAACCCGCCAGGCAATGCAACTCGGGTGGTTTCCCGGCATAAACATCAGACAGACGTCTGACAGGGAGTATGGGCAGATCTACGTTGGCGTTGTGAATTGGACGATGATGGTCTGCACCATCTTGCTGGCATACAGCTTCGGCAGCTCCGATCGCCTAGCCGGTGCCTATGGAACCGCCGTCTCGACGACGATGCTGCTCACGACGGCCTTGCTGTTTCACGCGATGCGCGATGTTTGGCGTTGGGCGGTACTGCCTGCAGCTTTGGTTTGCGGGTCGCTGCTCTGCGTGGATCTCGGCTTCTTTGCGGCAAATTTTCTGAAACTCACGCAGGGTGGTTGGGTGCCGCTGGCCCTGGCGGGGCTAATCCTCGTGGTCATGCTGACGTGGCACCGTGGTATGGACGCTGTGCGCCGCAACACCGCCAAGCGAGAGGGTGAGATCGAAGCGTTTGTCGTGCGATTGCGCGACCCAGAAGTGTCGCGAGTGCCGGGGACGGCTGTTTTCCTCAGCCGAAGCGCGAAGCAACTGCCGCCATTGCTGGTCCGCCACCTTGAGCAATTTAAGACTATCCCCGAAGTTGTAGTCAGCCTAACCGTCCAATTCAGACCGGTGCCCCGTATTTCCGAGCCCGAGCGGGTCACAGTGGAGCAAATGACAGAAGGAGTCTGGCATGTCGCCGTGCAGTTTGGTTTTGTCGAGATCCCAAACATCCCAATGGCTTTAGTTCATGCTCAAGCCCAGGGCTGCCCGATTAAGGTGGATAATGTGTTATATCTGGGGTCGCATGACGAGGTAATCCGCAACCCGACTGCCCCTCGCCTGCCAGCCTGGCAGCGGAGGTTATTCGCTTTCATGTATTTGAACGCGATCCGCGCTTCCGATCGCTTTGAACTGCCGCCTGAGCAGTTTGTTGAGATCGGCCGGCAAATTGCTCTTTAGGTTTCGGAACATCTTGCAAGGACCAATAAGGTGATGGCGATCGCGACATGCGGAGGCGAAGTTGGCATCCAGCTCGTCACAGCCTCCGTAGGTGCGGCGCCATGGATCGCGGCGCAGTCTTGCCGGCAGCCATCATGCTGGACACGTAAATAATTACGCTTGTCACTCGCCGTCTGTTTGTCCGGTACGCACTTGGCTGGCCCTCGGCAGCAATGGTCCGATCATCAACCATCGCTGATTTGAAAACCAAGTTTTATTGGCCGTTAAAAAAGGGTCTGCTGTAGTCAAGGCCTGATCACAACAGCCGATTGTGCGTAGTAGTATCCGTGTGGACCTGATCACAGCCGTTCTCCAGCGTTGGTTTTAACCCCTCTGGAACCATTTTCGCTCAGCCTGCAAGGTCAGCAAGCATTCACGTTGGCAAGGCAAAGTGATCTCTCTACTCAGGTCAGGTAACTGTGAACGATGCCGATCAGTTCCTCGGCAGCCGCCGAAGCGTCCGCCTTGTTCGCCGCGTCAACAACTTTCTCACGAAGATGATCTTCGATCACCTCCGCAATGAAGCCGTCCATCGCGCCTCGGCAGGCCGTCGCTTGCTGCAACAACTTAACACTCGGCGCGTCCTGCTCGACGATCGCACGCTGCAGCGCCTCGACCTGACCACGAATGCGACTAAGTCGCTTCACAAGTTTGGCTTTTTCGGGATCAGCAATGATCTTTGGGCTTGCCTTCATACCGGTGGGGGTATACCAGCCTTTTTTATTGGGTGCGAGCTTTATTGCAAGCTTCCCGATCACGACTTCCTGCTTTGCCGTTTTCGAAACCAAACCAAAGGACTTCATGAACCCGCGATCTACCAGTCAGTCCAAGGAAGGCGATAGTAGGCGCTC
>JANPPS010000164.1:0-13893 GCA_031428635.1 Rhodospirillales bacterium
CGAGCTGCCCGCGCCGTTCCCTACGCGATGACGATGCTGAACGAACCGGCGCATAAGCCACGGTTTATCTGGGGCGAGTGGTCCTAGTCAGGACCGCAGGCTCCCTCGGCAGTACTCGGCGACATGTTAAGGCTTATCCGAAGGCCGCAATCTAAACTGTTGGGCGCTACGCGTGAGCTGGACGAAGATGTCGGTAAGGGGGACGGCTACCATGCACCTGTCCCCCTCTTCGTGGCCCCGCATCGTAACGTTCGTCGTTGGTGTAGGCTTCACGCCGCTAAGGGCGTCTTGCGCTCAACCTCTACCGGGCCCATCCGAACCAGCGCGTCGTATGACTTCAGCAATGCCTCCGTGATCGGGCCGGGCGTGTAGTGGCGGCCGTCGATCTCACGTACCGGCGTCACCTCCGCCGCCGTGCCGACCAGGAAGACCTCGGTCGCCGCCGCGATCTCATCCAGTTCGATCACGCGATCGACCACCTGCAGTTGGTGCTGGTTGGCCAGCGCCATCACGGTGCGGCGGGTAATACCATCCAGAAAGCAGTCCGGCGTCGGCGTATGCAGCGCGCCGTCGATGGCAAAGAAGATGTTGGCGCCCGTCGCCTCACTGACCCGGCCACGCCAGTCCAGCATCAGCGCGTCGTCATAGCCTGCCGCCTCCGCATGGTGCTTGCTCAGTGTCCCGATCATGTACAGCCCGGCCGCCTTGCTGGCCGTGGGGGCCGTTTCGGGATGCGGGCGCTTCCACGGCGCCATGCCCAGCCGCACGCCCTTCATACGATCGGCGCCGAACAAATTGGGCCATGACCAGGCTGCGATCGCCAGGTGGATGCGGGTATGCTGCGCCGACACCGACAACTGCTCCGTCCCGCGCCAGGCGAGTGGACGGACATACGCCTCGGTCAGGCCGTTGGCGGCGACGACAGCGATGCATGCAGCGTCGATCTCATCGGCGGTATAGGGTATCTCAAACCCTAGGATACGGCCCGATTGGATCAGGCGGTTGGTATGGTCGCGGAGTTTGAAGATGTTACCGGCATACGCGCGCTCCCCCTCGAACACGCCGCTGGCATAATGCAGGCCGTGGGACAGCACGTGCAGTTTCGCGTCGCGCCAGGGAACCATGACCCCGTCCATCCAGATCTCACCGTCGCGGTCGTCGAAAGGAACTAACACCATACCCGGTCTCCTCAATCTGATTATTGCCCCAATTGCGCTGGTAGCATGCCGATACGCTAACCAGCGCACCGAACAATGTCAATAAGGCTGTCCTATCCTATGCCCGATCTTGCCGACCCGCGCGGCGCCGGCCAAGCCCACCTTTTCCTGCGTGAGGAGCAGATCAGGCTCGCCCAGGATTTAATGTTCTTCGCCTACCGCGACTTTACAGGTGCTGCGGATAAGTTGTTGGACGAGCTGGGGCTGGGCCGCGCACATCACCGGGCGCTGCACTTCATCGGCCGCAGCCCGGGCATGACGGTGGGCGATCTGCTCGGCATCCTTCGCATCACGAAGCAGAGCCTTGCCCGCGTGCTGTCCGCATTGATCGATAGCGGCCATGTCCAGCAACTACCCGGCCGCAACGACCGCCGTCAGCGGCTACTGAGCCTCACGCCGGCTGGCCTCGTGCTCGAACGGCAATTATTCGATCGCCAACGGGAGCTGCTATCCCTCGCCTATCGTGAGGCTGGGGCCCCGGCGATCGAGGGGTTCCGCCGGGTCATGCGGGGGGTGATGGACGCGGATGCGCGGGCCTACCTCGATCAAGCCGAGACGCAGCGACGGTGAACGACGCGACGCCCCTTATTCACGTCCTGGTCGTAGACGACGACGCGCGGCTGCGGGCGCTGCTGCAGCGCTATTTGGCTGAACAGGGGTTTCGCGTCACCACCGCCGACCACGCGGCGGCGGCGCGGGAGCAGATGCGGTCCATGCAGCCTGACGCGCTGGTGCTCGACGTGATGATGCCCGGCGAAACGGGCCTCGACCTCACCACGTCCCTGCGGCGGGAAGCGGCGGGCGTGCCGATCCTTTTGCTGACCGCCCGCGGCGCGCCGGAGGACCGGATCGCAGGATTCGAGGCCGGGGCCGATGACTACCTGGGTAAGCCGTTCGAGCCGTACGAGCTGGTATTGCGGCTGCGGGCCATGCTGCGCCGCGTGCCAGCGCCGGAGCCATCGGGGCCGGTGCGACTGGGCCCGCTCACGTTCGATCTGGCGCGCGCGGAGTTGAGCGGGCCGGACGGGGTGGTGCACCTGACCGGTGGTGAGGCGGCGCTGCTGCTGGCGCTGGCCGAACGACCGGGCACCGTGCTGACCCGCGAATGGATCGCCGAGTATTTGGGCCGCGACCGGCCGGAGGAGGATGCGGGCGAGCGCGCGATCGACGTGCAGGTCACGCGCCTGCGCCGTAAGATCGAGGCCGACCCGCGGGAGCCGCGGTTCCTGCATACGGTGCGTGGGCGTGGATACGTGCTGAAGCCGGGGGCGTAGAGTGGGCCCGGTCCACCCACCCGCCGCGCGAACACTTCGCTGGCCGTGGCGTCAAGCGCTGCGCGTGATGACGAGCCTTCGCGGACGGGCCACGATTGGCCAAGACAATTTCGCCGCCGGCAGAGCACCCGTTACTGGAAGCGGTTCGCCTAATACGAAAAGTTCCAGCCATATTTCCGCATCCTCATGGGCTATCGCGAGGCCAGCTTCACGACCCGACCATGGCTCGTCGGGAAAGATAGTCTCGTGTTCGACCCATTCCCCGCATTCGGAATCGGTTTATGGGCTGGCCGCGTTAATCGAAGGGTGCGCCGATACTGTCATGCCTATCTTCGTAACTGACGCTGCCGCCTATCGCCCAACAACGGCGGCACTGTGTAACTCGCATCTATGTTCTCCCTTTTAAAACGGCTTCTCCCTCGCGGCCTGCTTGGGCGCAGCCTGCTCATCGTGCTCGTGCCGTTGATTGCATTGCAGGCCGTCGCCTACACCGTGTTCTACGGCAGCCACCTCGACATCGTCAGCCGACGCCTGACGGGCGCCATCGCTGGGGAGGTCGCGCAGACCATCGCGCTGTTGGAACGGTATCCGGATCAAGAGCCAGCCCTGCTGCGTAGCGCATTCCAAAACTTCGAGCTGCCGATGCGAATGAGCCCTGGCGCCGTGCTCGATCCGGATCGGCATGTGAACAGACTGGGCCCGATGGATGACGACCTGGCGAGTGCGCTGGCCGCCAAGGTCGCGCGGCCTTTCACCATGAATTGGGACGTGGACAGCCGGGCAGTGCTGGTAGAGGTGCAACTTCCGTCCGGCGTGCTGGAGATCGAGGCACCGCGCAAGCGCCTATACGCCAGCACGATCTACATTTTCGTCATCTGGGTACTGGGCACGGCGTTGGTCTTGTTCGGCGTCGCCTTTCTTTTTCTGCGCAACCAGGTCCGCGCCATCAAACGTCTGGCCGCCGCCGCCGAGGCGTTCGGCATGGGGCGCGACCGCGGCCCGATCAAGCCGGAGGGTGCGACCGAGGTCCGCCAAGCCGCCACCGCGTTCAACCGCATGCAGGCCCGTATCGTCCGCTTCCTATCGCAGCGGACGGAGATGCTGGCCGGCGTTTCGCACGACCTGCGTACCCCATTGACCCGGCTCCGCCTGGCGCTCGCTGTTCTGCCCGCCTACCCCGACCAGCGGCAGGACGTGGCGGACATGACCGCGGACGTGGCCGAAATGGAGCGCATGATCGGCGGGTACCTAAGCTTCGCCCGCGGAGAAGGCACGGAGCAGGCGCAGATGGTCGATCTGTCGGCAATGCTGGACGACGTGGTCCAGGCCGCCCGCCGCACCGGCGCCGCCGTGGCGCTGGACGCCGTACCCGGCCTGTTGCTGAACCTACGCCCAGACGCGGCGCGGCGTGCCGTTACCAACCTGGTCGACAATGCCCGCCGTCATGGCCGTCACGTGGCCGTGGGATTGGATCCCCAGGCGCGCAGCGTCCACGTGCTGATCGACGATGACGGGCCGGGCATCGCGCCCGAACGGCGAGAGGACGTGTTCCGCGCCTTCGAAAGCGGACCCGGCGGCGGTACCGGCCTCGGCCTCACCATCGCCCGCGACATTGCCCGCGCGCATGGGGGCGACGTGGTGCTTGAGGACTCGCCAATGGGCGGGCTTCGGGCGCGTATGCGGCTGCCGGTGTGACAGGCAGCCGCACTTTGATTACGCCTGGTTGGACGCCTTGGTCGCCAGCGCCTTCACCTCGGCCATCGCCTCCGTAAAGCGCGCGTTCAGCAGCCCCAACGCCTCGCCATTGGCGCGTTGGATCAGGTCAGCCAGCTCCTTCATGTGGCTGACGGCGCGCTCATAGGCGATCTTCAACAGCTCGGTCTGCTTGGCGACCTTCGCCTGAGGAGATTCTGGCGTCGACAACTCCTTCATCGTCTCCGTCATTTCCTGCATTGTCTGCTGCAGGATTTCCATGTGACGCTTGGCGACTGTCTGCGCGCCCTCCAGCGCCACGCGGTTAGCGTTCGACAGCACTTCCATGTTCTTACGGTGCGCGGCCATCACGCTCTCCATGTCGAGCATGGCGGGCATCTTCATTTCGCTGAACATCTTCGAAAATTCAGTCATTTTGGCCATGCCGTTCTCGATCGCCGAGCGGCTCATCTGCTGGGCCTGGTCGGCCATCTGCGTTGTTTTAATCTGCACGGCCTGGGCGGCGTCGCGCATCGGGTTCGGCTGGTCGGTCATGGCAGATCACTTTCTATTCGCGTGTAATTGGGTTGCAGAGGTTAGACCTGAACTGGCTCGTCCGGGTCAATGATTGTGGGCACCGGCTCTGCAATTGCGGGTGGGCCCTCTGGCGGCGAACTCTCGCGATAGCCGGGCCAGGTCCGTTCTGCCTGTAGCGCACGATCCAGGCCGCGATCGACCGCCGCCATGGTCGCGGCCAGGTCCTCGCTATCGTCCTTCTCCCACGCCCGCAGCGCGTACAGCCACAGCGCCAGCAATCCGTGCACGCGGACGGCCCCCAACAGGCCCCCCGTCCGTAATCCGGCGGCGTCCAGCAGCCACGCCATGCTACGCAACGTCGCGCCATACAGCAGTGCGCTCGTCGCCGGGTCCGTCCGCAGGTGCGATAGTAGCGCCCGCATGCCGTCCCGCTGCGCCTGCAATGCGTCGAACCGCAGCATCAGCATGTCGAACAGCCGCTCCCGCGGTGCCGGTTCCGCTGAGCCGCCTGCCAGGGCTGTTTGATCGGCCATCAGGCCGAAGCGCAGCAATACCGCCGTTTTATCGGCAAAGCGTGCCCGAACGCGGCCGAGCGGCAGGTCTGCGTCCTGCGCTGCTTCGACCAGGCTTATGTCCGACCAGCCGCGGAACGCCGCCTGCTCGAACACGGCGGTGATGAAGGCTTGGTCCAGCTCATGATCTTCCATGGGCCGACTGTAGCCGACCTGCGTGGCAGCACCAGGGGTTCGTATCGTGACGAATTCGCGACCTAGGTGACGATTGGGGGCTGCTCCTTGGGCCAACGGCGATGCAGCCACAGCCAGTCCTGCGGCTGATGGCGGATCCATCCCTCGATCGTCCTGTTCACCGCTTCTGTCAGCGTTAGGATATCAGCCTCCGTATCGCCCGTCTGCGGTAGTGCCACGGGGGGCTCGCAGATCACCCGGAACCGTGCTGGGCCGAGCCTCACGACGTGGATGGGAATGACCGGGCAACGCGCGCGGAGGGCGAATGCGGCCAGCGCCGTGGTCGTCATGGCGGGCCGGCCAAAAAACGGCACGGAAATGCCCTCGTTCAGTTTCTGGTCGACGAGCATGCCGAGCCGCCCACCGGCACGCAGGTGCTTCATGGCCGCGACCGCGCCCGCCCGGCCCTTGGCGAACATGTTCAGATCGGTGCCCACCGCGTCGCGTCGCATGGATTGGATCGCCCGGTCGACGATCGTGTTCGTCGCCGGGCGGTAGAACCAGGACACGTTCAACCCGAATGCGGCGGCGACGGGGAACCCGATCTCCCAATTCGCTAAATGACCGCTGAAGAATACAGCCGGTCCCGGCTGGGCCTTTAGCGCTAGTAAAGTGGAATCGTCCTCGCACTCCCACCCCGGCCCGGTGGCGGTGCGGTGCAGGTCACGCAAATGCGGCAACTCCGCCGCCGTGCGACCGAGGTTATCCCATACGCCGCGGATGATCCGGTCGTGCGCCGGCGCGCCCAACTCGGGCATGGCGAAGCGGAGGTTATCGAGGGCCACGCGCGACACAGGCAGCCAGGGTCCGACGGTGCGCGCGATGGCACCGCCCAGGTTAGACGCGGTGATCGGGCTCAGCCGGCGCAGCAGGGCCACGGCCAGTTGCAACGCCGCGGCTTGCACGCGATCCGACAGGCGGGTGGGCTGATCCATCACCGTGGCGCTAGGCCGTGCCGACCCGGCACTTGCGGAGGCCGACGATCAAGGTCCGAACATAGTCCGTGAAAGTCCTCATCAGCTTCGGTTCGCGTGGTTCGGCGTCGATCTGCACCGGGTGCGCGCGCAGACGGCGGAGTACGTCCTTGAGAGTGCGGCCGTAATCGTCGGCGTTTGCGGTCATCTTTGTCGGCGCGAGCGTCATGCGGGATGCCGCGGCCAGGGGTTCGTTACGGTCGTCGGAGATAGAGTCTGTGGGCATTATTTTTGGGTTACCAGGTGGGGGGACGCGGATATCAGGGGGGCGTCATACTCTGGCGGGGGTGTAGTGGGCCAGAGATGACGGGCCGGCTGGCTATCGCCGCGGCATTCGGATCGAAGCCGTATCGCGCGCCAATAATTTTGCCGACCTAAAACCCTTTCTTGAGGTTCACCCGCAGCGCTGCGGCGTGATTTCAACGCACGCTAAGGAAAGCCGCCACTGGTGAATTTCGGCGGATGAGCCTAATTTCTGGTGCGGCTATCTCTGGCGACCAGGCTTTTAAGTAACGGCTCATTCTCGCAAGAGGCGTGCCTCTTCTTTGCTTTACAATACCAAGTATCTTACCATACATCAAGGTCAAAATACTGTAGGCTTGACTTATTTTCTTTCTACTATATTCGCGATAATCCTACTGCAATTATGTGTGGAAAGAAACCATACTCACTTCTTTAGTGCCGCCAACTCCCGCGACCGCGCCGCCGCCGCCGCAATCGCCCGCGGCACCAACGCCGGCCAAGCCCCCTCCCCCATCAGCACCGCCAGCGCCCGCTCGGTCGTGCCCGCCGGGCTCGTTACCTGCCGCCGCAGCACCGCCGCATCCTCCGCCCGCGCCGCCAGCAGCGCGCCCGACCCGGCCACTGTCACGCGCGCCAACTGCCGGGCCAGCGGCGGCGGTAGCCCTTCGGCGATTGCTGCCTGCTCCAACAACTCCGCCAGCAAAAACACGTAGGCCGGCCCACCGCCCGATACGGCGGTCACGGCATCGATCATGGCCTCATCGTCCACCCACTCGACCACGCCCACCGCTCGCAGCAGCGCATCACACAACGTCCGCTGCGCCGCCGAAACGCCCGGCCCGGCGCAGGCCACCGTAATCCCCTGCCGGATTGCCGCCGGCGTGTTCGGCATCGCGCGCACGACCGGCCCCGTCAGCACCGCGCCCAGCCTGCCAATCGTCGGCCCGGCCATGATCGACAGCGCGACGCCGCCGAACCGCGCCAATCCCGGCAGCACCGCATCCGCCTTTTGCGGCTTCACCGCCAAAATTACGCAGGCAGGATCGAACCCGGCCGGCACTGCCGCCGCATCCGGCACCACTGTCACCCCTGGTCCGGCCAAAGCAGCGGCCGCGGGTGCCGGGTCGATCACCACAACCTGCGACACCCCGGCCTCGATCCAGCCGGACAGCATTGCCCCGCCCATGGCACCGCCGCCCACCAGCAGTAGCGCCGGTAGCGTCATGCCTCGCCCTCGCACTCCAGCATCGATGCAACCAGCGCGTCGGCCGGGGACTTGCCGCCGCATAGGACGAACTGGAACGCGGGATAGAAGCGCTCGCACTCGGTGATGGCGATGTCGACCATGTCCTCTAGCGACTCGGCACTGGCGGTGGTGGCGCCGCGTAGCAGGATGCTGTGCCGAAACACCGGCATGCCGTCATCCGCGTCCATGCCGAAATGGCCGATCCACAGCTTCTCATTCGCCAACGCCAGCAACTCGTACAACGCGGTGCGCTGCCCGGCCTGTACCTTCAGGTCGAACGCACAGGTGAAGTGGATCGCGCTGATCTCTCGCGACCAGCTGAAATACAGCCCGTAATCGCACCACTTGCCCGGTGCCTCGGCCGCCATTTCACTGTCATTATGGCGATCGAACGCCCAGTCATTGGCGACGATCACCTGCTCGATCACATCGAGGGGGTTAGGGGCGGTTTCGGTTTGGAACGAACTGAGGGTGGACATGCCAACTTCTCCCCATGGCGGGCGGCGCTCGGACTGGTGTCCGGGCCACGACTCGCAGTGATATCTAGAGTACCGGGGCGCTACCGGCCCTCGCAAGCCATACGAGGGCCCGGTGACGGGCTACAACCTTAATATCACACCTGCGGCTGAAACGACCCGGGGGCTGCGGTTCCGGGCGGCATCGCTGCGGGCGTCACTTCGGACGGCCGGGTCTCGGGCGGCGAAGGGTCCTGCGCGGCGCCAGGTCCACCGGGCGGACGGGGCAGCGACGCCGGGTCAACTTCGGACGCACCGGGCGCGTCGCCCGCCAATTTCGCCTCCAGCGCCGCGACCCGATCCTCCAATGCCTCCTGCCCGGCGCGGGCGTTGGCGGCCATGTCCTGCACGGCCTCCATATCTTCCCGTCGGACTAGGTCCAGCTTGCGGATCGCCTCGTCGACGCGGGCGCGGACCAATGCCTCCGCCTCCTCCCGCACGCCGGCCAGGGCGGATAGGGCACCGCCGGCAACACCGGCCAGGTCGTCGAAGAAGCGGGGTCGGTCGGTCATGGCGCGTGCTCCTACTTTTATCCCTACCAACATAGCGTTTAGCAGACGCGATGTCAGCGGGGACTTTGTAAGCGCGGCGCACCGCCGTATACGCACGCCATGATCGTCATCACCGGGGGTGCCGGGTTTATCGGGTCGAACCTGCACGCGGCCCTGGTTCGGCGGGGCGCCGCGTCCGTAGTGGTCGACACGCTCGGCACGCACGGTCAGTGGCGCAATTTGGCGCGACACCCCCCGGCGCGGCTGATCCATCCCGGTGCCCTCGACGCGTTCCTGGACGAACGCCCGCCAATCGACGCGATCGTGCATTTGGGCGCCATCAGCGACACGACCGCGACCGACGGCGACCTGGTATGGGCCACGAACGTCGATCTGCCGCAACGCCTGTTCGACTGGTGCGTCCGGCATGAGGCACAGTTTATCTATGCCAGCAGCGCCGCCACGTACGGCGATGGTCGGCATGGCTTCGACGATGACCCGGCGCACCTCACATCGCTTCGCCCGCTGAACCTGTATGGCTGGACCAAGCACGCGTTCGACCTGCGTGTCCGCGCCGCCCATGCCCGCCCGCGGCAGTGCGTCGGCCTTAAGTTTTTCAACGTCTACGGCCCGAACGAGTACCACAAAGGGCACATGATCTCGGTCGTAAAGCGCAAGTATGACGAGGTTGCCGCCGGGCACCCGGCGCGCCTGTTCCGGTCCGACCAGCCGGACGTGGCGGATGGCGAGCAGCGGCGCGACTTCATCCATGTGGATGATACGGTGGACGCAATGTTGTGGCTGCTTGACCATCCGGATGTGAGCGGATTGTTTAACCTCGGCACGGGTCAGGCGCGCAGCTATCGCGACCTGGCCCACGCCGTGTGCGACGCTGCGGGCCGTCCGCGCGCGATCGAGACCATCGACATGCCCGCCGCCCTGCGCGGCCAATACCAATCCTACACCCAGGCCCGCATGGACCGCCTGCGCGCCGCCGGTTACGACCGCCCATTCACGTCGCTGGAAGACGGCGTGGCCCGCTATGTCGCCCAGCTTGCCGGGCCGGAGCCGTACGTATGATCGCCACCCTCATGTATCCCCGCATCGATCCGGTGCTGATCGCGATCGGGCCTATCGCCATTCGCTGGTACGCCCTGGCCTATATCGGCAGCCTGTTACTGGCCTGGCGCATTATGCGCCGGCTGGTGCGGCTGTCGCCCCCGGTCGCGACGGAGTTGCAGGTCGATGACTTTCTGACCTGGGCCACGCTGGGCGTCGTGATCGGCGGGCGGTTGGGCTACGTGCTGTTCTACCAACCGTCACAATACCTAGCCGATCCACTCAGCGCGCTCATGGTGTGGAAGGGCGGCATGAGTTTCCATGGCGGCGCACTCGGGGTCTTGGTCGCGATTATCCTGTATTGCTGGCGGAACGGTATCTCGATCGTGGGGTTCTCCGACCGGCTGGTGGTGGTCGCGCCAATCGGGCTGTTCCTGGGCCGGCTGGCTAACTTCATCAACGGCGAGCTGTGGGGGCGGGTGACGGACGTGCCCTGGGCCATGGTATTCCCTGGCGCCGGCCCCGACCCGCGGCATCCGTCGCAGCTCTATCAGGCGGGTATGGAGGGTTTATTGCTCGGTCTGCTGCTGGCGGCGCTGTGTTCGCAGCCGGGCGTGCGGGCGCGGTTCGGCACGCTGTCGGGTACATTCCTGGTCGGCTACGGCGTGGCGCGCAGTATTGGCGAGCTGTTCCGGCAGCCCGATTCGTTCCTGGGGTTTCTGTACGACGGTCTCACGATGGGCCAGTTGCTGTCGGTACCGATGATACTGGGCGGGTCTTGGCTAATTATCCGCGCCCGCCCGATGCCGCAGCCGGCCGTCATCTAGTGGCCCCCGCTTAATGGCCCCCGCTTAATGGAACGCCTCGACGCGTTTATGGCCCGCGCCAACGCGACATATTACGCAACCCACGACCCATTCGCCGATTTCACGACGGCGCCCGAGATCACGCAGGTTTTTGGTGAGTTGCTGGGCGCCTGGGCCGCCGTGCAATGGCAGGCGATGGGCTCACCCGACCCGGTTTGGTTGGTCGAGGCCGGGCCAGGACGGGGGACGCTAATGGCCGACGCGCTGCGGGCGGCAGCCCTGATGCCAGCGTTCCGGGCCGGGCTGCGGGTGCATTTTATCGAAAACTCCCCTCGCCTACGCGCCATCCAGGCCCGCGCCGTGCCGGACGCCACGTGGCACGACACGCTCGATGCCGTGCCCCCCGGTCCCATGATCCTGCTGGCCAACGAGTTTTTGGACGCTTTGCCAATCCGCCAGTTCGTATGGCGGGACGGCTGGGCCGAGCGGTACGTGCAGAACGGCGCGTTCGTGGAACAGGCCGCGGCGCCCGACTTGCCGCCCGATTTGCCGCCCGATTTGCCGCCGGGTCGGCCGGGCGATGTTATCGAGCGTAACGACGCCGCGTTGGCATTCGTGTCCGCCGTAGCTGCCCGCGTGTGCGACGGCGGTACGGCCTTGTTCCTCGATTACGGTCCCGCCCGCACCGCGCCCGGCGATAGCCTGCAGGCGCTGCGCGATGGCCGCCCCACCGACCCGTTGGCCGATCCGGGTCAGGCGGACCTTACGGCGCATGTCGATTTCGAAGCGTTGGCCACCGCCGCCCGCGCCGCCGGTGCCGCCGCCCACGGTCCCCGCGCACAGGGGCTGGTACTGGCCGAACTCGGCCTGTTTCAGCGGACCGGCCGCCTGGCGGAGCGGCAACCGCCCGCCCAGGCCACCGCCCTGATCCACGCCGCGCAGCGCCTGGCGGAGCCGGATCGCATGGGCCGGCTATTTCAGGCGTTGGTCGTGCAGCACCCGTCTTTGCCTGTGCCGCCCGGGTTCCCGGCATGACGCCACTTACCGGCCACATACTCGCCCGCCACGGCTTTTTCACGCGCGCGGGCGGCGTCAGCACCGGGCCATACGCCAGCCTGAATTGCAGCGTGTCGGGCGGCGATGACCCAGCGGCCGTGATGGAGAACCGCGACCGCGTGCGCCACCACCTGGGTGCCACGCACTTGATCGGCGTGCGCCAGGTACACGGGGCGGTGGTGGCGCACGTAACCGGACCATGGGACGGGCCTTCGCCGCAGGCCGACGCCATGGTCACCGCGACGCCGGGCGTGGCACTGGGGATCGTCACCGCTGACTGCACCCCCGTGCTCCTGGCCGGACCCGGTGTCATCGGTGCCGTCCATGCCGGCTGGCGCGGCGCCGTGGCCGGCGTGCTGGAGGCGACGGTTGCCGCCATGCAGGCCCTATCGCCTGGCCCGATCACCGCCATAATCGGCCCCTGCATTCGCCAGTCCAGCTATGAAGTAACCGCCGACCTGCGTGACGCCGTGCTGGCCCACGATCCGGCCCACGCCGCGTTTTTCGCTGATGGCCGGCCACATCACTGGCAGTTCGATCTGGCTGGCTACTGCGCCACCCGCCTGTCTGGCACGACGGTCGCGATCCTGGACGCCGACACCCTGACATCACCCGACGAATTCTGGAGCCACCGCCGCCGCACCCTGGCCGGCGGCGGTCCGATCGGGCATCAGATCAGCGCAATCGTACTTTAGGGGGTTCATGGGACCTTACATGGGCATTTTCTTCCTGGTGTTCCTGCTGGTCGGATTGGTCAGCTGCATTGCTTAGGTCGGCACTCCTCCTGCTGCTGCTGGCCGCGTGCGGAAACCTGCCGCAGCCATTCCTTGGCCGCCCGGGCGCTACCGCCACGCGCCTGGCGCAGCCGCCACCCAGCCGCCTGTCGATCCCCACACCGTCCCAGTCGCTGCTGCCCGACGCGGGTGCCGCCGGCTGGGCCACCGCCGTGGCCGACGCGCTGACGGCCGAGGACATTCCCGCCGTCACCGGGTCCCGCCCGCGGGACTGGTCGCTCGGCATGACGGCCGAGCTGCGCGGGCCGGACGTGATCCCGGTCTACACCGTGCGTAACCCAACCGGTGAGACGATGGGCACGAGCGAGAGCCCGCCCATCCGCGCTGCCACGTGGGCCGCCGCTAGCACCGCCACGCTGCAGGCCGCCGCCAAGACGGCCGCGCCCGGCATCGCGTCGCTACTCGGCAGGATCGAGGCGGCCGCCAAGCAGTCGGACCCCAATAGCCTGCTGAACCGCCCCGCCCGCATCTGGTTCACGGGCGTGACCGGTGCGCCCGGCGATGGCAACACCAGCCTGCCGGCGCAGATGCGGACAAAGCTGGCGGCGCTGGGCCTTATCATCCAGGACGACGCGCGCGGTGCCGATTTCAGCCTGGCCGGCACCGTCGCCGCCGTCCCGGGTGTGGGCGGCACCATCCGGATCGAGGTCCAATGGATTGTGGCCGACGGCCGGGGGGAACGGGGTAAAATCCTGCAGCTGAATGAGGTGCCACCCGCCGCCGTCAACCACTACTGGGGCGACGTCGCCGTGGCCGTCGCGACCGAGGCGGCGGGTGGAGTACGGGACGTTATCCTGAACGCCGGCGGGCGCAAGCCGGATGCGTAACGCAACCGTGACATGGACCATCCATCCCGCTAAGTACCCCGCAACGTCTCCCGGAACCCGCCACCCATGAAAATCGTCGCCTGCAACAGCAACCGCCCCCTGGCCGAGGCGGTGGCGGCAGCGCTCGGCATCCAACTGGCGCAGGCATCCGTGCGGCGGTTTGCGGATATGGAGGTATTCGTCGAAATCCACGAAAACGTCCGGGGTGAGGACGTGTTCGTGATCCAGAGCACGAGCTTCCCCGCCAACGACAACCTGATGGAGCTGCTGATCACGCTCGACGCGCTCCGCCGCGCATCGGCCCGACGTGTGACGGCCGTCATTCCCTATTTCGGCTACGCGCGTCAGGACAGAAAGGCCGGGCCGCGCACGCCGATCAGCGCCAAGCTGGTGGCCAATTTGATCACTGAGGCCGG
>JANPPS010000165.1:0-5234 GCA_031428635.1 Rhodospirillales bacterium
TCGGCGTTTACCACCGGCACCCTCATCGCCTCACCCAGCCACGGCAGTGTGTGCGAATGGAAGGGCCGCGCGTCGTACTGGACCCTGCAGGCCGGAGGCCACACCGCGACCGATGCCGGGTGGAGCTACGCGGCGCCCACCCCGGCCTTCACCGCCATCGCCGACCATGTCGCCGTGTACGCGGGTGCCATGGACAGCTGCTTCGTGGACGACGACCGCGTGACGCCCCAACCCGGCGGCTTCTACGGCGGCTGGATCACGCCTGAACTGGTGGGGCCATTCAAGGGCGGGCCGGGTACCGAGTTTTGGTAACCCTGGCGAGCCGGCCGGGCCATACCGGACCGCTGCTACGCCTGGCTGGGCCGCTGGCGATTACGCAGTTGGCGCAGGTCGCGATGGGTACGACCGACACCATTTTCCTGGGTGGCATAAGCACCGACGCGCTGGCCGCCGGTGGGCTGGGTGCCATGTTGTTCATTACCGTGCTGGTCGTGCTGCAGGGCATATTATCGGCGGTCAGTGTCCTGATGTCGGGCGCGATCGGCGCGGGCCAGCGGGCGGCACTGCCGGGTCTTTATTGGTCCGGTATGTCCCTCTGTGCCCTGCTAACCGTGCCGGCATGGGTGCTTTTCAGCCATGCCGAGCCGCTGCTGCTGCTGGTGCAGGAGCCGCCTGTCCTGGCGCATGACACCGGCACGTATTTGCACGTGCTGCGCTGGGGCTTGCCTGGCGGATTAATCGGCATGGGGCTGATCCGGGCTGTGCTGCCGGCGTTGGGCGCGGGGGCGATGCTGCTATGGGTGGCGCTGCCGGGTGCCGTTGTGAACGCGGGACTGGCCTGGGTGCTGATCCATGGCGCGGGGCCGATACCGGGTTTCGGCATGGCCGGTGCCGCGGCCGCGACGGCGTTGGTCGTGACCGGAATGGCGGTGGCGTTGCTGGCGCTTATTCATCGGCGGGCGTCGTTGCGGGACAGCGTGCGATGGCAGCGGCCCACCCCGGCATTGCTGCGGCGCATTCTGACGATCGGCATTCCCGTGGCAGGCATTGCGGCGGTCGAAACCGGTTTATTCCTGGGTATTGGCCTGCTGGTCGCGACGCTGGGCCCGGTGGAGCTAGCTGGGGAGCAGGTGGCGCTTAACGTCGTCACACTCAGCTTTATGGTACCACTGGCTTTGGCGCAGGCGGCGCAGGTGCGGGTCGCCGGGCTTCGGGGTGCCGGTGACCGGGTCGGCGCGCGGCGGGCTGGCTGGACCGCGGTCGCCCTGGGCGCCGTGACCGAGGCCGTACCCGCCTTGATGATCGCGGCCGCGCCGGCCGTCGTGGTGGGATGGTACCTACCGTCATCCAGCGCCGCTGCTGCCGTAGGCATCGCGCTGCTATCGGTGTTTTTGTTTCAGATCATTGACGGTATCCAGTGCGCGGCCGCGGGTGCGTTGCGGGGCTATGCGGATACGCGCGTGCCGTTTGGGATCGCAGCCGCCGGGTACTGGGGCGTGGGTTTTCCGCTCGCATGGGTGCTGAGCCATGCAGGGTGGGGGGCGCTCGGTGCCTGGTACGGGATCGGGGCCGGGCTGGCGTTCGTAGCGGCGGCCCTGTGCTGGCGGTACAGCGTGGTGTCCGCCAGGGCCAGTTCTTCCAGAGTCAGTTCTTCCGAGGCTGTTTTTTCTGGGGCTAATTCTTCCGACCATTGATCTTCTGGCGTGCGGATTGCACAGTCCTGACCATCGCGGCACGCAAGGCTGCGGCAATAACCAAGGATCAGATCGTATGATTAAACAGACCGCAGCCGGCATAATGCTGGCTGGACTATTGGGGGCCGTTCCCGCGCTGGCGCAGGGTAGCGGGTCGGCCACGATCGACAGCATTCGTAGCAGGGGCATGCTGGTCTGCGGCGTGTCGACCGGGGTCGCCGGGTTCTCGTTGGCGGACAGCAAGGGCGTGACCCAGGGCATCGACGCCGACACCTGCCGTGCCGTGGCCGGCGCCGTGCTGGGCGACACGAACAAGGTGCGGTTCGTGCCCACCACGACCACCAACCGCTTCACCGCGCTGCAATCCGGTGAGATCGATCTGTTGGTCCGCTCCACCACGTGGACCCTGGGGCGCGAGGCTAACCTCGGCCTCATGTTCGCGGGCTTCAATTTCTATGACGGCACTGCCTTTATCGTGAAAACCGCGTCCGGCGTGAAGTCGGTGAAGGACCTTAATGGGGCGACGATCTGCGTGCAGCCGGGCACCAGCACCGAGCTTGCGATCGCCGACTATTTCCGCCTGAACGACTTGAAGTTCCAGCCGATCCTGATCCAGGATTTGGCCGAAATTCAGAACACGTTTATTGCTGGCCGCTGCGACAGCTACTCGACCGACGGGTCGGGCCTCGCCGCGTTCCGCTATCAGCAGGGTAAGCCTGCCGACTACACGCTACTGCCGGAAATCATCAGCAAGGAGCCGCTGGGGATGATGGTGCGCAAGGGCGACGACAAGTTCTTCGACGTTGTGCGCTGGTCGCTGTTCGCGATGCTGCAGGCCGAGGAAAGTGGCGTCACGTCCAAAAATGTCGACGAAATGACCAAGAGTACCAACCCCGACATTCGCCGCCTGTTGGGCGTCGAAGGTGATTTGGGCAAGGCATTGGGCGTCGACAACAAGTGGGTCGTGACGGTCGTCAAGGGCGTTGGTAACTACGGCGAAATGTTCGATCGGACGATCGGGCCGTTGGGTATCCCGCGCGGGATCAACAATCTTTGGAACAAGGGCGGCCTGCACTATCCGCCGCCGATCCGTTGATACCTTTGTAGGCAACTGACCTAGAAAAGGCCGCCTCTGTTCGGGGCGGCCTTTTTTCTGACGCAAATCGTTGATTTCCATTTTGCTTTGCCCCCAGGATGCCCGGGTACGGAGTGCGACATGTCTGGTGCAACCCTCGATCCCCGCACGCCTCGCTTGGCGCCAAAGAAGCCGATCCGGCTCTCGTGGTCCGATCCCCGCGTGCGGAACATCGTGTGGCAAGTCGTCGTGCTGGGTTCGTTTGCGCTGATCGTTTGGTATCTGGCTTCCAACACCAGCCGTAATCTGGCCGCGCGTCGGATTGCAACCGGGTTCGACTTCCTGGGCCGTACCGCCGGTATTCCGATCGGCGAGCATCTGATCCCCTACGACCCGGCCGCTAACACCTATGGATGGGCCTTGCTGATCGGCCTGCTGAACACGCTCAAGGTGGCGGTGGTCGGCGTGGTCTTGGCGACCATACTCGGCACGCTGGTAGGCGTTGCCCGGCTGAGTAAAAATTGGCTGATCGCCCGTATCGCCGGTGTCTATGTCGAGGTGATGCGCGACATCCCCGTGCTGCTGCACCTGCTGTTTTGGTACACGTTATTGCAGGCCCTGCCGCAGCCACGTCAGTCTTTCAACCCCGTCCCCGGCGTATTCCTGTCCAACCGCGGCGTCAGAATCCCGCTGGTCGAGTGGGAAAGCGCGTTCACCTGGGCGCTGCTCGCGCTGATCGCCGGCGTGATCGGTACGGTTATTCTGTCGCGCCGGGCGGCCACGACCCAGGCGTCGACCGGCGTACGCCCGCGCGTTTGGCCCGCGGCCATTGGTCTGATCGTGGCGCTGCCGGTCGTGGTCTGGGCCGCCCTTGGCGCGCCGTGGGCGGTCGAATGGCCGGCGCTGCGCGGCTTCAACTTTCAGGGCGGCGGTACTATCAGCCCGGAGTATTTCGCCCTCACGTTCGGTCTCGTCATCTATACCGCCGCCTACATCGCCGAGATCGTCCGCTCCGGTATCCTGGCCGTGCCGATCGGGCAGTGGGAGGCAGCCGGCGCGTTGGGGTTGCGGCAGGGCACGGTACTGCGCAAAATTGTACTGCCGCAGGCGATGCGGGTCATCATTCCGCCGATGACCAGCCAGTACTTGAACCTTACCAAGAACAGCTCGCTGGCGGTCGCGATCGGATACCAGGATCTGGTGTCGCTCGCGAGCACCACGCTGAACCAGACCGGCCAGGCGATCGAGGGGATCGCGGCGACGATGGTACCGTATTTGTTGATTAGCCTGGCCATCAGCGCACTGATGAACTGGTACAATGCGCGTATCGCGCTTGTGGAGCGTTAAAGAGTGTCGAGCATCGCAGAAATCACCAAGACTGTGGGGGAGCCCGTCTCAGCGGCGGCGGGCGTGGCCACGATCACACGGGCCCGGCCCGAAATGGGCTCAGCTGGACCGGTCGCGTGGGCGCGGGCCAACCTGTTCAGCGGGTGGCTGTCGACGGCCGTCACGCTTGCACTCGGCTACCTTATCATCCGGTTTGCGACCGGGTTCATCGACTGGGCGGTCATCCATGCCGTCTGGTCCGTGCCGGTCGGCGCCAACGGCCAGTTCGATCCGTCCGCTTGCCGCGACGTGAAGGGTGAGGGTGCCTGCTGGGCCATGGTCGGTGATAAGTGGCGCTTCATTCTGTTCGGACGCTACCCGTACGACCTGCAATGGCGGCCGGGCATCGTCGTCGGCCTGTTTCTATGTTTGTACGCCATCAGCGCCAATAAACGCTTTTGGCGCAGGGAACTGGGGCTGATCTGGATTGGCATGCTGACCGTGATCGGCGTGCTGATGTGGGGCGGCGTGTTCGGCCTGACCTACGTGCCACAGGATAGCTGGGGCGGGCTGCCGATCACGCTGATCCTCAGCACATTCGGGCTGGCATTCGCGTTCCCGCTGGCGGTACTGGTGGCACTCGGCCGGCGTAGCACGACACTGCCAGCCGTAAAGGCCCTGTGCGTGCTGTACGTTGAACTCATCCGTGGCGTGCCGTTGATCACCGTGTTGTTCATGGCCAGCGTTATGTTCCCGCTATTCATGCCCGACGGCTTCAACCCCGATAAGCTGTTGCGCGCGCAGGTCGCGTTTATCCTGTTCGCCGGCGCCTACCTGGCCGAGGTTGTGCGCGGCGGATTGCAGGCGCTGCCGAAGGGTCAGGCGGAAGCGGCCGATGCGCTTGGCCTGAGTTACTGGAAGAAGACCGGGCTGATCGTGTTGCCACAGGCGCTGCGGCTCGTGATCCCGCCACTGGTGAACACGTTCATCGGTTTCTTCAAGGATACATCGCTCGTGCTGATCATTGGCATTTTCGACCTGCTGACGGCCGGTAAGGTCGCGATAACGGACCCGATCTGGCAGGCCTACAGCACCGAACTGTACCTATTTTTGGCCGCTATCTACTTCGCCTTCTGCTT
>JANPPS010000166.1:0-5246 GCA_031428635.1 Rhodospirillales bacterium
CGTCAGCCCTTTCGATGGTCGGTGGGCGTCGCGCCATTCGAGTGCGCGACGTGACCGAAACACTGCTGACGGCGCTCACGCGGGCGATGGCAGTCCCCCATGACAGTGTCATCATCCTCGAATCAGAGGCATTGACTAAGCGGTCTAAGCTGCGCCTCTCGCTTGAGGCATCGCACGACGCAGCGGTGGTGGCGTGCTATCCGGCAGAGGGAACCGCGCTGCTTGGGTCGGTACGGCAGCTATTTGCCGAGCGGAATGTCGCGATCTCGGCCGATGCCGTCCGGGCGTTTATCGGCAGGGTCGGATCGGATGCGGGGACGTTGCGTAGTGAGGCAGAGAAGCTTGCGGTGTTTGTGGGGTCCAGGCGCGAGGTGACAGATAACGACGTGTCGCAGGCCGTGGGCGATCGGGTTGAGGCTTCGTTGGACGAAGCGCTGTATGCTGCCACCGCTGGGCACATGCAGGCTGCCGACCGAACTCTGGATAGCGCGCTGGAGGCAGGTGCTGCCCCGGTCGCGATCTGTCGCATACTGTTGAGCCACCTGGCCCGGTTGGAGGAAGGCGCCGCGGCCGTCGCGACCGGACGTAATCCAGCGGATGCAGTACGAGACCTGCGGCCGCCGCCTTTGTTCTCGAGAGTCGCCGTTTTTACGACCGCTCTGGAGTGCTGGCGCCCGGCACAATTGCGTCTCGCGATTTCGGCCGTCATGGCTGCCGAATTAGCCTGCAAGCAGAGTAACGCACGCGATACCTTGATCGTACGGCGGCTTATTATGAGCATCTCACAGATGGCGGCACGCGCGCGACGTTGACAGCGTCAGGGCTGAAGGAGGCGGATAAGACCGTCAAGCTGGTCGAACGAGGTGAAACTTAAATGGACCGTGCCACGATCGCCCTGCCGGCTGATCCGTACCCGCAGGCCTAGATGAGCGGTCAATGTCTGCTCCAGTTCGGCACCGTCGTGATCGGGGTCACGATCCACGGCGGGCGCGGTAACGGGGTCAGGCCGACGGACCAGCGCCTCGGTCTGTCGCACATTTAGGCCCTGGCTGATGACGAGGTCCGCCGTCTTTTCGGGATCGGCGTGGCCCAATAATGCGCGAGCGTGCCCGGCGGTGAGGGCACCGGTCTTCACCTGCGCGCGAACGCCGATTGGCAGTTGCAAAAGGCGGACCGTGTTCGCGATGTGACTTCGCGATTTACCGATCAAGTGCCCCAATATTTCGTGCGACATGCCGAATTCGGAGACGAGCCGTTGAAACCCCTCGGCTTCTTCGATCACATCGAGGTCGTGACGCTGCAGATTTTCAACAAGCGCCGCGGTGACCGCCTCACGATCGGTAAGCGAGCGGAGGTGCACTGGAACGGCGTGCAGTCCGGCCGCCTGGGCTGCCCGCCACCGACGCTCACCGGCCACGATCTGATAGATGCCGGGCTGGTCGGGATGCGCTCGAACAAGAATAGGCTGCAGCACTCCCTGCGCTTGGATCGAGGCGGTCAGCTCGGTCAACGATTGAGCCGTGATCTCGCTGCGCGGCTGAAATGGTCCTGGGATCATCTGTGTTACGGGCAGTTCGTTCATGACCGCATTCGTTGGTGCGACATCGTTGAACAACGTCGCTAGACCACGGCCTAATCGCTGTGCCGGTCGTGTCATTGGTGGGTACGCTCCCGTGCGAGGAACTCAGCCGCGAGCCGGACATAGGCCTGGGCGCCGGGTGATTTGAAGTCGTATAGCAGCACGGGTTTACCGTGGCTGGGTGCCTCCGACACGCGAACGTTTCTCGGGATAACCGTATCATACACCTTAGCGCCGAAAAAGCCGCGAACATCGGCTGCGACCTGCTCCGACAAATTGTTGCGGCGGTCGTACATCGTCAGCACAATTCCTTGGACGGTTAGACGGGGATTCAGTCGCTGCCTTGTTCGCTCGATCGAGCTTATCAGCGCGCTGATTCCCTCAAGGGCGAAGAACTCGCATTGAAGCGGGATCAGCACAGCGTCCGCAGCGACGAGGGCATTGAGGGTCAGCAGACCCATACTGGGCGGACAATCGATGAGAATAAATCCGGTGCGGGACAGTGCGGAGATGAGAGTGCGTTGTAACTTGTATTCCCGGTCCGGGTCCGTCGCGAGTTCGATCTCCGCCGCCGCGAGGTTGAGGTCGGCCGTGATGAGACTGAGCCCAGGGATGACTGTCGGAATGGCGTGCTCATAGAGGTCATCACCCCGAGTAAGAACCGAGTAAATCCCGTCCGCACGGTGTGCAGCCGACACGCCCAGGCCGGTCGACGTGTTGCCCTGGGGATCGAGATCGACCAGCAACACGGGCTCGTTCACGGCGGCCAGCGCGGTTGCGAGGTTGATGGCGGTGGTGGTTTTGCCAACGCCGCCCTTCTGGTTAGCGATGGCTATGATGCGGGCGGGCATTGTATCGGTTCGATGGATGAGACCTCGAGGACGACAGATCCGTGTGTCTGATGTCTGGTCAAGGCGAAGTCGAAGTGGCGTTGCGCATCAAGCACCTCCTTATCGGCATCTGTGCCTTTGATGAAATAGGCGCACCCTCCGGGTCCGAGTAACGGCCGCGTGAGTGCGAGTAACCTGGTCAGCGGCGCCAGCGCCCGGGCGGTGACGACAGCTAGATTGGTTAGGCCGGACTGCTCGACGCGGACTGATTTAACGATCACGGCGGCATCGCTGACGCGCGCGGCTTCAACCAGGAAAGCGGCCTTTCGCCGGTCCGATTCAACGAGGGTAATGACCCGCCCAGTCACGATAGCGGCGACCAGACCCGGTATTCCGGCGCCTGATCCCAGATCGGCCACGGTACCTGGACGCTCAGCCAGTAGCGTGGCGATCGCCAGGCCGTCCGCGATATGTCGCGACCAACCCTCCGACACATCCCGTGCGGACATAAGATTGATCGTTGGGTTCCATCGCCGCAGGCATTCCAGATATCGCGCCAGCCGCTCCTCTGTTTCACGTGAAACAGCCCGCACCATCAATCCTCTTCATGGAAGCCGGCCGCGATCAATCCCTCGATCGCCGCGACTGCTTCTTGGGCGTCGGCCCCACGGCCCGACAATGTTACGCGGGCATTCTGACCGGCGCCGAGCATCATCAAACCCATAATCGATCGGGCGGATACCGATTGGTCGTCATGGCTCACCAACACTTCGGCTTGGAACTGCTCCGCTATATTGACCAACTTGGCTGCGGCCCGTGCGTGAAGTCCCCGGCGGTTGACAATAGTTGCGACGCGCTCGGCTGTAGGACCAACCGTCACTAGGCTCCGCCCCGGCAACGCGGCATGATATCCGATGCAGCGGCAATGTACTTTCGCCCAGCCTGCTGCGCGCGGGTCACACACTCGAGCAGTCCACTGCTCGGCCGTACTTTCGCAAGCTTCACCAGCATCGGTAAGTTCACGCCAGAAATCACCTCCGCCAAACCCCGGTCGAGTTGCGAGATCGCGAGGTTGCTCGGCGTTCCACCGAACATGTCGGTTAGCACGACGACGCCCATCCCGGTATCGACCTCTGCCATTTTTGCAGCGATTTCGCTCCGGCGCGCTTCAATATCGTCTTCCGCGCCAATGCAAACCGTCGCGACCTGATCCTGGGCGCCCACCACGTGTTCCATCGCCAGCCGAAGCTCGGCCGCGAGCCGACCGTGGCTTACAATGACCATGCCGATCATGTCGTCACGGCTGTGGTTAGAAAACCCTTGCGAACAAGCTCACGATGAACAACGAGCAGAGTGTAATCCGCAGTCTCCGTAAGCCGGGCAAGATCGCGGCTTAGGCGATTGATGACGTGAACCGATCGATGCTGACCACCCGTACATCCCACCGCAATCGTCAGATACCGTTTCCCCTCCCGAGTAAATCGAGGAAGTAAGACGCGCATCATGTCCAGCACCTTTTGATAGAATAACTCGAAATCCTCATCGGACTCGACATAGGTCGCGACGTCGTCGTCGAGACCGGTCTTATCTTGTAGCTCCGGTACGTAGTGTGGATTCTTCAAAAACCGAACGTCGAACACGATCTCTGCCTCGCGGGGCAGTCCTGCAGGAAAGCCGAATGAAACCAATGAGACTGTTAAATTAAGGCTCGGGGCGCTGGATAGATCGGCATACCGGCGCTCGATGATACGTCGAAGCTCTGCCAGTGGTAGTTCCGACGTATCGATGACCAATGTCGCAGCCTCCCGCAGCGGCGCCGTAACGGCTGCCTCGGCCGCGATGCCGTCAACGATCCGGCCCTGTGGCGCCAGGGGATGTCGACGCCGTGTCTCGGTGTACCGCCGCAACAACGCCGTCTCGTCGGCCGAAGCATAGATCAATTCGGCGCGACTTTGACCCTCTTGGGCCGCGCGCTCGATGGTGTCTAACAGCTCGGAAGCGTCAAACCCACGGCTGCGGGCGTCCAGTCCGATCGCTACAGGCCGCTCGCTTCGGGCGAGAATTTCGAACAGCAGGGTCAGCGGCGGATTGTCGACCGCCTCGTAGCCCAGATCTTCTAGCGCACGCAGAATCGACGCCTTACCCGCCCCAGACAGGCCGGTGACGATCACGGCCCGTCGTGATCCTACGGTCGTCAATGTGTAAGCCGGGGCAATGCCCAGAGGGCTGCCATCAGGTAGTCGGGCGCTGTCTCGCGGCCCATCCGGAACAGGGGCAGGCCGGTTGCAGAATGTTGTCCCGGCTGCGGTAGCCGTTCCGCGGTCCCAAGGTCCACAACGATCCGTAGCGGCGTGTAACGAAGGTACGGCATCCGCGTGATCCCCGCCCCCCGGACTTCCAACAACCCCGCCAGAGGCGCCGTACAGCGTGCGATCCCGTCTGTTACGACCACCTGGTCATCGGCCACCAACATAAAGCCCGCGCGAACCAGCGACAGTATCAAAGAAGACTTCCCCGAGCCCGCCGGTCCAAGGATAAGCACTCCCTGCCCATGCCGGGCGGCGCAACTCGCGTGCATCTGCATGGCTTCGCGTTGTGGCGCGGAACCGGCGCAAAGGGAAGCGCTATGTTGCACCGCTCGGATTGTATCGCCCGGCCCGATTAGGCCCGGGGTAGCTGCACCACGAACCGCGCCCCCAGCACGCGCCCAGCCGCATCGGCCCGGATCTCGGCAATTATCCCTCCCTTTAGCGCAACCACGAAATGGCGGCTGAACGATAATCCAAGCCCCGAGAGATGGCCAAAATGATCATAAACAGGCCGATCGGAAAAGAATC
>JANPPS010000167.1:0-1627 GCA_031428635.1 Rhodospirillales bacterium
CCTCGAAAAGGACAGCCGCAATCCCGGCTACAACTGCAACCTGACCGTGGTACGCGACTACTCGGCCGTCACGGCGGCGTGCGTCATGATTCGCATGGACGTGTTTCAGGCTGTCGGCGGGTTCAACGAACAGTTCGTCGTGGGCTTTAACGACACTGATCTTTGCCTGCGCATCCGCGCTGCCGGCTATAGCGTGCTCTATGACGGCTTCACGGCGCTGTATCACCTTGAAAGCGCCACCCGGACGCAGAACGGCTCGGTTGAACATCCAGAGGACGACACCCGCTTGCGTGAGCGGTGGCCCCGATACTTTACCGATGGCGACCCGTTTTACAGCCCGCTGCTGGCCGCGCGCGGATCGGACCACACGCTGCGGCAGGATTTCGGGTGCAAAGGTCATATGGCCGCACGCGCGACGGATTTACACGCCAAACCGCGCCGGGCTCGCCGCCGCAACAGGTGTAGCTGATGGCCAAATGGTACTTTGCATTAAGCGAGGCAAGCCTTGGTCATGCCGACCATGAGTGGGAATCATTGATTCGCGCAGCACTTCGCTCCGCCCGCGCCAACACATCCCTCGAGCCGCATTTCGTCTATGACGGGGCCGAAAGCGCCTTCACGCAGGAACTGCGGCGACAGGGTGTCGTCATTCACCACCACCGGGTATCGTTTTATGACGCCATGGTTGCGGGCCGCATTCAGGCGTTCGGCCACGCGGACCCACTTTTTCTTGCCATCGCGGCTGGCGCCTATCTGCGGACCGAAATCCCTGCGCTCGAAATGCAGGACGAGTACGTTCTCTACACCGATTGCGATACGATGTTCCTGCGTGATCCGGACATGGCGCAGTTCCGGCCTGCGACTTTTGCGTGCGCGCCGCAGCGGGTGCAGACCGACTACGACGACTTCAACTCCGGCGTTATGGTCATGAACCTGCCGGCGCTGCGGCGTGACTTGCCCGCGTTTACTCAAAGCATCATCGCCAATTTCAACCGCTACACCGCTTACGACCAGGACGCATACCGGGAGTTTTATGCCGGGCGGTATAGCCACCTGCCGCCCTCATACAATTGGAAACCGTACTGGGGCCCGAACCCCGATGCGACGATCGTGCATTTTCATGGCCCCAAGCCAGCCGCCGTCCGTAAGCTGATGACGGACCCGGCCTACGCGCCACCTCAAATCTGGCGCGAGTTGTTTGAGGAAAACCCAGCCGGGTATGCCGCATATCTGCCGCAGTGGGAGCGGTTTGCGGCTCCGGTGCCTGGCTAGTCATGGCGCTCTTGGTTCCCTGTACCGAGCAATGGGGCACTTCAACGATCATCGATTCCGACCCGGCCGCCTCCATCTGGTCCGACGTAATCTACCGTCCGCTGCGGCCGGACCTATTCCTCGATTCCGACCCGGATTGGGGCCTGTATGACCAGGGTGGAAATTTGATCGAGGATGGTGCCTATTTCCGTCTGCCAGATTACGCGCTGGTCGGACAAAGCCTGTACATTTCCCCACCTACGAAGGCCACGCGCGATGAGGCTGCCTACCTGTATGGCGGTCCGGTCATTATGCATTACGGGCACTTCCTAACGGCAGCCCTGCCCCGGCTATGGCAGGCGGTGCGGGATGGGTT
>JANPPS010000168.1:0-24879 GCA_031428635.1 Rhodospirillales bacterium
GCAGCCAGCAGGGGTCCGGCCTGGGCCGGGTCGGACGCCATGGCGCGGGCACCCAGACGCTGCCGGTAGCGCGCCGATTGCTGCTGAATGCGCGCTATGGCCCCGCGATCGGCGTCCCCCCGTCCGTCGAGCGCATCGAGCCGCAAGTGCACGTCCGCCGGCGCGTCCCGTGTGCGTAACGGGTCCCGTTCCTCCAACAGCGCCGCAAGCGTTGCCGCCAGCGCCTGATCGGCTGGCCCGGCAGCGAGCATCATGGCCGCGAGCCGGGGATGGCTGCCCAGGTCAGCCATACGCCGCCCGGTCGGCGTGATCTGCCCGTCAGTCATCGCCCCCAACTGCGTAAGCAATGCGCCGGCCGCCGCCAATGCACCGGCGGGCGGCGGATCCGGAAACGGCAGCGCACCCGGCGGCGTACCCCATGCGGCGCAGTCGAGCAGTAAGCCGGACAACTCTGCCTCCAGTATTGCAGGCCGGTCATAGGGTGCTAGGCCGCGGTGCTGGGCGATGCTCCAGAGCCGGATGGCGATCCCCGGCCCCTCCCGCCCCGCGCGGCCGGCGCGCTGGTCGGCGGCGGCACGGCTGATGCGTAGCGTGGCCAGGCGTGTAAGGCCGGTGGCACCGTCCATCCGCGGCGCGCGCCGGAACCCGCCATCGATGACGATGCGTACGCCGGGCACGGTCAACGACGTTTCGGCGATCGATGTCGCCAGCACGACCCGGCGCCCGGCCTGCTGAGTGAGTGCCCGATCCTGCTGCTCGATCGGCAGATCGCCGTGTAGCGGCAGTACCGCGGCGCCACAGCCCGCGAGCGCCGTTTCGGTCCGCCGGATCTCGCCCATGCCTGGCAGGAACGCCAGAATATCGCCCGGGTGGGCCAGCAGCGCCGCCCGGACCGCGCGCGCCATGGCGTCCGGTAAATCCCGTACGTCCGCCAGGTCGCGGCCGTGTTGCACATCGACGGGGAACATGCGGCCGGCGCTTTCGATCACCGGGGCGTCCATCAACGCCGATAGCCGGGCGCCATCCAGCGTCGCGGACATCGCCAGCAGCCGTAGCTCCGGCCGAAGCACGCGCTGCAGGTCCAGCAGCAGAGCCAGCGCCAGATCGGCCTCTAGCGAGCGTTCGTGTATTTCGTCCAGCAGCACGGCCGAGATACCGTCGAGCGTGGGGTCCGACAGCAGGCGGCGGACCATCAAGCCCTCGGTCACGACCTCGATCCGGGTGGCGTCGCTGACGGCGCTGTCGAGGCGGGTGCGGTAGCCGACGGTCTGGCCGGGACGCTCGCCGATCAGGCTGGCCATGCGGGTCGCGGCGGCGCGGGCGGCCAGCCGGCGGGGTTCGAGGACCACAATGCGGCCCCGGCCTTCGAACGGGTCCGCGCGCCACGCTGCATCCAGCAGGGCCAGCGGTACGATCGTCGTCTTACCCGCGCCGGGCGGGGCGACCAGCACGGCGTTGGGGTGCGCGGCCAAGGCGGCGAGCAATGCCGGCAGTTGGTCCGTGATCGGTAGGTTGGGTAGTTCCATCGGCGGGCTTATATCAGCACCGCCCGGGAGTTCTGCATGGTTCGCTGGTTGGTACTGTTTTTGTTCGTGGCGTGCGGTGCGGTTGCCGGCGAAAGCGCCCCCGTGCAGTCGCGGCATGTGACGGCGACGCTGGTGTCCGACACGGATGGCGTGGCGGCGGGGCAGGTATTTCGGCTCGGTCTGCGGCTGCGAATGGCACCCGGTTGGCATGTGTATTGGCAGAACCCGGGCGATGCCGGCGTGCCGCCCGAGTTGACGGTAACCGGTGCCACGGTCGGCCCGATCATCTGGCCCACCCCGTCCCGCCAGCCGGAGGGGCCGGTGATGACGTACGGTTACTCGGGCGACGTGGTGTTGCCGATGTCTGCCACCGCGATGGCCGCCACCGCGACGGGCGACCCGGTGCGCGCCGAGGCGAACTGGTTGGTATGCGAAAAGATTTGCGTGCCGGAGGAGGCGTCGCTGACCCTGGCGCTCGACGGCCCGCCCGGCCCGTCCGCGCAGGCACCGCTGTTTGCGACGGCCGACGCGCACACGCCGCGGCCGTCGCCGTTTACCGCCCGTGCGGCTGGGGACGGCGCGCTGACGCTGGACGGCCCGGCGCTGTCGGCGGCGACCGTGCGTGATGCTTGGTTTATTCCGGCCGTCGCCGACTCGATCGAAAACCCGGCCCCTCAGCGTGCAACGGTGGCCGATGGGCGGGTCACGCTTGCGCTGACCCCTGGCCCGGGCTGGGCCACGCCGTTGGCCGGTGTCGTTGTACTACGCGATACGGGCGGGCAAGAAAGTGCGTGGTCGGTGACAGCCGCGCCCGGCGCGTCGGCGGTGCCGTTGGTGGAGACTATTCTGCTGGCGGTGCTGGGCGGGCTAATTCTGAATTTGATGCCCTGCGTGTTTCCGGTGCTGGCGATGAAGGCCATGGCCGTCGCCCGCCTGTCCGGCACCGCCCGCGGCGCTGTCCGGCGAGAGGGGGTGGCCTACACGCTGGGCGTGTTGACGGCGTTCGGCGCGTTGGGCCTGGCGTTGATCGCATTACGGGCGGCGGGCGGATCGGTCGGCTGGGGGTTCCAGCTGCAATCGCCGCTGTTTGTGACGGTGCTGGCGTGGGTGCTGCTGATGGTGGGCCTGAACCTATCGGGCGTGTTCGAGGTACGGTTTGCCGGTGCCGGGGCGGGGCAGGGGCTGACAGCGCGGGGCGGCGTGCTGGGTTCGTACGCCACGGGGCTACTAGCCGTGCTGGTGGCGACGCCCTGTACCGCGCCGTTTATGGGGGCAGCGTTGGCGGTTGCGCTGGCAGCCCCGGCGCCGGTTGCGCTGCTGGTGTTTGGCGCATTGGGGCTAGGGTTTGCGGCGCCGTTCCTGGCCTTGGCGCTTGTGCCCGGCGTCGCCCGACTACTGCCCCGGCCGGGTGCCTGGATGGATGTGCTGCGCGGGGCGCTTGCGTTTCCGATGTATGCCGCGGCGGCGTGGCTGTTATGGGTCATCAGCCTGCAGGCTGGTGCGTCGGGCGTGCTGGGGGCTGCGGCCGGGGCGGTGCTGCTGGCGTTTTCGGCATGGGCGTGGGGGCAGGCGCAGCAGCGGGGCGGACGGTTGGGCTTTATCGCAGCCGGTTGTGGCGCGCTGGCGGCGGTGGCTCTGCTGGTCGCGCTGCCCGGTACTACGCCGGCGGTGGCTGCAAATTCCCAGGCCTATACCCCGGCACGCCTGGCCGCATTGCGGGCGGAGGGCCGGCCGGTGTTCGTTAACATGACCGCCGCCTGGTGCGTGACGTGTCTGGTGAACGAGCGGATCGCGCTTTCACCCGCCGCGGTTCAGGCGCGGTTTGTGTCGGACGTCACGTACCTCAAGGGCGACTGGACCCGGCGGGACCCGGACATCAGTGCGTTCCTGACCGCCAACGGGCGGGATGGGGTGCCGCTCTATGTATTCTATCCGCCCAATAAGCCGGGGATCGTGCTGCCGCAGATCCTGACGGAGCGCACGGTCATCGCCGCATTGACTGACTAGGGCTCAATGGTACCGAAGACGAAGACAAGTCCCGGTCGGAAAATCATTCGGCCCGTCAGTGTGGGCGGGATGCCTTTCTAATTGCGAAGCGTCTTCTGGTGCCTTGGTCGGTTCTGAAAACCGGCTGTGATAGCGATCTCACCCGCGTAGCCAACCACGTCCGCTACGGCTACATGGGTTTTATTCGAGCGGGGGCGCCACGGATTGCGCGGCCGGGGTGCCTGGACCTGGCAGTGGCTCCGACGTCACCGGCTCTGGCGGCGCGGCGGTCTGCACGGCCTGCAAATACTCTTTCAACGACCGGCGTATCTGAAACTCCAGCTCGACATTCATGTCGGCCAGCATCAGCCGGGTCATGTCGTACAGCGCGTCCGGTAGCCCCCCCCGGGGGATCGCGTTGATCCGTCGCGTGACCCGCGCCTCGGTAGAGCCGAGTTGTGCGCCGTCGCCGCCGAACAGCACGACCTGCAGCGTCATGGCGCCATCCAGACCATTGGCGAATTGGCTGATGAACGCCTCCGGCACCGTGACCTTGGCCACACCCGTCAGCCCGCCCGCGCCCAGCCGGTCGAGCGCCATTTGACGCAGCGCCGGACCAGGCGGCGCCGCGTTCTCATTGTCGGTTGCGTTGGGCGGCGGCGGGGGGCCAACGTCGACCGAGGCGACGTTCAGCCGAAGCGGCGTCAGAAAGTCGTAGCGCAACGGCTCGTATACCCGCGATGGCACTGGGTCCGCGCAGGCGGCGAGCGGCACCAGGGCCAGGAAGACGCGGCGTTTCATGTATCGCGTGTCATTCCATGGACCTCTTCGCGGCCGAAATTAAAGTCCAGGTTGCAGAACTCGCACGTCATGACGATCGCGCCGGTTTCCGCCATGTGGTCGAGGTCATCGGCCGGAAAGCCCTCCAGAATATTCGATAGCCGGGCGCGGGAACAGCGGCAGCCATAGGCTAGCGCGCGCGGCCGGTCAGCGACAACGCCCTCGTTACCGAATAGGCGATACAGCAGCCGTTCGGACGGTAAGTCGTCATCGAGCAGCTCGCTATCCTTCACCGTACGGGCCAGGGCGATTGCGGTTCTCCAGGCCTCATCCTGCTCCTCGCGATCGAGCATCACGTCGACGCCGCCCTCACCCGATACGCGTTCCAGGATCAGGGCTGCCGCGCGCCATTGGATGACGCCGCCGAGGTCGACAGGGGCGCAGGCGAGGTGGACGCTGCAGGCGATCTGCTCGGACGTTGCAAAATAGTGGAGCGCCATATCGGCCAGCGTGTCGCCCTCGATCGCGACGATGCCCTGGTGCTGCTCACGGTCGGTGCCCTGATCGACGGTGAACGCGAGGTACCCGGTGCCGAGCAGGTCGGCGGCGGACGGGTTGGGATCGGCGGCCAGTAACGTCGCAAGTTCTTCCGGTACTGCGCGCGCATAGCCGCGTAGCGCGCCGTCCTGTGTGCAATCGGCCAGCAGCATGCGCACCGGGCCGTCGCCCTTGGCCTGCAGGCTGAACGAACCGCGGAATTTGAGCGCGGTCGCCAGCGCGGCGGCCAGCGCCAGGGCCTGGCCGGACAAAGCGGTGACGATGGGCAGGTTGTCATGCCGGGTCAGTAGCGCGTCGGCGAGTGGGCCAAGCCGCACGAGTCGCCCGCGTACGGGCCGGCCGGGCAAATAAAATGGGGTAACACCGCGGGGTACGACGATGTCGGGCACATCGGGCCGGGCTGGGTCGAGGAAGGCTGGGGTCTGGCTCATGCACCACTATGTAGGCGGGGTAGGCGAGTAGGTGAACTGGAGAAACGGTCAAAGCGACACCGGTTTCTCGATCGGGTATCCGATTTCGTGGGGTGAGCCGTCCGAACTCGCGGGCTTATCCGGTTGCAGCCCATGGCCGAAGCAACCCGGCGTCCGCTTCGGTCTACTCAAACGGACTGGCAAGCGATGGCGTGCGGAAAGCGAGGCCGTATTGTTATGCCTACCCGAGTGCCACCAATGACACTTTCATGAAGCTCTTCGGAAAATGACTCGGTCTCGTTGCGCTCATGCTTGAATGTTCTTTTTCCAACGTTAGTGTTTCTCGACCGTCGGCCCCCTTGCGGCATGCCCGCTACGGTGTGACCGTCCGTCGATGACGCGCTCCGCATGGCTTATCGCGGCCCTTGCCCTGGGGCGCATTGCGTTCGGGTTCCAATTTCAATCCGTCGCCAGCCTCGGCCCCACCCTGATGCAGCAATACGGCCTGGGTTACGCCACGCTCGGAACCCTTATCGGCGTTTACATGGCGCCGGGCGTTTTGGTGGCGCTTCCCGGTGGGTTACTCGGCCGGCGCTATGGCGGGCGGGCATTGGTGGGCGTGGGGTTCGTGCTGATGACGTTGGGCGCGCTGATCGCGGCGGGCATGGGCGGGGCGGGGCTAGATGGAGTGGCCGCGATCGGCGTCGGGCGCGTCGTGGCCGGCACGGGTTCCGTCGCGCTGATCGTGATGCAGGGCAAGCTGGCGGCCGATCAGTTCAAGGGAGCGGCGTTCGTAACCGTTATGGGCCTGCTGGTTGGTATGTTCCCGATCGGTGTCGGGCTATCGGGGCTGGTGATGTCGCCCCTCGTCGCCTGGGGCGGACCGGCGGCAATGTTCGGCACCGGTGCGGCGCTGGCGGCACTCTCTGGCCTGCTGTTGCTCGGCGCGCCGTCCGGCGGGGGTACGGCTGCCACGTTCTCATGGCCGAGCAAGCGTGAGGTCTGGCTGGTCCTCGTGGCGGGCCTGATCTGGACGACCTATAACGGCGGCTATTACGGGTTCCTGAGCTACGTGCCATCGGTACTGGCGGCGCGTGGCCATCCGCCGGGGTTGGCGGCGCTGGTGCTGACGGTCGCGACCTGGACTAATTTGCCGGCGACGTTGGCCGGTGGCTGGCTATCGGGCCGGTTCGGGGGGGCGCGGGTGCTGGTCTTGGGCACGGTGGCGGCGGTGGGCTCGATCGTGGGCCTGGCGGTGCTGGACTGGCCGCTGCTGTTCGGGTTGGTGTTCGGAACGCTGGGGTCCGTGCATGCGGGCGTGATCGTGGCGCTCGGCACGCTGTCGGCCCGGCCGCAGCACCAGGCCGTGGGCATGGGATTGTTTTATACCGCGTACTTTCTGGGCGTCGCGTCGTTCCCTGGCCTGTTCGGGTTGGTGGGGGATGCGTGGGGGTCGCCGGCCGCTGCGCTGTTCGCGGCGGGGCTGCTGGGCACGCTGGCGTTGCCCGCGTTCTGGCTGCACCGGCGCCTGTCGGCTATGCCGACGCGTGCAGCGTAAGGCTACACCGGCAAATGCCGCATAATATCGTGCCACCCCTCCCACATCAGCTTCAGTGCGATGTATAAAACGACCAGCAGCCCGACCCACGCGATCCAGCGGTAGCGCTCCAGCAGCCGTG
This sequence comes from Rhodospirillales bacterium, assembly GCA_031428635.1. Classification (GTDB taxonomy): domain Bacteria; phylum Pseudomonadota; class Alphaproteobacteria; order Acetobacterales; family Acetobacteraceae; genus JANPPS01. The sequence goes on from JANPPS010000168.1 coordinate 6,940, forward strand.
CGATCAAACGGGCTGCGACCCCCATCAGCACAACGCTGACTGCCAGTCCGACCACCAGCACCCAGGGATGTTCCCGCGCCGCGCCGGCGACGGCCAGGACGTTGTCCAGGCTCATGGACAGGTCGGCCAGAACGATCTGGATCATCGCCTGCCGCATCGTCTTGGCCGGTGCCGCGACCGCACCCGAGTGGCTGCGATGTTGCCGCAAATCGCGGAACATCTTCCAGCACACCCATAGCAGCAGCACGCCGCCGGCAAACAGCAGGCCCACGATCGCCAGCAATTGCAGCGTGATGAACGCGAACCCGATGCGCATCACGGTTGCGACGGCAATGCCGATCAGTATTGCCCGGTTCTTCTGCGCTTCCGGCAACCCGGCCACCGCTAGGCCGACCACGATCGCGTTGTCGCCCGCTAGTACCAAGTCGATGAACAGCACCTGAGCGAGAGCAATCAACTCCGGCTGTAAGGCGGACAGATCGGACAGGGGCTTGCTCCGTGGTGGGGGCGGTCGTAGGGGACAGGGATATCAACGCTAGGCTGTACTATGGTTCCCCGCTACGCCCGCCCCGCCATGGTTGCCATCTGGGCACCCGAAAACCGGTTCCGCATCTGGTTCGAGATCGAGGCACTGGCGGCCGAGGCCATGGCGTCGATCGGTGCCATCCCCGCCGACGCCGCCCGGACCATCCGCGAACGCGGCGGGGCTAAAGTCGCCGTTATTACCGCCGACGACCTCGCCTGTATCGACGCAATCGAGGCTGAGACCCGCCACGACGTCATCGCCTTTCTCACTTGGCTGGCCGACGGTATCGGCCCCGACAGCCGGTTCGTGCACCAGGGTTTGACCAGCAGCGACGTGCTGGACACGGCGTTCAGCGTGCAACTGACCCAGGCAGCCGATCTGCTGCTGGCCGGGCTCGACCAGGTGCTGGCGGCGCTGGAGAAGCGGGCGCACGAGCACAAACACACGCTCACCATCGGCCGCAGCCACGGCATCCATGCGGAGCCCACGAGCTTTGGCCTGAAACTCGCCGGGCACTACGCCGAGTTCGCGCGCAACCGCGTGCGCCTGCTGGCTGCCCGGGCAGAGATTGCGGTCTGCGCCATCAGCGGTGCCGTTGGCACGTATGCGCACGTGGACCCGGCGGTCGAGGTGTACGTCGCCCAGCGCCTCGGCCTGGCTGTCGAAGCGGTTTCTACCCAAGTAATCCCCCGCGATCGTCACGCGGCGTTCTTCTGCACGCTGGGCGTCATCGCGTCGGGGATTGAGCGGCTGGCGACCGAGGTGCGGCACCTGCAGCGGTCCGAAGTGCGAGAGGCGGAGGAGTTCTTCCACGCCGGGCAAAAGGGCAGTAGCGCCATGCCGCATAAGCGCAACCCGGTGCTGAGCGAGAACCTGACCGGCCTTGCCCGCATCGTCCGCAGCTGCGTGACCCCGGCGCTGGAGAACGTGACGCTGTGGCATGAGCGTGACATCAGCCACTCATCGGTCGAGCGTGCGATCGGGCCGGATGCGACCGTTACCCTGGATTTCGCCTTGGCGCGGCTGGCGGGAATGATTGAGCGCCTGACGGTATACCCGGCGCAGATGGCAACCAATGTGGAGGCGCTGGGCGGCGTCGTGCATAGCGGTGAGGTGCTGCTGGCCCTAACCCGCGCCGGCATCTCACGGGAAGACGCATACCGCATCGTGCAGCGGACCGCGATGCAGACCTGGACCGGTCTGGGTCAGCCCGGGGCGCTGCGGTTCGCCGACGCAGTGGCCGCCGATCCGGAGATTGCAGGCCGGGTCACTACCGAACAGCTGGCTGCGGCCACCGACACTGCCATGCATCTGCGTCACGTCGATCACGTGTTTGCCCGCGTGTTCCCGCGCCATGACGTTGCCTCGGCGCCGGCCTGATCCCACCCCGCAGGCGACGCCACGCGATTATGGGCAGGACAGGCTCAGTTCACCTACGCATGGTGTTCTCGGGTGCGGCGGCACCGCTACCGTTAATGGTAGCAACACCGGCGTGACCACCGCGTTTGATGCTAACGGGGCGGATTAGCGCGCCGTGTGTACAGTCATCGTGTTGTGGCGGCCGGGCCATGCCTGGCCGTTGCTGTTGGCGGCCAATCGGGACGAGCGGCTGGATCGCCCGTGGGACCCGCCCGGCGCGTGGTGGCCGGACCGGCCCGGGCTGATCGGCGGACGCGACCGGCTGGGCGGCGGCAGTTGGATGGCGGCCGAGGGTGGCCGCGTCGCCTGCGTCCTCAATCGTCCCGGCAGCCTGGGCCCAACACCCAACAAGCGAAGCCGCGGTGAGTTACCCGGCCTGGCATTGGCGGGGGCACCAATCGACGCTGGCGCATATCGGCCGTTCAACCTGGTCATCGCAGGCCGCGACGGTGCGCAGTTCGTGCGCGGCGACGGGGCGCGGCTGGATAACTGGCCGGTGCCGCCGGGTCTATCGATGATCACCGCCCACGGCCTGAACAACCCGGCCAGCGCGCGTGTCACCGCCCACCGCGCGGCGTTCGAGGTCGCACCAACCCCGCCCGATTGGGGACCGTGGCTGCAGGCACTCGGGGCCAGCGCCGGTCCCGACCCGGTCAATGTGCCGGCCCATGACGGGTTCGGGACGGTATGCGCGTCCCTGGTTGCCTGGCCCGACCATGGTGCGCCGCAGTGGCTGTTCGCTGCCGGAACACCGGACAAGGCCGCGTTCGAGCCGGTTACCCTCATGTGACGTCACACTCGACACAGTGGGAGAACGGTGGCTGAAGCCGTGGCCGGTGCCGCACAGCACCCGGATGACGCCCGCGGCCAGGCTTGGCGGCGGGCTGCACCGCCCGATCAGTGGCAACCCGGCTGCCCCCCTGCTATAGCGACCACGACGCGCCCGTTCATGGCGCCAGCGCGAAGGACACCCTGCCATGGCACGCCGCCGGCAACTGTATGAAGGCAAGGCCAAAGTACTGTTCGAAGGGCCGGAGCCCGGCACGCTCGTTCAATACTTCAAGGACGACGCGACCGCCGGAAACGGTGCCAAGAAGGGCATCATCACGGGCAAAGGCGTCTTGAATAACCGCATCAGCGAGTACCTGATGACGAAGCTGGGTGAAATTGGCGTCCCCACCCACTTCGTCCGCCGCCTGAATATGCGGGAACAGCTGATCCGTGAGGTGGAAATCATCCCGCTCGAGATCGTTGTCCGCAACGTCGCCGCCGGTAGCCTCAGCACACGGCTGGGCATTCCGGAGGGCACCCGCCTGCCGCGCAGCATCATCGAGTACTATTATAAGAACGACGCGTTGAACGACCCGATGGTGGCGGAGGAGCATATCACCGCGTTCGGCTGGGCGGCCACGCAGGATATGGACGATATCGTGAGCCTCACGTTGCGCACGAACGATTTCCTGAGCGGGCTGTTTCTGGGCGTCGGCATCACGCTGGTGGATTTTAAGCTGGAGTTCGGCCGCCTGTGGGAAGACGACGACATGCGCATAGTGCTTGCCGATGAGATCAGTCCCGATAATTGCCGGCTGTGGGACAGCAAGACGAACGAGAAGATGGACAAGGACCGGTTCCGCCGCGACCTCGGTAAGGTTGAGGAAGCGTACCAGGAAGTCGCGCGCCGCCTCGGCATCCTGCCCGAGGCCGGTAATAACGACATGAAGGGGTCGGAGCTGATGCAATGAAAGCCCGGGTGACCGTGATGCTGAAGGATGGCGTGCTAGACCCACAGGGTCGCGCGATCGGTCACGCGCTGGGCACATTGGGCTTTGCCGGCGTGGGCGAGGTACGGGCAGGAAAAGTGTTCCTGATCGATCTGGCCGCCACCGACGCCGTTGCCGCCCGGGCCGAGGCGGAAGCGATGTCCGACCGGCTGCTAGCCAACACTGTCATCGAGAGTTTCAACGTGGAGATTTCGCCATGAAGTATGTCCTGTTTGCGGCTCTGCTGGTCACTGGTACCGCCCACGCCGAACGCTTCTCCGCGCTGAACGGCACGAAGCTGGTCGAACTCTGCACCGCGCGCGACGCGTCGGATTGCACATCGTATATCGAGGGCATCAGCGACACCGTCAGCTTTTACCAGAAGCTTCGCCCGGCCGATGGCAGCAAGGGCGGTAAGATGCCGACCTACGTTTGCGTGCCGGAAGGTGTGACGGGCGTGCAACTGCGTGAGCAGGTTGTGGGCTGGGCGAAGCAACACCCGGACATTATGGGCAAGCAAGCGTCGGGCGTTGTGCTGCGGGCACTGGACGGCATTTATAAGTGCAAGTAATTTGAACGCCGGCATCGTCGTCTTTCCCGGCACAAACCGGGAGCGGGACGTGGCCATCGCGCTGCGACAGGCCGGAATAGCCGTTCGAATGGTGTGGCACCGGGACACAGCGTTCGATGGCCTCGACCTGGTCGTATTGCCCGGTGGATTTAGCCATGGCGACTACCTGCGCTGTGGCGCCATGGCCGCCCGCGCCCCGGTGATGGACGCCGTCCGCGCCCATGCCGACGCCGGCGGGTACGTGTTGGGCATCTGTAACGGCTTTCAAATTTTGACGGAGGCCGGAATGCTACCGGGCGCATTGCTGCGTAACGCCGGGTTGCGTTTCTTGAGTGGCGATTGCCACCTGCGCGTCGAACGGGCGGACACGGCGTATACCGGGCATTACACGCCGGGTGAGGTGTTCCGTGCGCCCATGGCCCATGGCGACGGCAATTACGTGGCCGACCCGGCGACGCTGGATCGGCTCGAAGGAGAAAACTTGGTCGCGTTCCGCTACGCCACCCCGGACGGCGCGCTGACGGACGCCGCCAACCGAAACGGCTCCGCCCGCTCCATTGCTGGCGTATACAGTCCCAACCTGCGCGTACTCGGCCTAATGCCGCACCCGGAGGACTTGGTCGATCCGTTGATGGGCGGCATCGACGGGCGTCCGCTATTCGCCGGGCTGATGCAGGCGCTGGCATGACCCCCGCTTTGCGAATGGGCGACGCGGCGCTGGCGAAAAGCTTCGGCCTTAGTGCCGACGAATATGGCCGCGTGCTGACCATCATGGGCCGTACGCCAACCCTCACGGAACTGGGCGTGTTCAGCGTCATGTGGTCGGAGCATTGCAGCTACAAATCCAGCCGCGTCTGGCTGAAGCAACTGCCGACGACTGCGCCCTGGGTCATACACGGCCCCGGTGAGAACGCGGGCGTCGTTGATATCGGCCAGGGCCTGGCGGCCGTGTTCAAGATGGAAAGCCATAACCACCCGAGCTTTATCGAGCCGTACCAGGGTGCGGCCACCGGCGTGGGCGGCATTATGCGGGACGTGTTCACGATGGGTGCCCGCCCCATCGCGAACCTAAACGCGCTGCGGTTCGGCAGTCCTGACGACCCCCGTACCCGCCGGATCGTGGACGGCGTCGTGCGCGGCATCGGCGGCTACGGTAACTGCGTGGGCGTGCCGACGGTGGGGGGTGAGGTCAATTTCCACCCCGCGTATAATGGCAACCCGTTGGTAAACGCGATGACGGTGGGTATCGCCCCCCGCGATCGCATCTTTCTGTCGGCCGCCGCCGGTATCGGCAACCCCGTTGTCTATGTCGGCAGCAAGACGGGGCGTGACGGCATTCACGGCGCCACGATGGCCAGCACCGAGTTCGACGCCGACAGCGCCGCCAAGCGCCCCACCGTGCAGGTCGGTGACCCGTTCACGGAAAAGCTGTTGATCGAGGCATGCCTGGAGCTGATGGCCACCGACGCGATCGTCGCGATCCAGGACATGGGTGCCGCAGGCCTGACGAGCAGCAGCGTCGAGATGGCCGGCAAGGGCGGAGTGGGCATCGACCTCAACCTCGATCACCTCCCGCAGCGTGAGATCGGCATGACGGCATACGAGATGATGCTGTCCGAAAGTCAGGAGCGCATGCTGATGGTGCTGCGCCCAGACCGGCAGGAGCTGGCGCGGGCGGTGTTCGAGAAGTGGGAGCTGGATTTTGCCGTGATCGGGCACTTGACCGATACGGGCCGGATCGTGGTGCGCCATCAGGGCCGGGTCGAGGCGGATATTGCGCTCGATCCGTTGGCGGAGCAGGCGCCGCTATACCATCGCCCGCACACGCCGCCGGTAATGCCAGCGCCGCTCGGGCCGGTGGCCGATCCGGTCGGGCTGCGCGCGGCGCTGCTCACGCTGCTGGAATGCCCGGATCTGTGTAGCCGCGCCTGGGTGTGGGAGCAGTATGACAGCACGATCGGCGGCCAGACCGTTCGCCGACCCGGCGGTGCCGATGCGGCGGTCGTGCGTATCGAGGGGCATGACCTGGCGCTGGCGCTGACCACCGACTGCACCCCCCGCTATTGCGCCGCCCACGCCGAGACTGGCGGGCGGCAGGCGGTGGCGGAGGCCTGGCGCAACCTGATCGCCGTGGGCGCGCGGCCGTTGGCGATCACGGACAACATGAATTTCGGCAACCCGGAAAAGCCGGAGGTTATGGGGCAGTTCGCCGCCGCCATCACCGGCATAGCCGACGCCTGTCGCGCACTGGACTTCCCGGTCGTGAGCGGGAACGTCAGCCTGTATAATGAGACCGAGGGCGCCGCAATACTGCCGACCCCGGCGATCGGGGGCCTGGGCGTGCTGAGCGATGCCGAACGCAGCGTAGGGCTCGCGTTGGTGCCCGGCCTGGCGCTGGTGCTGGTGGGTGAAACAGTCGGGTGGCTGGGGCAATCGCTGTGGCTGCGCGAAGTCGCGGGCCGGGAGGAGGGGCCGCCCCCGCCCGTAGACTTGAACGCCGAACGACGCCACGGCGAATTCGTGGCTGCCCGCATTGCTGCCGGGTCCATATCGGCATGCCATGACGTCAGCGATGGCGGGCTGTTGATCGCGGTGGCCGAAATGGCGCTGGGCGGCGATTGCGGGGCGACGCTCACCGTCGATGGCGACCACGCGTTCTGGTTCGGTGAGGACCAGGGCCGCTACGTCCTGGCCGTCACCGACCCGGCTGCAATACTGGCCGCCGCCGTCGCCGCCGGAGTACCCGCGATGCACATCGGCACCGCCGGCGGTGCCGGTTTGAAACTGCCCGGCGGCGTCCTCATATCGATGTTCGAGGCACGGGAGGCGCATGAGCGCTTCTTTGCCGCCTGGATGGAGGCCTGACCCATGGCGATGGTCGCAAGCGAGATTGAGGCGTTGATCAAGGCCGCCCTACCCGACGCGCATGTCACGATCGAAGACCTGGCCGGTGACGGGGACCACTATGCCGCCACTGTCGTCAGCGAAGCCTTCCGCGGCCGCAGCCGGGTGCAGCAGCATCAAATGGTGTACGCCGCCCTGGCCGGCCGCATGGGCGGCGTTCTGCACGCCCTGGCCCTACAAACTTCCCACCCGTAAGAGAGCCCGATCCAATGAGCACCCCCGTTACCGAGCGTATTCAGAGCGAAATCACCGCCAACCCCGTCATGCTTTATATGAAGGGTAACGCGATGTTTCCGCAGTGCGGGTTCAGCGCCCGAGTTGTCCAAATACTGACCCATCTGGGCGTGCCGTTCCAGACCGCGAATGTGCTGGAAGACCCGGCGCTGCGTGACGGCGTGAAGGAATTCAGCCAGTGGCCGACGGTTCCCCAGCTCTATGTGAAGGGCGAGTTCGTCGGCGGCTGCGATATCGTGACCGAGATGTACCAGTCCGGTGAGCTCGAAGCGTTGCTGACCGAAAAGGGCGTGCCGCACCAAGCCGCGGCGTGATCGCCAAGACGGCCCATCTGACGGCCGCCAGCTTTGCGTTTCTACGCGGACTGGCGGCCAATAATGAAAAAGCCTGGTTCGAGGCGCACCGGGCCGATTACGAGCAGGATGTAAAAGCGCCCCTGGCGGCGCTGATTACGAAAGTGTCGGAGGTGCTGACCGCCAGCGGCTTACCGCTGGAAGGCGACGCCAAGCGATCGGCCTTTCGTATCAACCGCGATACGCGGTTCAGTAATGATAAAAGCCCGTACAAAACGGCCGCGGCCGCTGTCTGGTATCGGCAGGGCAGCGGTAAGGACGGGGCCGGGGTGCTATATTTCCACCTGGGCGCACGAGGCTGCTTCGTAGCCGCAGCATTCTATAATCCAGAGCCGGAGGCGCTTGACGCGATCCGGGAGCGCATCCGCGTCCATCCAGACCGCTGGCAGGCGACGCTGGCCGCGCTGACCGCCGCCGGATTAGACCTCGAAATGCACGATAGCCTAACCCGCATGCCGAAGGGGTTCGAGGATATGAAGGGCTCGCCAGTTGCGGACGGGCTGCGGCTACGATCGTTCGTCGTGCGCATTGGATTAGCCGAAAGTGTCGTGACTGGACCCGCTCTGGTGCCAGCGATCGTTGGCGTGGCGCGGGCGGCGCTACCGATCTTGCAGTTTGGCTGGGCCGCGATTGATGAGGCAACAGCCGGGCGGTAACCGCTGGGGCCGCGACGCCGTGGTGTGGCTAAGTTTGGCTCGGTACCCAGTCGGCCGCGTTGGCGGTCTAACCAAATCGTAATAATTTTCGACGAGATTATGCCGCCTTTGGTCGTTACTTTATCGTCAACGCTAATTGCGTTGACCGTGCTGACATACTCTAGGAATATACTCATGCTGACACGAATGGCCGTTATCTTGACCCTGCTTGCGACGATCGCACCAGCCCGCGCTGCGGATCGCAACGTCGATATCCTCAATCAAACCGGCCAGACTATGATGCAGTTCTACGCATCCGTGACCAAGTCAAATAGCTGGGAGGAGAATATTCTCGGTAATGATAGTCTCGATGACGGCGACACGCAGTCGGTCAACATCGATGACGGCAGCGGTAAGTGCGTGTTCGACTTCAAGGCTGTGTTCAAGGGTGGCGCGTCGGCGGAGAAGCGTGGCGTCAACGTGTGTGAGATTTCGACGTTTACGTTCCATAAATAGGCGAAACCCGCCGGGGCTAGCCGGGGCTAATCAGCTCAGCCTCGGCGGTCTGGCGCTCGCGCTCCAACAACGCCCGCTTTCGCTCCAATCCCCAGCGATAACCAGCCAGCGCGCCCGTCGACGCCACCACCCGATGGCACGGGACGGCGATCGCTAACTTGTTTGCCGCACACGCCCCCGCCACGGCCCGGACTGCCCGTGGACTGCCGAGCTGAGCCGCAACAGCGCCATAAGTCGATGTGGACCCGGGCGGGATCGCCTGCAGCGCCTGCCACACGCGGCGCTGAAACGCCGTACCCTGGATATCGAGCGGAAGGCTGAACGCAGCGGTTCCGGGACCGTCCACTAGGGCGACGGCCTGCGCCAGCCACTCGCCGAAATCCGGACCGCCATCGGACAGCGCCGCCTGGGGAAAGCGCGCATGCAGGTCTGCCGTCAGCGCGTCCGGATCGTCTCCCAGTAAAATGGCGCACACGCCGCGCCCGGTTGCCGCAACCAGGACCTGACCCATCGAGCACGAACCCGTCCCGTAGCGGATCGTCTCACCGGCGCCGCCCTTACGATAGCGGGATGCGGCCATTCCCAGCATACCGTCCGCCACCGCATAGAACCGTCCTGACGAATTAAACCCGGAATTGTACATCGCGGCCGTGACCGGGGTGCCGGCCGCAAGCCCGGCCTGCACCCGCGCCTGGCGCTGGGCGGTGGCGTAAGCCTTGGGCGTGACACCGGCGATACGACGGAACAAGCGGTGGAAATGGTGCGGGCTGATGCCGACGGCGTGGGCCAGGTCGGTCAACGACGGCGCTTCCTCGGCGACGTCGATAAAGCGACAGGCGCGGGTAACCAGTGCCGCCTCCCGCTCGATCCGGGGCGGTAGGTCCGGGCGGCAGCGCTGGCAGGGACGGAAACCGGCGCGGGCCGCGTGTTCGCGGGTGGGGTGGAAGCCGATATTGTGCCGCAGTGCCGGGCGGGCCGCGCAGGACGGGTAGCAGAACACGCCCGTGGTTGCCACGGAGTAAAAGAACACGCCGTCCGCGGCCGGGTCGCGCGCACGGACCGCGGCCAGCTGACTGGCGAACGGATCGGCCCCTGGCTGGGCGACGTCGGTCTGGGTCGACATGACTATATCTCCATAGGCGGCGGGATCCCGCGGATGGCGCTACTGTGCCGAGGACGGGGCACGGTCACACTCCGCCGCTTGCGCCGCAATTCCCGGCGAACACGGCGTAAGAACCGGAGTGAGCGTGCTCGCCACCGTGGCAACATGCACGCCGAAAGAGAGCCCGCATGATCCCGTTCCGTCGCATCCCGACCCCGTGTGAAATTGAGAGCCGCTGGTGTCGATCCGGCCTTGGCGACCATGGCTCTGCGCTGGCTTACGCAGTGTCGGATAATACCGGAGCACCCTGGCAATGAGGCCGTCATTCTGCGACGTGCCACATCTGCGCGACATCAACTGCAAGCACGGTCCGGTACTACTGCACGCCGTTCGAAGCGGTGGACGCCGGGCTGCCTGGGCCAGTCTGGCCTTTACCTAAATCCACGACGCCGCTGGCCAGTATCTGCACACGGTTCGGCCCGACTGCATGGCTTGCCGGGTGGAACAACGATGAACCAGGATTAAACTCAGGCTGACACTGACCTCGAAAGGCAAGGTTGAGCATTGTCCCCGCACGCTGTCCCACGCCACTGCTATGCCATAGCAACAGGGCAGAGCCTCGGTGTTTACCCTGCATGATCAGGCCGTCCAGCGCGCCCGCCGGCCATACCGAGTTATGCTGCGCCATGGAATCAGTGCCCTACGCGCGGGCGGCGTCACAAGGCGAGGATTTTCTCCCACGCCGTGTGACGTTTCGCTTGTTTACGCCGCGCGCGCGTGGATGGCGCGCCACACCTTCTCCGGCGTGGCAGGCATGTCGATTGCATCCACACCCATGTCACGTAACGCATCCACTAGCGCGTTCATGACCGCAGGCGGCGAACCGACGGCTCCGGCCTCACCGGCGCCCTTTACACCCAACGGGTTCGTCAGGCACGGCACCTCGATCAGATCGACCTCGACGTCCGGTAGGTCGGACGCGCGGGGTAGGGCGTAGTCCATGAAGCTGCCCGATAGCAGTTGCCCGCTCTCGGCATCATAGGACGTGCGCTCCATCAGTGCCTGTCCCACACCCTGCGCCACGCCGCCATGAACCTGGCCGCGGACGATCATCGGGTTCAAGGCGCGGCCCACGTCATCAACCACCAAATAACGGACGATGGCGATGCTGCCCGTGTCCGGATCAACCTCAACCTCTGCCACGTGACAACCATTGGGGAAGGTGTGTTTCTCGATATTGGCGATCTCTGCGGCGTCGAGCTGTGTCGCACCCGGGCGCTCACGCTGCGTGGCAGCGAGCGTCAGGATGTCCACGCCACGATCGGTACCAACGACGATGAAGCGACCGGACGCGAACTCGATGTCCTCGGCCGCAGCCTCCAGCATTTCGGACGCGGCCTGCTTGCCCTTCGAAATGACGGTCGCTGACGTGATCAGGATCGCCTGACCTTCCGAGTACAGACTGCGCGCGCCGCCGGTGCCGCCGCCAACGGGAATAGTGTCGGTATCGCCCTGACGAATGCGGATCAGGTCGCCGTCGATACCAAGCTGGTCGGCGGTCAGCTGCACGTAGGCCGTCTCATGCCCCTGACCCGTGCTCTGTGTACCGACATACACGTCAACGTAACCGTCCTCGGCAAACCGTATTTCGGCGCGTTCGGTCGGCGCACCGCCTGTGGCCTCAAGGTAATACGCCATGCCGATACCACGCTTCTTGCCCCGTGCGGCGGCGGCAGCGCGGCGGCCTTCGAACCCGGCCCAATCCATCTTCTCCAGCGCCGCATCCAGCACGACTTGGAAATCGCCGCTGTCATAGGTCTGGTTCATCGCCGTCAGGTACGGCATCGCACTCGGCGGCACCATGTTGCGGCGGCGTAGCTCAATCCGGTCGATCCCCGTCTCGTGCGCGGCGGCGTCGATCAGGCGTTCGACTAGATAATTGCTCTCCGGCCGGCCCGCACCGCGATAGGCATCGACGGGCACGGTGTTGGTGAATGCACCGACAACGTTGGCGTAGATCGCCTGGAACTTATAGACGCTGGCCAGCACCTTCGTGCCCGCTGCCGTCGGAATGAACGGACCGTAATTCGAGTAGTACGCACCCATGTTGGCAACGTTGCGGGTCCGCATAGCCAGGAAGTTACCCTCGGCGTCCAGCGCCAACTCACCCCGGGTGATGTTGTCGCGGCCGTGGCTGTCGGACAGGAATGCCTCGCTCCGCTCACTGGTCCACTTGACCGGCCGGCCGAGTTTGCGGGCGGCGTAGCAGACCAGGATCTGCTCCGGGTACAGGAACAGCTTCATGCCGAAGCCGCCGCCGACGTCGGGGGTGACGACGCGGAAGTTTTCCTCGGGCAGGTTGAACACAGCCTTCGCCAGCATGCCGCGGATGGTCCAGCCGCCCTGCGTGTTGGTGTACAGCGTGAAGCGCCCGTCCTCGAACTGTGCGGTGGCCGCACGGGCCTCGAGCGAGGCCACGACGATGCGGTTGTTCACGACTGTCAGGCGCGTCACGTGGGCGGCACTGTCGAATAGACCGTCGACGCGAGCGCGGTCGCCGACTTCCCAATCGAATGCCATGTTACCGGGCACACTGTCCCATACGGCGGGTGACCCGGCGTCGAGTGTCGCACCAAGGTCGGTAACGCTCGGTAGGATTTCGTATTCGATGAAAACGGCCTCTGCTGCGTCACGGGCGGCCTGATGGGTTTCGGCCACGATGAACGCGACCGGGTCACCGACGTGGCGTACTGCGCCGCTGGCCAGGGCATGGTGGGGGACGTCAGCGCGGGAGCTACCATCGCGGTTCTTGATCGACACGCCGCAGGGGATGCCACCGATCTTATCGGCCTGTAGGTCGGCACCCGTGTAGACCGCGAGCACACCGGGCATTGCACGGGCGGCGTCGGCGTCCATCGTCACGATCCGCGCGGCGGCGTGCGGACTGCGCAGCACGGTCGCAATCGCCTCGCCCGGCAACTGAATATCATCTGTGTAGCGGCCAGCGCCGATCAGCAGTCGGGGATCTTCGACGCGGCGAACGTTTTGGGCGATGCCGAATTTTGTCATACGGAGCTCCATTGCTGCAGGTGTAACTAAACTGTGGTCGGCGCGCGCTGCGCCAAGGGGGAATTATTCCGCGGGCGTGCGGGCCGATCTAGCCATTGTCCGGCCAAACCAGTCCTTCGTCCGTTCGCGGACCGTCTGAAACACAACATACAGCATGGGAATTAAGAAGATACCGATCGTGCTGGCGGCGATCATGCCCGCGAATACGGGGGTGCCAACCGCCCGGCGGCTGATAGCGGCTGCGCCATTGGCCGTCACCAGTGGCAGCAGGCCGAGCACGAAAGCGATCGAGGTCATCATCACCGCCCGGAACCGAGTTTGCGCGCCCATTCGTGCGGCGTCTGCGATCGAATGACCCAGCTCACGCTGGTCCTTGGCGAACTCGACGATCAAGATCCCATTCTTGGCCGCCAGCGCGATCAACACCACCAGGCCAATCTGCGCGTACAGGTCAAGCGCCAGTCCGGTAATCAGAAGACCTGCGAAGGCGCCTAGCACGCCGACCGTCACCGACAGCAGCACCGGGACCGGGATCACCCAACTTTCGTAGAGCGCCACCAGGAAGAGATAGGCGAACAGCACGGCCAGCCCGAGTATCTTACCCGTCTGCCCTGACGCCGTTCGTTCCTGATACGCCGTCCCTGTCCACTCGAACGCATAACCTGGCGGTAGAGTCTTGGCGCTTACCGCCTCCATCGCCAGCAGCGCATCGCCGGACGAAACACCTGACTTGGGCGTACCCTGGATCGTGATCGAGCGGTAATTATTGTACCGGCTGATGGTCTGCGGGCCCAGTACGATGCGTGCGTCGGCGATTGCGCGCAGCGGCACCATTGTCCCCGCTTGGTTGCGGACGTGGATGCGCCAGACGGCAGGCAAATCGGTTCGATCCGCTGCCTCACCCTCGATATTTACCTGCCATGTGCGTCCGAACAGGTTGAAGTCGTTAACGTACACGCCGCCCAGCGTCGCCTGCAGCGCGGTAAATATATCGTTCGTGGCCACGCCGAGCGCCTGTGCCTTATCCCGGTCGATATCGAGGTAGATGCTGGGTGTCGTCGGCGTGAACGTGCTGAATACGCGGGTGAGCGCCGGGTCCTGGTTGGCTGCAGCGAGCAGACCGTTCAGTACCGGTCCCATATCGACCGGGTCACGGCCTTCGAGGTTCTGCAGCTGGTACTCGAACCCCCCACCGGTCGACAGGCCGATGATGGGCGGCAGGTTGGCTGGGAAAATCGTCGCCGTGCGGATCGCCTGCAATTGGCCGGCCATGCGCCCGATCACCGCCTTCACCTTATCGGCTGCCGCTGTCCGGTCGGCGAACGGCTTCATCCGCATTACCATAAAGGCGGCGTTGGACTGGTTGCCGCCATCGAGCAACGAAAAGCCGACGATCGCCAGCACGTTCTGGATCTGCGGAAGGTCCTTGGCGATCTTCTCCACCCGTTCCACCACGGCCCGGGTACGGGTCACGCTGGCGCCGTCCGGTAGCTGCGCAAAGACGAAAAACGCGCCTTGGTCTTCCTCCGGCAGGAAGCCGGTTGGCGTCAGGCGGCTCAATCCATAGATACCACCACCGAATGCCACGACCAGCACGACGGCCACGACGCCCACGCGGATCAGCCGCGCGACCAGGCTGGTGTAGCGGTCGCGCACCCAGTCGATGCCGCGGCCGACCCGCCCCATGATGCCGCGCCGCTCACCCGTGTGGCGAAGAAAGATGCTGCATAGGGCCGGGGACAGCGTCAGGGCATTGATGGCGCTGATCACCATCGCCACGGATATCGTGACCGCAAACTGCCGGAACAGCGTTCCGGAAATGCCGGGTATGAACCCGATTGGCACGAATACGCTCAGCAACACCAACGTGATGGCGATGATGGGCGCCGTGATCTGGCGCATCGCTTTCTTCGTCGCCTCCTGCGGCGTGAGATCCGGCTCCTCCTCCAGCACGCGCTCCACGTTTTCCACCACCACGATCGCGTCATCGACCACGATACCGATCGCCAGAACGAGGGCCAGTAGCGACACGGTGTTGGCAGAGTAACCGAGTGCCAGCAACACCGCGAAGGTGCCGATCAGGCTGACGGGCACCGCAATCGACGGGATCAGCGTGGCGCGGAAGTTTCCCAGGAACAGGAACACGACCAGGACCACGAGGATGAACGCCTCGATCAGCGTCGACTTTACCTCACTGATGGTATCGCTGACGAACGTCGAGCTGTTGTAGAATACCTGCGACTTCAGGCCCGCGGGATACCGGGTGGAAAGTTCGTCTAGCGCCGCTTGCACCCGCTCGGCGGTCTGCACGGCATTGGCGCCAGGGGCCAGGTAGACGCCCATCGTAATGGCTGGGTTGCCATTCAGCCGGCTCTCACTGTCCCGCGACGCAGCGCCCAGTTCCACGCGCGCCACGTCACGCACACGCAAAACGGAGCCGTCGGGCTCGGCCCGCACGACAATGGCCCCAAACTCCTCGGGCGACGTCAAGCGGCCCTTCGTTTGCAGGTTGATTTGGAATTGGGTTGCATCGTCCGTGGGCCGCGCGCCGATACGGCCGACAGGCGCCTGCACGTTCTGCGTCTGGATGGCGTTCACGATATCGGATGGCGCGAGTTTGAGGCTAATGAGCCGGTCGGTATCGAACCAAATGCGCATCGAATAATCGAGCGCCCCGAACAGCGACGCCGACCCCACGCCCTGCACGCGGCTGATCCGGTCGAGCACGTTGATCGTCACATAGTTGCTGATGAACAGCGTGTCCTGCTGTTCGCTGCTGAACGCCAGGAACTCAAGAATCGCCGACGACCGCTTTTGCACCGTCACGCCGTTGCGCTGCACCTCCGCGGGCAGGCGCGCCAGGGCGGCCTGCACGCGGTTGTTCACGTTGACCGTGTTGATGTCCGGGTTGCTACCCAGGTTGAACGATACCGTAAGCGAGTAGCTGCCGTCGTTGCCGGAGTTCGACTTCATGTACAGCATCTGATCGACGCCGTTGACCTGTGCCTCCAGCGGCTGGGCGACAGTGGCTTCGACGACGGCGGCAGACGCGCCGGGGTACCGGGCGGTGACCTGCACCTGCGGCGGCACGATGTCCGGGAATTGGCTGACGGGGATCACGGTCAGCGCGATCAGGCCAGCGATCACGGTAATAATCGCAATCACGATCGCTAGGCGCGGCCGGTCGACGAAGACGGAGCTGATCATGCGCTAGGTCCTCGTTATGTCAGGTACGCGGGGCCGTGGGGGAAAGGCCGGGCCCGGCAGACACGGGGCCAGGGCTTACGATCAAGCCCGGGCGTACGCGCTGCACGCCATCGACCACAACACTTTCACCCACCTTCAACCCGGCCGTCACGACGGCCGTATCCGGCGTGGATTGCCCGAGCGTGATGCGCCGCTGCTCCGCCTTATTACCCTCGCCAATTACCCACACGTAGCTACCCTGCTGATCCGACAGCACGCTGGCGCGCGGTATGGCTAGCGCCTGCACTGGGGCCACCCCCTGCAGGCTGACGGTGACAAACATCCCATCGGTCAGCTGCCGATTACCCAACTCGCCCGCTTTTGTCTGCCCGACTGGATTGGCAATGCGGGCGCGCAGGATCAACGTGTCCGTGTTGGGCTGCACGACCGGGTCGACGTAATCCAACTGACCCGCGCTGCCGTAGTCGACGCCGTTCGGCAGTTTTATGCGGACCGACACGGCCGCCATCCCACCCTTGCTGGCGTAACGCTCACGCAGATCCAGTGCGTCGCGGACGGAGATTGGAAACACAACGTACATCGGATCCTGGCTTACGATCGTCGCGAGCACGCCACTGTTGGGGCCGACGACATTGCCCTCGGTTACCGCGGTGCGGCTGATGCGTCCGTCGATCGGCGCCTTGATTTCGGTATAATCGAGGTTGATCTGCGCCTGGCGAAGCCCGGCCTGTGCGCCGAGTAGTATTGCGGAATGGCTGCGTTGCAGGCTCTGCGCGTCGTCTACGAGGCTACGCTGTCCGGCAGCGGTATTGAGCAGCGCCTCCGCCCGGCCCAGGGTCAGAGTGCTGCCTTGTAACACGGCGGTTGCCTGCGCGACTTGCGCGCCCTGGGCTGCGACCAGCGCCTCGAACGGGCCGCGTTCCAGCGTATACAGAACGTCGCCGGCGTGGACGTCTCCGCCCTCGTTGAAGCTGCGTTTAGTCAGGAAGGCGCTTACGCGGGCCACTAGGTCCACCCGATTGATGGCCTGGATCCGGCCCACGTAACTATTGCTTTCTATTACCGGGCGCTCCTGCACTTCAACGACGCCGACCGCAGGCGGTCCGGCGGGCGCGGGCTGGGCCAACGCAGGGCTTGCGAGGACGAAAGCCAACATAATCAGGCGGCGCATCAGATTTGTACTCTCATGTGGCGACCATACCGCATTGCAGCACGGTGTTACGAGGGGTTACGTTGTCAACGCTTGGTCCACCCAGACGGTCCTTGCTGCCAGTAGGCCAATGTGTGCCCACCCGCCTTCGCCTCCGTCCATCGCAGGCGGGCCGCGGCCACTGCGTCGTCATCTTGGCCGTCGAACAGGTCGAACACCCGCGTCCACTCGCCAGCGGGGGACGCGGTGCCGTCCAGCAGGAATAGAAAGCGGGCGCCGTTCGGGTTTTCGTCCTTGGCGGTGATCCAGATGGGCTGCAGGGTCGCGTGCCCGGTGCGGGCGGTGCCGTGCGGCAGCCAGTCCGGCGCGGTCGCGGCCCATAATGCGGCATCGAGGGCGGTCACCCGCTCGGGCGTTGCGACCCGGACCAGTGCCCGCTCTTTCGCCTGCAGCGTTCGGCCCA
Source organism: Rhodospirillales bacterium (assembly GCA_031428635.1). Classification (GTDB taxonomy): domain Bacteria; phylum Pseudomonadota; class Alphaproteobacteria; order Acetobacterales; family Acetobacteraceae; genus JANPPS01. The sequence continues at coordinate 24,849 of JANPPS010000168.1, forward strand.
GCAACAGCGGCAGCGCGGCGTCGGCCAGCGT
>JANPPS010000169.1:0-8644 GCA_031428635.1 Rhodospirillales bacterium
GGTCCTCATCGGTTCGGGTGAAGCGTCGCAACTCCACCGTAGCCTGCTGATCCGATGGCCACCTCAAACCTGTTCTGCGGGAAGGGCGAACCCCACCCGCAGAACTCATCCAATTTCCACCACGAGCGCGGACGCTACCCGATATGGAGAAGCTGGCGTGCGTCCATCGATGGGATTTGCCGGCGATGCGTATGACAATGCGATGGCCGAGACTTCTTCTCCACGCTGGGGGCTGAACTGCTCAGCGGACGCCGGTTCGCCTCCCAGGCCAAGGCGAGAATGGCGTGCTTCAGCACTATAGAGGGCTGGTACAACCCGGTCCCGCTGCATTCTGGCTTGGGATATCAGTTAACCATGACCTATAAAACCGAAATGCAAGAAATGCTCACCGGCGCTTAGCCCGCACGACCACAAACCGTCCACCAAACCAGGGCAACCTCAAGGATCGACCGGCTGATTGCATAGCCCACCACCTTGCGAGACTAGGAATCCAGGATGGCGGCTAGGTAGACGAGGCCGCTAAGAATCGCGACGTAGGTCAGGTCGGCCAACCAAATCTGGTTCGGGTGCTCGGGCGTAATGTCTTTGGCTAGGTCCTGAAAGATCGGCCCGGCATGGTCGCTGTCTGTGGTGACCACGTAGCGCCGTCGCCGCTTGGGTTGCAGATCGTGCTAGCGCATCAAGCGCCGAGCTTTTTGCTGTTCACCACTACGCCCTGATGGCGCAGGGCGCGCCCCGCGCGCTGATATTCGTAGCACTCGAACCCGTCGCAGATCTCCCCGATTCTGACGAGAAGATTACCAGGTGGGGACGGTGCCGGGGGATTGTAGAAGGTCGACCGCGCCAGGCCCATCAGCTCGCATCCCCGGCTGACCGAAATGCCATGGGGCCGGTGACGACGGAGGCGCCCGGGCCTCTCGGCCGGGGAGCAAGCTTCAATGCCCCCTTTAACAGCTCGTACTCCTAGAGCAGGTCAGTCGCCTGAAGATCGTCATCCAGCGCGCCTGCCTCATACTTGCCGACCCAGATCCGGATCAGCTACCTGGAGAGATAATGCTGCTGCGACAGGCCGTGCAGCGTCTTTCCAGCCAGGAACTCCTCGGCGACCAGCCGCTTGAACGCGGCGCTGTGGGAACGAGACCTTATCATGACTTCCATCCTTTGGAAGCCCGGTCGGAGGGTCAAATCAATTCGCTCATCCTGTCCAACGCCAGGGGCGAAATGGGTTCAGCCGGCGCCGCGGTTAACCGCACGAGCGGCGTCGATGAACGCTGTGATCGCGCGGCTCGCAGCCCGTCTGCGCAGTGTGAAGGCGGAGACTGGAAGCGTCGTTCCCAGCGCCAAGGGCAGTGCCACCAAATTCCACGCCTTCGCGCAGTTCCTGACCAAGCTCTCGGGAAACGCAGTCACGAACTTTCCGCTCGTTAAGAGTTGCAGGCGCAGCATCATCGAGTAGGTGGTAACCGCTGGCACCGCCATGCGGACGCCTTCCGTGCGATAGCCGTCCGCAACCAGGTCGTACACCGCGGTGCCTGCCGGGGCGAGCACCCAAGGCTTGTCCGCGAGGTCGGCGAAGCGCATCGTTACCGCGTGCGCCCAAGCATTATGGCCGCCGGCCACAAGCAGAAGCGCCTCGTCGAGCAGGAAGTTTTGCTTGAGGTCCTCCGGCGGATCGGTGCGGGTGCTGCGGCCGATCATCACATCGACGCGCCGTTCGCGCAGATCGGCGAAGCTCGTGGCGGCGGTGTTCGACTCGACGACAGCCACCCGGAACCGCGGGAAGCGTCGTTGCAGCACGTTGATCGTGGCCGCGAGCGCGCCGCCGGCGATATAGGATTCACTGGCGCCGACCACGATCTCCCCGCCGCCGGGATCGACCAAGGCCTCGATCTCACGCAGGCCCTCGCTAAGCGAGTCCACGGCTTCCAGCGCGTGCCGGAGCAGCATGGAACCGATTGCGGTCGGCACCACCCCGGCCGTACTGCGACTTAGCACGGGCGTGTTCAATGCCGCTTCCAGATGGCTGATCGCCTGCGACACCGCCGGCTGCGTCATCGAGAGTACCTGAGCTGCCCGTGCCATGCTGCCCGACTGCACCACGACATGCAGGATCCGCAATTCGCGCAAACGCACGCGCTCGCCGATCCGCCTATCCCAGCTTCGATCAAGCTCGCCCATGACGTCGCTTATATCCCTGAAAGTGGAACGATTATTGTGTGTTGGCCCGTCGGCGTCCATCCCTCGCAGGCCAATGGAGGAGTTGAGCATGAGGCGCGGTGGGGGATGGATTGTGGCAGTAGTTTTGTTCGCGTCGCCCTGCGTGGCGCAGGATACACGCGAACCTGCAGTGCGGACCGAGGTCGAGCGGGCTTTCATCCTTGGCCAGATGCGGCTCTTTCTGCAATCGACACAGGCGATCACGGTTGCTCTGGGTAAGGCCGATCTCAAAACCGTCGAGAGCGAAGCCGCGGCCCGAGGCCGTAAGGGCACGCCGGTCTCGGCGATCCCGCCCGGTATGAAAGCGAAGGAGACGCCAGCGTGGACTGCAATGATGGCCGGCGCACGCGCAGGCTTCGACGACATCGCCAGGGCAGCGCATGAGGGCGCGGCTCCATCCGAGTTGATCGGGATGCTGGGCGACACGATGGGCAACTGCGTTGCTTGCCATCAAAATTATCGGCTTACGATAGAGTAACGTTCTATCATTCGGCACTGTAGAATTGCGTGTGGTACACAGGACTTTTTAGCATTTCGATTTATGCAGGCCTTCAGTTAGAGGGAATAACATCTTGAATGAAACGCTTTGATATCATTGTGTCTTAACATTCAGAATCACCAGGAGAGTCAATTGCGAATCGCTCACATAAGCAACTTTTTGATCGGCGCTGGCATTGCTATCGGTATCGGCGGCGTCCCGGCGGCGCACGCTCAATCCAAATCGCCGATGTATGTCATCAACCAGATAGAAGTGACCGATCAAGCGGGCTTCAAAGTCTACGCGGACCGGCAGGAAGTGCTTATCAAAAAGCACGGCGGTCGCTTCATCGTCCGAGGCGGCAGCGTCATCGCAATGGAAGGAACGGCTCCGAAGCGAGTTACGGAATATGTGTTCGAAGACACCGAGCACTTTAAAGCTTGGCAAAACGAACCGGAGCAGAAGGAGCTTTCATCCAGTCGTGATAGGGCCTCCAAATTCAACTCCTTTGCGGTTGAAGGTCTGGCGCAGTAACCGATTTAGCCGGGCGACGACCTGCCCGGCCTTGCGATTTCATATCTCTCATCTCGCGATTTCAGACGTTAAATCGCTCTTTCAATATCTCGAGTTCTGCATCATGCCGAGTGCCCGCTGCCCACCAGTCTCTGCCAATAAGGTGCCTGACGTTGACGTCTGGTTCCGGGGCCTTGATATTGGGCAGCGCCGTGGCCGAAATGCGAAGGACGCAAAACCGACGACTAAACTTGGCCGATAGACGACCTGTGTGGACGGCGGTAACAAACCACGTCATTGGAGCGGCGGCTTTGTGCCGACGCGGCGGTAGTGACGTTCGGCACGGGTAGCGACATCGTCGCGGTCGGCAACGCCAGGGAGTCGATGTTTGGCGGCTGCGGCAACGACACGATCCAGATCAATACGGTGACGATCGGCGCACGGCTCAACGGGGCGCGGCCCGAAGCACGCTCGTCGTCTCGGGCGGTGGAACGGTCGCGATGGGGGCTTCGGTCACCAATTCTTCGACCGTGAGCCTTGTGGGCGGTGCCGTCCCGTTCGTGTTCCAGGCCAATGCCATCCCCGGTCTCGGCGTGGTTGATGGTGGGTCGGGCGCGGACACCCTCATTGCCGGGTGGCTAGGACGGCGGCAAGAAGATCGTTGGCCGCAAGCGGCACGTCGCCGTCGATACGGACGGGCGACTGCTCATGGTGAACCTCACAACAGCCGACGTTTCGGACAGCGCCGGTGCTCAGCTCATCCTGGATGGCCTCCGCAAACGCTGGCCCTGGCTCAAGCACCTGTTTGCCGATGGTGCCTACGACCGGACCCGACTTCTGGACAAAGCAGTGTTCCTCAATTTTGTCATCGAGATCGTACGGCGATCCGATAAGTAGGTCGGGTTCGCGGCGATCCCGCGTCGGTGGGTCGTCGGACGGACCTTCGGCTGGATGATCCGCTGGCGACGGCTGGTGCGCGACTACGAGAAGCGTCTGGACGTTTCCGAGGCCATGGTCCACGTGGCAATGGGCAGCCTCTTACTACGCCGGATCGCACACCGGTGACTTCTCAAACGGAGTCCTATAGCCTAGCAATAGAGAAGTTGCCCAGGTTCCGGGACCGGTTCGCTGTGACGAACAACGCTCTGCACGCCATCTCTTGAAGCACCCTAATCTCTGTGTCCGCCAAACCGGCGGCAGTTCAGTGCGGCTTCTCGTGAAGGGCACCGCACGCGGCGTCGCGCGTTTGGCCGGTCGAGTGGCTTAAAAATGATGACTATCGCCCGGCCGGTGACACCCGCTTGGGCCGACGCGGGCCGGGCGAGCTCATTGTCACCGCTCAAACCCATTCCAAAAGCCGGACATGTTCAACCAACTACTGGCCTTTTAGGAGGGTCTCAAGCGCTGAACCGGCTCGGCGCTCGGTAGAGTCGATCTGCCTGCGCCTGAGATCGTTGCAACGAAACGGGAAGCCCGGCACCCTTCAGGCCGTGGCCTTCCCGGTCACAGCCGCGACAGACGAATGTCCCGCAACGGCGCCCAGTACCACCGCCGACAGTAACCCGTTGCCCGACAGGTACCCCGACGCCTGACGGCCCGAAACGCCGCACGCCGCCCCCCCGGCTGCAAATAGGTTAGCAAACCGGCGCCCATTCTCATGCAGCACCGCGGCATCCGGATCGACCGTAAGCCCACCCTGCGTATGAAACAGCGCGCCCGTGACCCGGACGGCACAATACGGCGCGCGCAACGCCGGGCTACCCGCAAACCCACGCCCGAGTGGATCAGCGCCGATGCCACGCTTCATCGCTTCGACGTCCGCGAGCGTGCTTGCAAACGCGCTGGCCGGTACGCCCATGGCCGCGGCGATTGCGTCCACATCTGGCGAGCAAACGATGCACCCGGCCGCCTCCGCCTGCCGGAAATCCTCGAATTGTCGCGCGATTGCCGCGATACGCTCGTCGAACACGGTCCAGGCGGCGCCGCCCGGTTGGCGCAGCACGTCCTCCGCCTGCTCGGAATAACCGCGCATTTCATTGGCGAAGCGGTGGCCGTCCGCGTTGACCTGAAAACCACCCTCGGTGATCGTGGCCCACGTGATCAAGATGCTGGCCGGGTGGGCGACCGACCCATGGCCCTGATGTCCCGATAGGTCCCGTAGTTGCGCCCCCATCGCCTGTCCCCACCGGATGGCATCGCCCGTGTTACCGGGGTGGCCGAAATACGGCGCTTGCGCCAGGCTGGGGATGTGCTCCGCCACCAAATCACGGTCGCCCCCATACCCACTGCAGGCCAGCACGAGCGCGTCGCATCCCACGCGCTCCGTCGCGCCATCCGGACGCACGTATTCGATGCCCAGCACCCGGTCCCCGGCCGCGTCGCACACTAATGTCGTCGCGTGCGCGTCGCATAAGATGTCGGCCCCGGACTGCTCCGCCGCCTGCCGTAGCGCATCCATCAACGCGGCACCCGACCGGGACGGTAATCCGTGCATGCGTGCCGCGGAGTGACCCGGATAGGTGAAGTCCTGAACCAAGGAGAATGTCAGCCCGTGCGCGTCCGCAAGCCACTCCAGTACCGGTGCTGCGCGTTGCGTCAGGGTGTTGACCAGCGCCGGGTCGGGCTCGCCATGCGCCTTGGCCATAACGTCGGACGCGAACCGGGCCGGGTCATCGCCGATACCGGCCTCATGCTGCCATCGCGTGCCCGCCGCGGGGATCAGTCCAGCCGATAACGCCGTCGAGCCGCGGGGCAACGCTTCGCGTTCCAGGACCAGCACCGCCACGCCGGCTGCGCGCACCGCCAACGCAGCCACGAGCCCGGCGGCGCCGGCACCGATCACCACGACGGGTACATGCACGTCGAACGGCGCGTGGTCGGCAAAAATGACCGTCACGCGAGTTCATCCAGCGCCACCGCGACGGTCGACACGGCACAGACCGGCCGCAGCGCATCGATCGCTGTCGCATGCACGGCGGGCGTGAACGCGGCACAGCCGTCCGACAGAACCACCAATTCGAAATCCCGCACATGCGCGTCCCGAACCGTCGACGCGACCCCCCCATTGGTGACAATCCCGCAGACCAACAGGCGCGTGATCCCCGCACGGCGCAGCACCCATTCCAGCCGGGTCATGTAAAACGCAGAATAGGCGATTTTCTCGACCGAGAAATCTGCGGGCGCGAGACCGTCCACCAGTTGATGACCCCATCGACCCGGGCAAAAATCCCCCGTTGTCAGAAACGGCCGTAACTGGTGCAAGTGGGACGCAATCATGGGCACGCCGCCACGGCCGGGAACCAGGGTGAACTGCGTCTGCACGATCCACCCACCGCCCCGGCGCAGGCGATCGGCCAATGGCCGCAGCCGGTCCGGCAATGCCGCGATTTCCGGCACGGCCAGGCCGGCGCGACCATACGCCCCGTCGGGATGGATGAAATCGTTCTGCAGATCGCAAATCAGCAGGGCGGTCGCGGCTATTTCCGTCATTGGCGACTGACGATGACGTTGCCCAGCGGATCGACGCGCGCGACCAGGCCCGGGTCGATAACGGTGGTGGCGTCGGGCTGTTCCAGAATGGCCGGGCCCATGATCTCCGCCCCGGCCGGCAGCGCCAGACGGTCATGCACGGTCGCCATGCGCCAGCCCCCGAACCACACCTGGCGAGTGCCGCGATCGGCCAGGGCCATCGATGCGTGGGCGTCCGGTGCGAGCGTTGTCAGGTCGAAGTGCGGGCGCCGGCCGATTGCGGTCGTCCGCAGCGTCACCAGCCGGACGCCCAGTCCCGGCAGCACGCGCCCGAATTGAGCGGCATAGGCGTGTTCGAACGCGGTGCGCACAACTGCCTCCGTCACGCCTGTCGTCGATCCGGCAGATAGCGGTAGCGGCACCGCGACAGTGTGCGTCTGCCCGGCATAATGCATGTCGGCCGAGAATACCGTGTCGATCCGCTCGACCGCTAAACCAGCGCTTTCCACCACGTCACGCGCTGCCGTCGCCTCGGCCACCAGCCGCTCGTCCAGCATCGCGGCGTCCAGCCCATCGAGCGCCAAGTTCACCGTCTGGACCTGATCGTGGCGGATATCGGCGATGATGCACCCAAGGGCAGAGGTGACGCCCGGGAAGCGCGGCACCAACGCCGCCTGCATGCCCACCTCCTGCATCAGCGCGCCCACATGCAGCGCACCGCCACCGCCGAATGGCACGACCACGAAAGCCTGCGGGTCATGCCCACGCTCGATCGATACCAGCCGGATCGCCCCCGCCATCCGGGCGTTCGTCACGCGGATGATCGCCTCGGCCGCCGCCTCCGCATCCAGCCCGAGGGGTACCCCGACCTGCGACAAAATCGCGGCGCGCGCGGCGTCGACATCAAGCCGGGTCAGCGCGCCGCCGATTGGACGATCGGCGTTGATCCGGCCGAGTACCACGTTCGCATCGGTGAGCGTCGGCCGCGTACCCCCCTGGCCATAGCATACCGGCCCCGGCCGTGACCCGGCGCTCTCTGGCCCGACCTGAAGCAGCCCGCCCACATCCACCTGTGCGATCGATCCTCCGCCAGCGCCGATCGTTGTGATCTCGATCATGGGGGTCCGGATCACCAGTCCGAACTCGATCGTCGCCTGTGCCGCGACCGCCGCCTGTCCCTGCACCACGACGGATACATCGAACGACGTGCCGCCTAAATCGGCGGTGATGATGTCGGAATAGCCGGCGGCGGCGGCGATCGCGGCGGCGGCGATCACCCCGGCCGCGGGGCCCGATAGCGCGGTGCGGATCGGCAGCCGGCGCGCGCTGGCGGTCGACATCACGCCGCCGTTGGACTGCACGATGTGGAACGGGCCATCGAACCCGTCCACTGCCAATGCTGCATCGAGCTTACCGAGGTAGTCGCCGACCACCGGCTGCAAATACGCGTTCAGCGCCGTGGTCGATGTGCGTTCGAACTCCCGAATTTCCGGCAGTATTTGGCTGGAACACGCGATGTGCGCGTTAGGCCAGATCGCCTCGGCCGCTGCCAGCGCCGCGCGTTCGTTGGCGGGGTTGGCGTAGGCGTTGATAAACACGATCGCCAGCGCCTCCGCCCCCTGCGCCAGCAATGCCCGCGCGGCTGCCTGCACAGCGGCTGGGTCGATGGGCTGGTGGATACGTCCGTCGGCCAGCGTCCGCTCCGCAACCTCCAACCGCATGTCGCGATCGACCACGGGCACGAAATCGCCCCACAGGCCCCAGGTTTGGCGGCGGTCGCGCCGGCGCATTTCCAGTACGTCCCGGAACCCGGCGGTCGTGATCATACCGACCCGGGCGCCCTTTCGCTCCAGCAGCGCGTTGGTGCCGACCGTTGTGCCGTGGACGATGGAACCCAGGCCGCTTACCGCGCCGAAGGCCCGCAGGCCCTGCAAAAACCCCGCTGCCTCGTCCCCGCGCTGCGACGGT
>JANPPS010000170.1:0-2683 GCA_031428635.1 Rhodospirillales bacterium
CCGGCTCTACCGACCGATGCGGAGCCGGTCTGGGCGCACCGACGAGGTCTAAAAAGCCGTCCGACGGCTCGGGTTACTTCCAGCCAGCAGCCGTCGCGTCTTGCGCCGTCATAACGCCGTCGATGCCACTCGCCATAAGACCCGGCGACCAAAGGCACCCTGCAGGTAGCGGCGAGAGCCCGAGCGAACAGGGTTCTTCCGCAACCGGGAGGACCGGACATCAGGCAACCACGGTCGACGTCTGCCCAGGGAGGCCGCCCCTCGCGGTACGCTGCCAGGTCGGAGGCCAAGTCAGCGCTCCAGGCCACCGCTTCGTCCATCCCGTGCAAACGGGCCAGTGTCGGCGAGTCCCGAGGGGTACCAGCCGGCTCCGTTGTGGTCGGTACCGATGCCACAGCAGCTACCAGAAGCCCGCTCAGCTTCGTAAGGTAGGCATCTGCAGTCTGCCCACGGCGGCGGGACAGCCGCAGCAGCCGGGGCGTCACCCGAGCTGCCAATTCGTCGGGCACCACTGCGGTCACTTCGCCGCCGCAAAGTGTTGCCTAGACGGACACCTCGCGCCTTCGGCACAGCCAAGGCTACCCGCGTGCGCTTGCTGATCAATCCGGCTTCCAGCTCGGCAACCGCGGTCATCTGCGTGACTAGAAACTTGCCAACCGGCCCGGCCGGCATTGTGGGCAGGTTGCAAAACACGACACCAGCCTCGTCGCTGCCCTCGACCACGGACAACAGGAAGCGCGCGTTGCGCGTAAGCCGGTCCAGCTTGGCAATGACCAGCACGGCCCGCCGGGTGCAACAGGAAGCTAACACGGCGGCGAGCTGCGGTCTATCGGCGCGCTTGCCGCTCTCTACCTCCAAGAACTCCGCTGCTGCCTCACCGCCAGCCTGGGCGACGTAAGCCGCGACAGTTTGGCGCTGCGGTAGTGGCCGAGGCTGGACCGGCTCTGGCCATCGGTGCTGACGCGAAGATACGCGACGAACCGCCCCGGCTCTCGCGCGGTCATTCATTTCAAGGATTGACGATCGCCACGCCTACGCCCTCAAAGTCGGCGACGTTACGGGTGACCACGCTCGCCCCATACGTGCGTGCAATTACGGCCAGCATGAGATCAATAGTCCCACTCGGCTCCCCGACCTTCCGGCGCCCCGCGAACACCTCGGCATAAGTTGCCGCCGCCTCGGTATCGAAAGGCAGGATGCGACCGTCAAAGTCCTCGGCGAACATGGCGCGTGCGGCCTCTTCCAGGTCGGCGCGGCGACGGCCGCTCGGCATGGCGGCGAGACCGGAGAGGATTTCTGCTTGGCACATGGCAGCCGTGAACAGCTCATTCGATGGCTGGCGTACAATCCAATCCGCGACTTTCCGCTCAGGTTCGGGACGCATCATCTCGGAGAGCATGTTGGTATCGAGAATAAGCATTAGTCGAACCGAGGCGGCTCGCGCGGGGGCAGCACGAGATCAACCCCGCCCAACGGTGCAAAGCGGGCGCGAACCCGGTCATAGAGGTGGCGCACAGGCGGGGCTTCCTGTAGCGTCAGCACGGTTCGCAGGATACGGCGTGCCTCGGCCTCCATTGATTGGCCATGCTGAGCAGCCCGGACGCGCAGCCGCTCCTTGAGCGGCCTGGTCGAGGTTGCGAATAGTGATCGAGGCTTGGGCAGGGTGTTTACTGGCGTGCATACCCCAAAAACGAAATCAGTGATTGCGTTGATGTCAAACCACTCCGTATCAATCAAACATTCTCACTTCCAGCGAGGCCCTGGGTTTGGGATTGACCTGGTTTGGTGGACACCCTGAAGCTTTCACCAGAGGTGTTGGACATGCCTAAGTCCCGGCCGCCGTATTCACCTGAGTTCCGTCGCCAGATGGCTGATCTGGTTCTTGCTGGTCGCGACCCTGACGATCCTGCTCGTGAGTTTGAGTGGACCGGCCAGTCGATCCGGACGTGGGTTGCAAAAGCCAGCCAGAAATAGGGCCGACGAGAGGACGTAGGCTCGGATCTTGGTACGACAGACCGCGGCGACCGCTTGAACTCAAGCAATACACATCTCTGGTGTTCGGCAGACGATATGGCGAAGCTGGCGTGTGTTCATCGATGGGATCTGTCGGCAATGCGTATGACAATGCGATAGCCGAGAGCTTCTTCGGCACGACTGGCAGAATTCTAAAAAGCAGCGTCCATGTGAAAAAGCGCCTCTCGGAGGGCTGCACTTGAAATCCCGAATTGACCAGATAATGGGTTATCCAGTTCCACAATCAGCCAAACCGCAGCGGAAAGTGACAGAGCCGCCATTGAGATTACGACATAGACCACGCTGTTACCCCGTACGCTCAGCCCAAACAAAGCGAACACGAGTACAAGCCAGCCGCTCATTATAGAAAGAAACGGCCAGGCCATTGTTGAACGTGCAGAGCCTATGAGAACCCAGCGATCCTGCAAGGTTGTAGTCATCCGTGTAGTCAGAGTTGAAGAAAGCGTCTGCTGCAGCGGCGTACTGGGGATCAAGCTCCCTATCTGGCAATCCAAGGCTAGCAGCATGGCGCCCAGGTTTAGGCTCTCAATACTGTTGGGTATATTGTGACCGGAATGGGAAGGGTAGATGCCGGTCGGCGGGGGCTCGTTGGGCCAAGTGTCAGCGATCGCTGCGGCGGTATAGGCGCGCAGCAGGGTCCGGGCGGAAT
>JANPPS010000171.1:0-7875 GCA_031428635.1 Rhodospirillales bacterium
CAGGATGCAGCCCGCCTGCTGGGTGAGTACATGGGCGTGCAGCGTTGCACATACGCCACGGTCGACATGGAGGCCGAAACACTCGCGATCGCGTCGGGCTGGACGACCGGGGTCCATGCGGGCCTGGACGGGGTTCAGCCCGTGGCGGTCTTTTGCGAACAGGGCATGGCCGCATTACGGGCAGGCGAAGCGATCTCCTTGGCTGGGGCGGACCCGGCCCCAGCCTCAGCCCCAGTATCGTGGCTGCTACCGGCAGCATTGATCATACCGTTGGTGAAAGAGGATATTCTGGTCGCGCTAATCCTGGTGGACCAGGACCGGCCGCGTGCCTGGACGAATGACGACCGTGACTTGATGCGCGACGTCTCCAACCGGACCTGGGCCGCCGCCGCCCGCATCCGGGCAGAGGCAGCAATCAAGGAGCTGAACCAGACGCTGGAACTGCGCGTGGCAGAGCGCACGGCCGAGCGAGACCGGCTGTGGTCCCTGGCGCAGGAAGTGATCGTCATCTTAGCCGCCGACGACGACACTTTCTTATCTGTTAACCCCGCCGCTCAAATCGTCATGGGCTACACGCCCGAGGAGATGCTGGGCCAGACCGTGGATGACTTCCTCCATCTGGACGACCAGGCCGACCTGCGCCGGCGCCGACTCGTTGGCGACGGCAAACGGACGAAGGTCGAAAACCGATACCGCCACCGCGACGGCACGTACCGTACGATGGCCTGGAACGTCGTGTACGAAAGTAGCATTGCGTACGCGACCGGGCGTGACGTGACGGAAGAACGCACGGCCCAGGCCCTGCTCCGCGAGTCGGAGACGCAGATGAAGGCGGTGTTCGAGACAAGCTATCAGCTGAAAGGGCTGCTCGACATCGATGGACGGTTACTGGCGGTCAACGCAATTGCCCTCGATGCGATCGGACAAACCAGTGCCGACGTCATCGGCCGTCCCTTGTGGGAGACGCCGTGGTTCACCGCGACCGAGGGTCTGCCCGATCTGATCCGTGGAGTCGTCCAGGCGGCGGCCCGCGGAGAGAGCTTCCGGGCCGAGCTCGATGCCGTCCTACCCGGCGGCCGACGCCGCTTCGACCTGTCGGTCCGTCCGATCCGCGATCAACAGGGCACCATCTTCGCCATCATGCCCGAAGCGGTCGACGTGACGGACCAGCGTGCGACGGAGGCGGCGCTGCGCCAGTCGCAAAAAATGGAGGCGGTCGGCCAGCTGACCGGCGGGCTGGCGCATGATTTCAACAACCTGCTGACTGGCATAGGCGGCGCGCTTGAACTGATCCAGACGCGGCTGGCCGGCAAACGCACAGGCGACGCCGTCCGCTACGCCACGGCCGCCCAGGACTCTGTCCGGCGCGCGGCGGCGCTGACCCATCGGCTGCTCGCCTTTTCGCGGCAGCAAACGCTGCTACCGCGCCTGCTGGATGCCGGGTCGCTGGTCTCCGACATGGCCGAGCTGATCCGCGGTACGGTCGGCCCGGCGATCACTGTGGAGGTGCGGGCCCCACCGGGCGTGCCGTCGATCCTGGTCGATGCCAACCAGCTGGAAAACGCTGTTCTGAACTTATGCCTCAACGCACGGGATGCGATGCCCGGCGGGGGGCATTTACTGTTGGCGATCGATACCCTGCCGGCCCATGCGGGCCTGCCCGGTCCCGTGGTGGTACTACGCGTCGCCGACACGGGGGCGGGAATGCACCCCGAAATCGTGGCGCGGGCGTTCGACCCGTTCTTCACAACCAAACCGATCGGCGCGGGGACCGGGCTCGGCTTGTCGATGGTGTACGGCTTCGTTTGCCAATCCGAAGGCCAGGTTAGCATCGCATCCGTGGCCGGAACCGGGACCACGGTCACGCTGTTGTTCCCCGCGCGGGCCGACTGTGCCGCGGCTACGGATGAGCTAGCGTCCCGGACGCCCGGCCCCGGCCAGGGCGAGACGGTTCTGGTGGTCGAGGACGAGGAGGCGATCCAGCTTCTAATCGACGACGTGCTGACTGATTACGGCTATACGGTCCTGCTCGCAGCCGATGGTGCCGCGGGCCTGGCCGCGCTGCGATCGGACCAGCGCATCGACCTGTTGGTCACCGATATCGGCCTACCCGGCGGGATGAATGGACGGCAGCTGGCCGACGCCGCCCGTGTCCTACGCCCTAGCCTTCCGGTGCTGATGATTACGGGCTTTGCCGCAGTCGAGGTGCTTGGTCATGACCGCTTGCAGTCCGGCATGGCCATTATGACTAAACCGTTCACCATGTCGGCGCTCGCGCAAGGGATCCAGGAATTGCTGGCCCACCCGTTCTCGGGCTGACGCCATGGGCCGCCGATGATGGACCGGGTGTCCCGGGTGACGCTCACGCAGTTCCGCAGCTACGCGGGTCTGACCTGGGCACCATCGCCGGGCGTGTCGGTGCTGACGGGCCCCAATGGCAGCGGCAAGACGAACGTGCTGGAGGCAGTGTCGCTGCTGGTACCCGGCCGTGGCCTGCGTCAGGCGCGGCTGGCGGACCTGGCCCGGGTGGGCAGCACCAGCGGTTGGGGCGTGGCCGCACGACTGGGTCCGGTCACGCTCGCGACAGGTGCGCTGCCCGGCGGCGCATCCGACCGCCGCGTATTCCGGTTGAACGGCCTCGCCCCCCGTAGTCAGGCGGAGGTGGCGGCGGCGCTGTCGGCCGTGTGGCTAGTGCCGCAAATGGACCGGCTATTTCAGGATGGCGCATCCGCCCGGCGCCGGTTTCTGGACCGGCTGGTTTGGTCTTTGGAACCCGGCCATGCGCGAGAGGTCTCGGCGTATGAGACGGCATTGGCAAGCCGTAACCGGCTACTGGGGCAAAACGTGGATCCGGCGTGGCTCGCGGCAACCGAAGACAGCATGGCCCGTCACGCCGTCGCCGCGACCGCCGCCCGCGCCGCGCTGGTGGATCGCCTAAACGCCGCCGGCCCCGCATCACTATTTCCAGCCGCGCACCTGACACTGCTCGATCCACTGACGGACCGGTTGCGGGGGTCGCCCGCACTGGCGGTTGAGGATTGGCTACGGGACGAATGGGCCGGATCCCGCGTCCGGGACGCGGGCGCCGGTATGACGCGGTTGGGCGCGCACCGGGCGGACATGGCGCTGTCGGACGCGGCAACATCGCTACCAGCCGCGCAGGCCAGCACCGGCCAGCAGAAGGCGCTGCTGATCGGCGTGATACTGGCCCATGCCGGGCTGATCGCCAGTGCCCGTGGCGCGCCGCCTTTGCTATTACTGGACGAGCCGGCCGTCCACCTCGATGCCGATCGTCGTAATGCGCTGTGGTCCGCCCTGCTGACGTCCGGCGCGCAGGTGATGCTGACCGGGACCGATCGCGACGCGTTTGCCCCGCTGCGCGACTCGGCACAGGGGTGGGAAACCGGGGGCGGCGCGCTGCGGCCCGATCCCTGGTTCACCCCTGACCTGCCAATGGGTTAGGCCCTGTCAAACCCGGGCCGGACAGCCTATGTTACGGTATGACCGATACACCTGCGGAGTCCCCGTCCGGCTTGCCCGAGGGCGCCATTTTTCCCATTGCTGCGCCCGCCCCGCCAGAAGCGTACGACGCATCCTCGATCACCGTCCTGCGCGGGTTGGAGGCGGTTCGTAAGCGTCCGGGCATGTACATCGGCGATACGGATGACGGCTCAGGCCTGCATCACATGGCGTTCGAGATTATCGACAACGCGGTCGATGAAGCGCAGGCCGGTTACGCCACACGCTGTGCCCTTACGTTGAATGGCGACGGCAGCGTCACGGTGCGCGATGATGGCCGTGGCATTCCGGTTGGCATTCATGAGGAAGAAGGGGTGAGTGCCGCCGAAGTCGTGTTGACGCGTCTGCACGCCGGCGGCAAGTTTAACCAGAACAGCTATAAAGTATCGGGCGGCCTACACGGCGTCGGCGCCGCGGTTGTCAATGCATTGTCGGAGTGGATGGAAGTCCGCATCTGGCAAAACGGTATCGAACACTTTATCCGGTTCGAACACGGTGACACAACGGAGCCGCTGCGCATCATCGGCCCCAGCGACGAACAGACCGGGACGGAAGTGACGTTCAAGCCCAGCAGCGGTACCTTCACCAAGACCGAGTACGAGTTTGCCATCCTGGAGCGGCGCCTGCGGGAGCTGGCGTTTCTAAACTCCGGCATGGCCATCACGCTGCGTGATGAGCGCCATACGCCCACGCAGGAAGTCGAATTCAAGTATGATGGCGGGCTGATCGCATTCGTGAAATGGCTCGACCGTGGCAAGACGCCTGTTGTGGCGGAACCGATCTCGGTCACGACCCTCGAAAGCCAAGTCGGCATCCGGGTCGAGTTCGCGATGGCCTGGAACGACAGCTTTCACGAGACGATGCTGTGTTTCACCAACAACATCCCGCAGCGCGACGGCGGTACCCATCTGGCGGGGTTCCGCCAGGCGCTCACCCGTATCGTTAGCCGCTATGCCGAAGGAATGGGCAAGAAAGACAAGCTCGACCTACAGGGCGAGGATATGCGGGAGGGTATGACGGCCGTGCTGTCGGTCAAAGTCCCGGATCCGAAATTCAGCAGCCAGACCAAGGATAAGCTGGTCAGCAGCGAGGTACAGCCGGTGGTGCAGGCAGCCGTCGCGGACACCGTAAGCCATTGGTTCGAGACGCATCCGCGTGAGGCCAAGCAGATCATCCAGAAGGTGATGGACGCGGCCAGCGCCCGTGAGGCTGCCCGCCGCGCCCGTGAATTGACCCGGCGTAAGGGCGTGCTGGATATCAGCAGCCTGCCGGGTAAGCTGGCGGATTGTCAGGAGCGGGATCCGGCCAAGTCCGAGATCTTCATCGTCGAGGGCGACAGCGCCGGCGGCAGCGCCAAACAGGGCCGGGACCGCAAGTTCCAGGCTATTCTGCCGCTGAAGGGTAAGATCCTGAACGTCGAGCGCGCCCGGTTCGACCGCATGCTCGGCAGTCAGGAGATCGGGACGCTGATCACCGCACTCGGCACCGGCATCGGGCCGGGTAAGCCGGAGGAGGGCGGGTTCGACGTGACGAAGCTGCGCTATCACCGCATCAACATCATGACGGACGCCGACGTGGACGGTAGTCACATCCGCACCCTGTTGCTCACATTTTTCTACCGCCAGATGCCGGAGCTGATTGATCGCGGACACCTGTACATCGCCCAGCCTCCCCTATACCGGGCCAAGCGCGGCAATGACGAACGGTACCTGAAAAACGACGCGGCGCTCGAGGACTTCCTGCTGGATAAGGCGCTCGGTGAGGCGCGGCTGACCTATGCCGATGGCCGGCATTATCAGGGCGATGAGATGGCGGCGGAGTTGGTGTGGCTGCGGGAGGCGGCGGCCAATATCCGGCGGTTGGCGACATCCATGCCGGCTGCCTATGTCGAGCAGGCGGCGATCGCGGGTGCCCTCACGTCCGATACCCAGCGCGCAACGGCGTCCAGCCCGGTCCTGGCCGCACGGCTGAACGACGTATCGCTGCCGTCCGAACGGACATGGATCGTTAACGCCGACGGCCGCGGATTGCATCTGGCCCGCACCGTACGCGGTGTCGCGGAACGGTTCGACCTCGACCATGCGGCGCTGCGCAGTAGTGAGGCGCGATGGCTCGATGACCGTGCCGGCGCGCTGCTGGGCCGGTTCGCAACCCCTGCCCTGCTGGCGCTCGATCGGTCGGAGCAGCGTGTGCCCGGGCCCGGCAGCGCATTCGACCGGCTGCTGGCCCAGGGCCGCAAGGGCCTGGCAATTCAGCGGTTCAAGGGCCTGGGTGAGATGAACCCCGACCAGCTGTGGCGCACAACGCTCGATCCGACACACCGCACGTTGCTACAGGTTCGCGTGGGCGATGCGGAGGAAGCGGGCCAGGTCTTCAGCACCTTGATGGGTGACGTGGTGGAACCGCGGCGGGAGTTTATTGTGGGTAACGCGCTGAAGGTGGCTAATCTGGACGTTTAGGTAGGTTTGTGGGCGAAGGGGATTTCGTATGACTGACCTGAACCTGGCAAACACGATCGGCCTGTGGTTTGACTTCAGCGATGATCTTCGGACCCAGGCGCTGCACCTACTCGACCAGCCGACCCTCGAGCTGGGAAACGAAGGACTGGCGCAGCCTAGTGTATTTGCGGCCGCGCTGCTGGCCCGCACAATTACCAACCATAAAGCAGTCCTCATACTGCTACGGGCCGGGCTGATCACCGAAGCGAGGACGCTAACACGTTCATGTCTTGAGAACGTTCTATGGATGCGGCGGTTGGTGGCCGAGGGGACAGACTTCGTCAAAGTAATCCTAGACGATGCCCGCCAGGCGGAAGTTTCATTTGCCAAAACGCTTCTCCCGGCGGCTGCATTCCTGTCCAACCAGGAACGGAAAGAGCTTCAGCAGCAAGCGATGCGCAAGGGTCCGAAGAAAATCGATCTCTCAGATAACGCTAAAAAGGATGAAGGGGACTGTGAATACCTGATTTTCAAGGGCTTGTCTGGCGATAGCGCCCATCCCTCGGCGAAAGCCTTGTCTCGCCACGTTCCAGTTAACGCCGACGGCTATATCAAAGAGTTTTTTGTCGAACCGCCGATGGATGCTCAGGATCTCGGGCTCACGCTCCATTTCGCCACAACGGCGCTATTCAACGCCATGAGTATGTATGTTGGCAGTCAGCCAAGTGCCAAGGCGGAGGGCATCATTGAAGCGGTGGGGATGCGGTATAACGCGCTTGCCGACGAAACGCTCCTGTTGGTCGTCTGACAAGTTACCGCAGCAGCCGACCCGGCTCGTAACCTTGCCAATGGACACTAGGCGTCTATCCCTCTGCCCATCTTGTTCGCAAGCGGCCGGTCCGTTGACCACCAAACCCTGACGTTCCGCTATACTAGCGGAGGAAGAACCTAAGAAGATGAATGTCAGGCGCTGCCATAGCCGTTTGGCGGTCGACGCAATTCGAAGGGAATTGACCCGCGATCAGCGTATTCCAGGTCTAATTTTTCCGAAAGTCAGCTCTGGCGCGTTTTCTCCTAAGAAAATCACCTTTTGATGCGTTTGAGGTCAGCTTATCGAATTTCGGGTCTATGCCGATCAACCGATTACGGTGGGGTCGAAGTTAGCTTTTGGAAAGCCCTACAACTGACAGCGCAGTTATTCTTCGGTATGAGCGCGTATATCGGCCGAAGGATATTCTAAGCGAAATCGCTTTTTGTTGATCTCACTATCGGATAACCCGATCCTGTCGCCAACAGAGACGGGCCGTCCGCATAGATAGCGAAAAAATAATCGCACACGGCGAGAGATCCTGAGCCATTCTGCAATGCGCTACATGGACCCAATCTCTCATCCTACGGATAGACTAGCTTCTCGTAGCCTTTTAGCCCCATCACCTCTTTTTGGGATGGCTGGTAAGCCACGCCTTCATTTGGGCGATTTCCTTGTCCTGTGCCGCCACAACCTCGCGGGCCAGCTTCAGCATCTCCGGATTCTTGCCGCGGGCTATCTCGTTTCGGGCCATGTCGATGGCACCCTGGTGATGCGGGATCATCATCTGGGCAAATTCGCGGTCGGTATCGCCCGTCATGGGTACGGCCGCCATGTCGCGCGACATCTTGTCCATCGCCGACATCATTGAGTCCCCGCCCGGCGTGGTGCCATGCGTCGCCGGCATATCCATTCCCGGCATCGGTGCCGTCTGCTGCGCCAACACGGGAACGGTGACCGCCATCGAGAGGATCGAGAGAACCGCGGCGGACTTAAGGAGAAGCTTCATGAAAGGTCGCCGCCGTAGTCCCTCCCAAAATTCAATCCATAAGGAAATCGAATCTATTACCCAGCTCTGGATGTTGCGGATGCTGGTGCCGCTGTCCGGCC
>JANPPS010000172.1:0-10003 GCA_031428635.1 Rhodospirillales bacterium
CCCACGACCTCTGCCACCGTCCGAAAGCGGATCGCCGCTGAAGCTTCGTATTCGCGCGGTCCATATCACGAACGGGATGATCACGTGGCGCTTCCCGTCGCGGACCAAGGTGATCGGGGTGCGCTCAATGGAGTTGACGCAACCGCTCGACAACGGGCCAATCGATCTCAGTTCTATTCTCGTTTATTCGGATAATCGACCGTTCAACCTGAGCGTCTCGGCGCAGCCTAGCGGCGGCCTGCGCGATCCGTGGGCTGCGAAAATGCAGTTCAGCGCCCTCGACACGACCGCATCCGCGAGCGGGACGCTCGATCTGGCCGGGGCCTACGATTTGCAGATCGATGCACGATCTGGCGCGCTGGAGAAGCTGAACGCGTTGTTGCCCGAAATGCACTTACCGGCTCTGCACGAGGCGACACTGTCAACGCATATCCGGAACGGTCCAACACTGGGCGCGCTCCCGGTAATCGGCACCACACGGCTGAGGTTCAAGGAAGGCACGATCCCCGAGGGTTTGCCGCTTGTCGTGCTGGGCGCCACAGACGTGTCGTTGCCCCATGCAGGCGGAATCGCGACCGTCACGTCGGCAGGCCGGATGGGTGCCCAGGCATTCACCCTGGGTGGTACGTTCGGAGTGCCCCTACATCCCGATGGCCGGGTGAGCGTGCCGGTCGACTTAAAGGCGCAAGCCGTCGCGGGCGAAGGCAAGGCTGTATCCGCCCGCGAGGGAAGCCTAGTCCTGAAGGGCACGATCGCCCTCGATGTATTGCGGTTCGCGGGCCTGGAAGCCGCGGCCATTTTGCACACGCCGTCGCTGGCCGCGCTTCGTCCGTTGGTGTCGCAAAGCCTGCCAGCGCTGAACGATGTCCGTTTCGACGGACACGTCGTCGTGCCCGCGGATCGGGAATCGATCTCGTTCAAAGGTGCCACGTTGCTCACGCAGGAAGGCGACATCGTGGGAGACTGGACGCTCGGTCTGCGCGCCGCCCTGGCCATGAATGGCAAGCTGGTGGCACCCCGTCTCGACCTCGATGCCATGCTGGTTGCGTTCGGTGTAGCGTTACCGCCGCCGCCAGCCCTGGGCGGCGCCACTGGGCCGGCGATATCCACCGTGCCGCTGCCGTGGGCGTCGCTGCGTGGGCCATCCGTGGATTTATCCGCCAGGATCGCGGCGATGACTTTCCAGGGGCAAGTCTGGAAGGACGTCGACTTCGTCATTAAACTGAAGGGCGGCCGGTTGACGGTGTCTCCGGTCAGCCTCTCGTTGCCGGCCGGCGCGTTGCAACTGACGCTGTCGGTCGATGCATCAACCGACACTGTTCCGGTAAGTGTCGACCTTCATGCACCCGGTGTACCGCTGGCCCTGGTCGCTCGTTACGCAGGCCTGCCAGGCCCGATGGCCGGGGCGGTCCGGATCGATGCGCGGCTGCGTGGCACGGGACGAAGCCCGCACGAGATTGCATCCACCCTTGCAGGTCCGGTTTCCGCGACGCTCGTGGGCGGACGCATGACAAATGCGGCCTTTATAATGCTGACGTCGCCATCGTTGGACGCCTTGGGGATCAGTGTCCCGGCGCAGGGTACTACGCAGCTCCAGTGCCTCGGCGTTGAGGGATCGTTCGACAAGGGCATCGGCCTGCTTCGCACGATCGTTCTGGATACAACCTATTTGAAGCTGGATGGCAGCGGGCAGGTGGATTTCGGCAACGAAACCGTGGCGCTCAAGCTGAAACCGCTGGCGCAGATAGCGGGTTCCTCCGTCGCCGTACCGGTGGTGATCGAGGGACCGTTCCGTTCCGTGCATGGCCGCCTCGATGCGGACGGCTTCGATAAGCTAGGCTTGTTCATCAACGGATTATTTGGCGGCGACCATTCGACGGCGTGTTTGGATGCGGGGTTGGAGCCACCGCCGGAGCGCGGACGCCAGACGGAATAGCGCAATCGGCTGGACGACACCCCGTCCTCATCTTATTTGGCGCACAAGCTCCAGCACCGCCGATTTCTCAACTTCGCCACGCAATGCGCCCGATCTTGCCACATTGGTCGACTTACATCGCTTCTCGGGCAGGTCTGACGCCCGTGTCCACAGGAGGCGATCTTGCGTGCGATGACGGCAGCCGTACTGGTATTGGGGCTTATCGGAAGCATTGCGGTGATTGCACCCGCCAAAGCCCATGACTTCGACGAAGATGGGGGTTGGAACCGCCGTGAGTGGCATGAAAACCAGCGGTACGAGCATGAGCGGCAGTGGCACGAGCACGAATGGCGGGAGCAGCATTGGCGAGAACATGAATGGCGGGAGCACGGCCCCGCGCGTTATGCTCCGCCCTCGGCGATCTATGCGCGCCCGGGCAATTACGAACCGCCAACCTACTACGCGCCGCCCGCGTACTATGCACCGCCCGCCTACTACGCGCCGCCGGCTCCGCGTTACTACGGATCACCGGGCGTCACGGTCGAGTTTGGGTTCGGGGCCCGCTGATACCGGTGATGCGGGTCTACGTCGCGGCGGCATAGAAAGCGGCCGAGCTTAGCAGTGAGCGCACACGGCTGACACTGGCGGCGGCCAAAGTGCCTGGGGCGGGTGCTCGGCCGAAATCGGGGTAACCGACCGCCGGCGCTGCCTTGTGCGGGTCTAACCATAATGGTGCAGGCCAAAAGAGCTGATCGGGTAGCCCACCGGCTCTAGTTGAGCGTTGAGCGCGTAAAGCGTCTATTCACAACGGCCAGATTGGCGGGCGGGCATGCTAGGCAATCGAATTGCTGCCAACTGGGTCGTCTTCGGCTTGTTCTTCATCCGGTCGCTCGGCCCGATACGGCTTCAACAGCGGCACATGCCACAGCGGTAAATCGCCGCAGATGCCGGCGTGACAGACAGGGGAAAAGTCGAATAGTCTTCGGACACATGCAACAACGATGGGCCCTTCCGTACTTCGCGTATCTATCCGGGCTTGTACTCGCGTGCGGCGTCGTTCGTCCCGCCCTCGCGCACCCACACGTGTGGATCACGGCGAGCGCGGATGTCGTCTTCTCGGACGGCAAGTTTACCGAACTCCGCCATCACTGGACCTTCGATGCCGCGTACACGGCCTATGCCATCCAAGGACTTGGCAGTTCCGATGGAACGCTCAGTGAAGATCAGCTGCGGCTGCTCGCGAAAATAAATACCGAATCACTCGGTGAATTTGGCTATTTCACCGTCCTGAAGACCAATGATCGGGCCCAGGCGTTCGCGCCCCCGCGCGACTACACGATGGTGCTCGAGAAAGGGCAGTTGACGCTTACGTTCACACTTCCGGCAAAGACACCGTCTCTACCAGACGTCCCTCTATCGTTTGCGTTCGATGATCCGACCTACTTCGTTTCTTTCACGCTCGCCGATAGCGACGATGCGATCCAGTTGGTGGATGCTCCACAGCCATGCTCGGCCAAGGTGACCCGGCCGGCACCGGCCGTGCCCAGTCAGACCTTTTCGGACGCGTTTTTACAGGCGCTAGCCACGCAATCGAGCGTTGGAACCGATTTTACGATTCGGGCGGTTATCACATGCCGTTGAGACAGCAGGTCGGTCTGGCGTCTCGACCCGTTGCAAGCCGAACGTTGGCCCGGCTGGGCGTAGCCCTCGCCGCACTCGCGACCGTCACCGCAACTCTCGCCCTGATACTTTGGTTATTTACGCCAGCCGTTGTGCCGCCACCGCCGCGCAACCCGTTCGGACTCGGTATTCGTGAGGCGGCTCCGATGCCGGGTGGCTTGGGCGGAATTATCCTGGCGCTCCAGGCCAGCTTCTATGGCGCGCTACGAAACGGAATAGCGGCGGTCCGCGCAGATGGCGGGGCGCTTTATGCTCTCCTCGGTATCGCCTTCGGCTACGGCGTGTTCCATGCAGCGGGACCGGGACATGGAAAGGCCGTCATCGCCGCTTACCTGGCCGCGCAAGAGCGGACAGTGGCCAAGGGTTTCGGCCTGAGCCTTGCGGCGGCGGGTGTCCAGGCTCTCGTCGCGATCGGGCTGGTGGCGGTGCTCAGTCGACTGATCGGGGTGACCGCTGTCACCATGGGCCGGACGACCCAGGTGGTCGAACTCGCCAGCTTTTTCGTTATCGTGACACTCGGGGGCGTGGTGACCTGGCGTAAGGCGGGCATGCTTCTTGATGCGGTGGCACCGGCCCTAGCCGCCCCCGGTCCGGCCTGCGGCCATGGCGTAACGCGCTGGAGGGGGCTTGTATCGGGCGGCTGCGGTTGCGGAACTGTGCCCTCCGCATTGCTTTGCCAGCCGATCGGACCGGCGCGATGGCGGGAACTCGCGGGCGTAACACTTGCAGCCGGACTCCGCCCCTGTGCCGGGGCGATCGTCCTGTTGGTGTTCGCGTCCACACAGGGATTGTTCGCAGCCGGGATCGCAGCGACGTTTGTCATGGCGTTGGGAACGGCGATAACGACGGGCTCGATCGCGATGCTCGCAATCTTCGGCAGGAAGATTTTGCTGCGCCTCGCCAAAAGCGGGAAAGCGCAGGCCGGAGTAGTGATAGCCGGCGCTGAACTTCTCGCTGCCGCCTGCGTCGCCGCGGTCGGGCTCAGCTTACTCCTCGGGGTGTGGACCTCCGGCGCAAGCTGAGCGGCGCAGCATTTAGTGCACGGCAAATGGGGTCGAGAAGGGGCGACCGAACGGCACGCCGCCGCTCACGGTCTGTATGGGCCGCAGCACGGCCTGCCCCTCACGCCGGTTTCCCCGCGTGTCGACGAACGAAATTGGGCCTTGCAGAAAGTCGAGCAGCGTCACGTCGCCTGGCGCGCCAACCTGAAGTGTCCCTAGTTTCGCGCCGCGGTCGATCACCTTGGCCGGTGCCATCGTCGCCATGGCAATAACCTGCTCAAGAGTGAACCCGAGGCCCAAGAACTTGCTCATGACAATCGGTAGGAATGGCATGCCGGGCGTGTTGCCCGACACCGCGTGCAGATCCGACGATATCGTGTCCGGCAAGATGCCCTGTTGGATCGCCGTTTCGGCCACCGTGTAGTCAAACGAACCGCCGCCATGCCCGATATCGAAGATGACGCCCCGCTGCTTCGCTGCAACCGCGGCGGGGATGACCTTGCCGCCCTGGACGATGTTGGTGAACTCGCCGGCCAAGTTCGGCGCGCCAGAGAAGCAATGCGTCAGAATGTCGCCGGGACGTAGCAAGTCGAGAAGCTCGCTCATCAACGCAGGGGTCTGCACGCCACCGATATGCATCATGATCTTCGCCGGGCGGCCGGAAAGCTCACAGGCCTGGATCGCGCGGCGAAGCGGTTCGGCGCCGTGCTGGGCAATGACATTTTCGGACATGCGCACTTTGGCGCCCAACGCGAAGTCGGGATTTTCCGCAATGGCCTTTGCGCACGCATCAACCTGCGCAAAGTCGATGTTGTACAGTTCGGCTACCGGGAAAGCCGCCAGGCCCATGTTTGCGATGTGGACGAAGGCAAACGTCCGCGTCCGGGACTGCGCGGCAATGAAACGGCGTAAGCCTGCTATGTTATTCGCGCCCGCATCCCCGGCGGACACGACCGTGGTCACGCCATCGAACGGGACCATCTCGTCGGCCGGAAGGCCCAGCGCCGATCCATACGGATAGACATGGGCATGCAGGTCGATCAATCCCGGCACCACAAGCCGGCCGGTGGCATCGATCGTCAATGCAGCGCGCTCGGCGGGGATATTATCCTCGACCGCTTCGACCAAACCGCGGTGTATCGCGATATCACGCTTAGCGCGGATTGGCCCTGAAGGATCAATAACCTCCCCGCCCTTTATAACGAGATCGTATTTCTGGCCTGCCGGAAGCGCCGCACGACTTGGAGGGCCGGCTACCCCGCCCAAGGCAGAGCCGAGCCCAGTGGCTCCGAGCAGCAAGCAGGATCGGCGCGATAGGCTCATTGTGCCCCCAGGATCGATTGCGGGATCGCTCGTTTCGGCGATCCTTACGTAAACCGTGCCATCCGCAACCGAGACTGTCCAGTTTTCTAAATCTGAATTACGCCGCAGTGGCAGACCGATGTTCAAGCCTTTGAGGCGGCAACTATTGAGCGCCGTTAGCCAACGCGATTATCAAATCGGCTTTACTCCAGAGGAACCGCCTTCAGTGGTCGCTTCCATTAAACCTTCGTACCCGACCAGTATTTAAACTTCCGACCGAAGCAGCGCAGACGACCACCTCGCCGCAACTCACGCTGTGAGACCAGACGGGTTTGCACGTGATCTGCGGCAAACTGATCGTAACACCGATCGAGAACTCCTTCCTCACCATAGTACCGATCGACCCGTGGGCGGACAGCGAAAACCTTCCGCAGATCAAGCAGGTTATTGCCGTTGCCGTCGACAAAGTGGTGAGGGAACCGACCCGAATGGGGCGATGGCGAACTTGTTTATGGAGTAAAAGCCGTGGGCAACCTTCGGCAAGACGCCGGATCAGTGAGACGCCAGCCGGTAGAAAGACCGATGCGCACGCCTGGGCCGGTGGCCAACCGCCCGCGCCTGCTGTAGGCCGAGCGGGCATATAGGTCAGGTCATAAGCGTGCGAATCCTGGTCATCGAGGACGACGTTGCCACCGCCGACTACATCGCGCGCGGCCTAGCCCAGGAGGGTCAGACGGCGGAAGTGGCACGGACCGGTAAAGACGGCTTGTTCCTGGCACTATCCGAGACCTTCGACGTGATCGTGACCGACCGTATGCTGCCGGCACCGGACGGCCTGGCGATCGTGCGGGCGCTACGCGCATCGTCCGTTATGACGCCCGTTTTGGTTCTGACGGCACTCGATGACGTGGAGCGGCGCGTGGAGGGGCTCGATGCCGGCGCCGATGACTACCTGGCAAAGCCGTTTGCGTTCTCCGAGCTGTACGCCAGGGTTCGGGCTCTGTCGCGACGCCCGGCGGCCCCGGGGACAGCGTCGACCGAATTGGCCGTGGGCACGCTGCGCATGGATCTGTTGCGCCGGGTCGTTACGCGGTCCGGCAGTGCCGTGGACCTGCTGCCGACCGAATGGCGGCTGCTGGAATACATGATGCGCCACCCGGGCCAGGTGCTGACGCGAACGATGCTGCTGGAACGGGTATGGGATTTCGCCTTCGACCCATCGACAAACGTGGTCGACGTGCATGTCAGCCGTCTACGCCGCAAGGTAGAGGGGCCGGACGGGCCCGCGTTGATCCGCACGGTGCGGGGGGCCGGCTATATTCTCGATGCCTGACAGGCCGATTTTGGACGGGCTACGCCGCCTCCTTCGCAGCTTCGCGTTGCGGACGTCCCTGGTAATGGCCGCCGCGGCCCTGCTGCTGTCGCTAATCGGCGCCGGATGGGGATGGCTGCGTGCCGAAACGGCATTGCGGCAGGAGCTGGATCTGGTGCTGGCGGGAGAGGCGGAGGGGCTGATCCGGGATTACCAGCTAATCGGGCCGCAGGCGTTGATCGACGCAGCCCGGGCTTCGGTGCGGCGGGATGCGTTGTTGCTGGTGCTGGTGCAAACCGCGGACGGGCAGACGTTGGCGGGTCGGATGGATGCAGCCCCGGCCGCCCTGCTGGGCTATGCGACGCTGCGGGCGGCCGGTCAGCCGCCGCTACGGGCGCTCGGCGCCGTGTTACCCGGCGGGATCAATCTCGTGATCGCGGCACCGCTATCTTCCGCCGACGCCGCCGCGCGGACGCTGGCCTGGACGCCGCTGGTCGCGGCACTGGGGTCGGGCACCGTGGCGCTGCTGCTCGGCTTCGTCGCCGCGCGGGCGCTGGAGCGGCGACTGGCGTCGGTGTCGAACGTGGCCGGGCTGCTGACGGCGGGGGACTTGTCGCGCCGGCTGCCGCAATCCGGGCGCGGTGACGAGTTCGACCGGTTGGTCATGACGGTCAATGCAATGTTGACGAAGCTGGAAACGCTGGTCGCAGCGCAGCGCCAGGTGACGGACGACATCGCCCATGATCTGCGCGGCCCATTGCAGCGGTTGCGGCAGGGGCTGGAGGAGGCGCTGGCCGCCCGGCACGAAGATCCCGTCCTTGACCAGGCGATTACTGAGCTGGACGCCGTGCTGCAAACGTTCGCGGCACTGCTACGGATCGCGCGGGCGGAGGCCGGGGCAGGCACCCGGCAGTCGCTCGATATGTCGGCGCTGGTGGCGTCCGTGGCCGAAGCCTACCGGCCGGTGGCGGAGGAGGCCGGCCGGTCGTTTGCGATCGATATCGTGCCGGATTTGATGATGAACGGTGACCCGGCATTGCTTGGCCGTATGGTCGCCAACTTACTGGATAATGCAATGACGCACGGGGCAGGGGCAATTCGGGTGGCGTTGGCGGCGGGTCCGGTGCTGATAGTAGCCGATGAGGGGCCGGGAGTGCCGGTGGCAAAGCGCGATGCGGTGCTGGACCGGTTCGTGCGGTTGGACCGCAGCCGTGCGACGCCAGGAACCGGGCTCGGGCTCGCGTTGGTGAAGGCGGCCGCGCAGGCGCACGGTGGCTCCATGGTGCTCGGCCCGGCGCGGCCTGATGGCCCCGCGCAGCCTGATGGCAGGGGGTTGGCCGTGACGGTCGATTTCCACCGGGCCGGATAAACGCAAAACGGCTGGCCGCCTTTTCTGACACGATCTTCATGATTGCGCGGGCAGATCCTCCATCGACGAAGGCGCAGATACCTCTCATGCCGATCGACCCGAACGGCAAATGATCGAGGATCAAGCCATGCGTAGTCCCAATCGCTTTCGCCGCCCCGCCTTCGCGGCCGCCCTGCTCGCTGCCACCGCCATGTCGGGCGTGGTTGGCTGGCAGGCCGCGCCGGCGTTTGCCCAGGCCACGACAGAACACACGGCGCCTATCGATGTCGCTCGTCCAGCCGCTCAGACGTTGCCCGGCTTCGCCGACCTCGTGCAGAAAGTGACCCCTGCGGTCGTTACCATCAGCACCACGATGCGCGAGAAGTCCGAAGATCAGGCGTCGCCGTTCCCGCCCGGCTCACCCCAGGCGCAGCAATTTGGCCGGTTTTTCGGTAATCAGGGTGGCACGCACATCGTGCACGCGCTCGGCTCCGGGTTCATCGTGGACAGCGATGGCCATGTCGTCACCAACAACCACGTGGTCAAAGACGCGACTGACATCCAGGTAACGCTGGCGGATGGTCGCAAGCTACCGGCCAAAGTGGTTGGCGTAGACGCCAAGACCGACCTGGCCGTGCTGCAGATCAAGTCCGACGCGCCGCTGCCGCACTTGGCACTCGGTGACTCCGATGCGGCGCGCGTTGGCGATTGGGTGGTGGCAGTCGGCAATCCGTTCGGCCTGGGTGGCACCGTGACCGCCGGTATCCTGTCCGCCCGTGGCCGCCAGATTGGCGAGGGGCCGTACGACGACTTCCTGCAGATCGATGCGCCGATCAACCGCGGAAATTCCGGCGGCCCGCTATTTGCGCAAGACGGCACGGTCATCGGCGTGAACACCGCGATCTACTCGCCGTCAGGTGGCAGTGTCGGGATCGGGTTCGCGATCCCGTCTAGCGTCGTGAAGCAGGTCGTGGGCCAGTTGGAGACGGGCGGACGCGTCGAGCGTGGCTGGTTGGGCGTGGCCTCGCAGCCGGTGTCGCCGACGATGGCAAAGGCGTTGAACCTGCCGGATGCGACCGGCGCGCTGGTGGCCGAGGTGCAGAATGATAGTCCGGCAGCGTCCGCCGGTGTTCAGCCGGGTGACGTGATCACCAAGCTCGGTTCGCAGGCGGTAAAAGACCCGCGTGCACTGGCCCAGATGGTGGCGGCCCTGCATTCCGGTTCGGATCAGCAGATGACGGTGCGCCGTAATGGGCAGGACAAGACCCTGAGCGTCGCGATCGCGACGCAGCCGAACGAAACCGCCGCGGCGCAATCCGCACCGGCCGAGGCGGGTCCGAAGTTGGGGCTAGCCTTGGCGCCACTTAATGATGCAGCGCGCCAGGGAATGAACCTGGCGCCGGGTCAGAAGGGCGTGATCATCGCCGAAGTGGAAAAGGACAGCC
>JANPPS010000173.1:0-2394 GCA_031428635.1 Rhodospirillales bacterium
CCGCGCGCATGCCTCCCAGGAACGAGCAGACCAGCACCCCACCCAGCCCGACGAAGATGCCCAGCTCGAAGCTGAAGCCGGTGAGGTGCGAGGTGATCAGCCCGACACCGTAGAGCTGCACCACAACGTAGACGAAGGAAACCGCCAAGGCGGCCACCGCGCCTATCAGCCTGGGCAAGCCGTTGCCATAGCGTGCGCCCAGGAAGTCGGGGATGGTGTACTGCCCGAACCGGCGCAGGTACGGCGCCAGCAACAGCGCCACGAGACAGAAGCCGCCGGTCCAGCCCAGGATGTAGGCCAGGCCGACAAAGCCTTGTAGGTACAGGACCCCTGCGGTGCCGATGAACGACGCTGCCGACATCCAGTCGGCCGCCGTAGCCAGGCCGTTGTACATCGCCGGCACGCGCCGACCGGCGACAAAGTATTCGTCGGCATTGGCAGTACGGCAGCGAAACCCGATGCCGGCATACATCAGGACGGTGGCCAGCAGGAAGGCAGCACCGATCCATCCCTGCGCAAGCCCCTGGCTCTCGGCGAGCGCCATGCCGCCTATGAGCGCGGCAAACCCCAGCATGAACCAGCGGTAAACCCGGCCGGGAGCGACAGCGCCGCGCAGTGCCGGCCCGTGCTGCACGACTCGCGGCCGGCTCACGTGGCGGCCGGGCCGGGTCCCGCGCTGGGCTGCGGATCCTGATCGGGGGCCGCGCGCCTCTCGGCCTCGATGAGGTCCATGCGCAAGGCATAGACGACCACGATTGCCACGAACGCCAGCAACGCGCCCTGTGCCACCAGCCAATACCCGACCGGGAAACCGCCGAAGGTCATGCCATCAAAGTATCTTGCGAACCACGGCCCGGCCAGCGCCACCAACAACCAGCAGCCCAGCAGCCCTGCCGTCAGCGCCCCTGTGCGACGCCAGAGCCTGCGCTCGTGCAAAGTCCCCATGGCATGGATTGTCATCCAAGCGCCAGCTGACCCAAGCTCGGTATCGATACTGTTCCTAGAGAACTGGATCAGCAAGCAAGCGATTCAGCAAACCACGGCGGGATGAGCGCCGCCCTCTGAAAGGCGAAAGGCGATGGACACCTCAGACCGCCATGACATGAGGCTGACCGCACCTAGCCTCGCAGCGATCGAACTCGACCGCCCCGAACCAGAGGCTACAAAGACCCGGGGCTTGTGCATGAACATGGGCTACGAAGTTCGCAAGGCCCGCTCACTGGTGGCCGAGTGAGGCTTCACGGCCCAGATCCGAGCCCGGGGGGAAGCTTCACGATACCTTGAGCGCAAGGTCGATGCACGCGCCCGCCGTTAGGTGGTTGAACGCACACACGGCCGGGTCAATCGCTTCTGCGGCTTGACGGTGCGCTCGGCCGAAAAGGTCTCAACTACCTCGGACTGCTGCACTTGGCCTGCGGCATCATCACTTGGCGGGCAACCGGCCAAGTAAGCCAGCCTCTAAGTTGCCTGACACCGCCAAAGTCACAAACACCCCGCCTGATGCTAAGACAGCCAAACCCCACTCCGCCTACGACTTGGCATACAGGGCATAGGCGCGGTTGACCAAATAACAACGTCCGCTCAGTGAGTTGCCGGACCTGTGAACGCTTACCTGTCCGCGGGCCAACCGTCTCCGCACTACCGAATCGCCGCGGTTGGCAACGACTCCGCGGGGTAAGTTGCGAGGAATATGTGCGTGCCCAGCGACTAAAACTGGTCGATTGACGAAGCCGGCCAGAGTCGCCTACTCAAGGTCGTGAAAAATACGGTCCAGCAGCCTAATGGACTTAGCTTTGCCAACGGTTGAAATCTAATGCAAACGACCTCAGCGACGCAGTCGTTCGACTAGCTTCGCAAGGGCGAGCATGGATACCACTAGGATTAGGTTAGAAACCAATCCTGCCAGGACGGCGTCGTAAAGCCCTACCGAGTGATTCGGCATGGTGGATGGGAGCATGACGGCCACGAACACCACGCCCAACGCCAGTGGAACGACGCGACCCGTCACAGCAGCCGTTCTGCGCATCGTGACCACAAGGGCAATGATCAAACCAATACGAAACAGATCGGTCAGTTGCGAAAGCACAAGGTCGGTCAGACGGGGTCTCCTCCGCTAAAAGCGCGTAGAACAGGAGTTGCAGGTGACTTCGGCTTCTTGGTCGTCACGATTCAAGTGCAGTACAGCGAACCTTGATCTTCGGGAGCATACCGAGCACGCAGCTTTTCGAGCAGCCTGTTGCAACGTAAAAAACCGGGCAACGGTCCCAATGAGACCGTTGCCAGGCATTCGAGATTACTTACGATCCATGTCGCCGGCGAAGATGTCTTTCTTGTGGGTACCACCCGGCACAAAGAGCGTGCCAATGACGACGGTCATGACGGCAATCACGATGG
>JANPPS010000174.1:0-8818 GCA_031428635.1 Rhodospirillales bacterium
GGCGATAAGGGAACGTGTCCATGAGCCAAACCGCTCTGCAGCCTTCACGATCGAACGAACCCCCGGCCATCGTGCTGGATCATGTGAACAAATGGTACGGCACGATGCATGTGCTGCGCGACATCTCGCTCACGATCGGTCATCGGGAGAAGGTTGTCGTCTGCGGCCCGTCGGGCTCGGGCAAGAGCACGATGATCCGCTGCATCAACCGGCTGGAGAGTCATCAGGAGGGCCGGATCGTCGTCGACGGGACGGAGCTGACGGATGATTTGCGAGCGCTCGATACCATTCGCAGCGAAGTCGGCATGGTATTCCAGAGTTTTAACCTCTTCCCGCACCTGACGATTTTGGAAAACTGCACCCTGGCGCCGATCTGGGTGCGGAAAATGCCGAAGGCTGAGGCGGAGGAGCTGGCAATGAGCTATCTGCGCCGGGTCAAGATCCCGGAGCAGGCGAGCAAGTACCCGGGCCAGCTCAGCGGTGGTCAGCAACAGCGCGTGGCCATCGCGCGTGCGCTATGCATGAAGCCCAAGATCATGCTGTTCGATGAGCCGACATCAGCCCTCGATCCCGAGATGATCAAGGAGGTTCTGGACACCATGATCGGCCTGGCCCAGGACGGCATGACGATGGTGTGCGTCACCCACGAAATGGGTTTTGCCCGTCAGGTCGCCGACCGCGTCGTGTTCATGGACCGCGGTGAGATCGTGGAGCAGGGTCCGCCCAACACCCTGTTTGAAAACCCGCAGACCGAGCGTCTCCAACTGTTTTTGAGTCAAATCCTCCGCGGGCACTAATGTGCGGATCACCGCGCTCGAAACGCTGCGCACGGACGAATACGCCAACATCCTATGGGTCCGCGTCTACACCGACGCGGGTGTGACGGGCCTTGGTGAGACGTTCTACGGCGCGGGAGCCGTCGAGGCGCACATCCACGACACGTTGGCGGCCCGTCTGCTGGGTCAGGACCCGTTGCGGATCGAGTTCCTGCACCGCGAAATGCTGAACCTGCCCATGGCGCAGGCCAGCACCGGCGTCGAAACGCGGGCGGCGTCGGCAATCGACATCGCGCTATGGGACCTGCTGGGCCATGTGACCGGGCAGCCGGTGCACCAACTGCTGGGCGGTTTGTGCCGCGACCGGCAGCGTATCTACAACACGTGCGCCGGCACCCGATACGTCCGTACGGCGCAGATCAAACCCGTGTCGAATTGGAACGAGCACGCTGATGCCGGGCCGTACGAGGACCTGGATGCGTTCATGACCGACGCCGGCGCGCTGGCCGAAAGCCTGTTGGCCCAGGGTATCACGGGCATGAAGATCTGGCCGTTCGACCCGGCCGCCATCGCCAATCACGGCGCCCACATCACGGTGCCCGAGCTGAATGCGGCGTTACGCCCGTTCGAACAAATTCGCCGCGCCGTCGGGGACGCGATGGAGGTCATGGTGGAGTTCCACTCCCTATGGAACCTCCCCATGGCCATGCAGTTGGCGCGCCGTCTGGAGCCGTTCGCACCCACGTGGTTCGAGGACCCGATCCGCATGAACTCGCCGCAGGCCCTGGCGGAGTTCGCGCGGAGCACACCCGTCTGGACCTGCGCCAGTGAGACCCTCGGCACGCGGTTCGCGTTCAAGGAGTACTTGGACCGGGACGCGATGCACGTCGTGATGGCCGACCTGTGCTGGACGGGCGGGCTGACCGAGGGGCGCAAGATCGCCGCCATGGCCGACACGTATCACCGGCCGTTCGCGCCGCATGACTGCATCGGGCCGGTCGGGTTTGTCACGGCCGTGCACGCCAGTTTCAGCCAGCCGAACACGCTTATTCAGGAGAGCGTGCGGGCGGCCTACACCGGCTGGTACAAGGAGTTGGTGACGGAACTGCCGGTCATCCGGGACGGGTTTGTGTATCCGATGGACGGGCCGGGATTAGGGACGGCGCTCAGCGCGGGGCTGCTCGCGCGGCCGGACCTTCGGGTTAGGCGGTCGGCATCTTAAAACGGGACGCCCGGCTCAAACGGACGCCTTGTAAAATAGCATTCAACAATGCCATCCCCTTCGTTATCCACGGCTGCAGCACGGCCACGCAATCGGTCGCCCGAGCCGCTTGGCCTAGCGCGAACAGCCTCTCATCCGGCGACCTAAAATGCACGAAGCCACCAACCGTTGCGACCAAGCCGGTTTCGGCCTCCGTCGCCAATGACGCGTTGGTGCCATGTCTGGCGATCAGCCGATCCAGCCGGGCGGTCGGCTGGGCGCGCTCCTTTGTCATCGGCTCGTGCCGTTCCGGGTACGCCTCCATCTGGCTCAGTTCGTTCTTAACCGCGGCGTTGGAATAGCTCATGATTACACGCCCGCCGCTCGATTGACGGCTACTCAACCGATGAGACCGAGTGGAATGGCCGAAAGCCTCCGGTAGCGCGTTGGCTCGGGTTCCGCCTTGGCGTGGCCGCCGGCACCGTGCAAACTCGGCCTAATGAAGAACTCGGCATGAACCGCACCGTTTCCGTCCTGAACGGTCCCAACCTCAACCTGCTGGGCCTGCGCCAGCCGGAGATTTATGGGCGGGAGACTCTGGCCGACGTCGCGGCGAGCCTACACACGTTGGCAGCGACACTCGATCTGACGGTGCGTTTCGAACAGTCCAACCGCGAGTACGAAATTATCGACTGGATTCACGACGCCCGTCAGAATGCGGCCGGCATCATCATCAACCCGGCCGCGTTCACCCACACGTCCGTGGCCATCCTCGATGCGCTGCTGGCGTTCGAGGGCCCGGTGATCGAGGTCCACATCAGCAACGTCCATCGCCGGGAGGCATTCCGGCACCACTCCTACGTCTCGTCCCGGGCGGACGGTGCGATCGCTGGGTTCGGGACGGAGGGATACGCCATGGCGCTGCGCCGGATGGCGACACTGCTGGCGTAACAGCCACGCTGACCGGCCCGTGTAAGCGTATTGGCCCGTGCAAGCGTTTCGCCCCGGACAGGCGGTAGACCGCCGCCGTATTCCCCGATCCGTGGGTAACGACTAACCCCCGCACGCCTCGCGATTGATGGACAGGAACGCCTCAGCCGCCGGGATCGTCCGAACCGGCGTGTAGTAGTCCCACGGCTCCGTGCTCTCGGCCGGGGTCTTCACCTGCCATAGCTCCACGTCGAACAGCACGCGGCCATCGCTGCGGACGGTGGCTGGGTGGCCGAAATAATTCAGCGGACGCTCCCGCATCGCGCGGTTCACGGCGACGGCCTCGTCGGTTCCCGCCGCCTCAATCGCACGCAGGTAGTGGGTGACGGCTGTGTAGATCTCCGCGTGGTTCTTGCTGGGCATCGCCTGGCGGATCGAGAAGAACCGCTGGGCGAAGGCGCGCGCCACCTCGTTCTGGTTCCAGTAAAATCCCTCGGTGAAGGTGTACCCCTGCGTTGCCGCCAACCCGAGGGCGTTGATGTCCTGAATATACGTCAGGAACCCGGCCACGACCTGCTTGCCGCTGTCGCGCAGCCCGAATTCGTTGGCCTGTTTCAATAGGTTCACTAGGTCCCCGCCGACACTGGCGAGTGCCACCACCTTGGCGCCCGACGCCTGCGCCTGCAGCAGTAGCGATGCGTAGTCGGTGGTGCCGAGCGGATAACGCGCGGTGCCCAGCACCCGGCCGCCGCCCGCGGTCACGATCGCGGTCGCGTCGCGTTCCAACGCCAGGCCGAACGCCATGTCCACGGTAATGAAGAACCACGTGTCGTTGCCGCCGGCCAGCAACGCGCGCGCCGTCCCAGCCGTCAGCGCATGCGTGTCGTCCGCCCAGTGCGTGCTGACGGGGCTGCAGTACTTGGTCGTGAGCTCGCTGGCCGCCGAAGCCGTAATCATGACGGTGCGGTTTTTTTGCTTGGCAATCTCCTGCACCGCCAGCGCCACCGGGGTGACCGGCAGGTCGACGATCGCGCTGACCCCGTCATTGTCGAACCACTTGCGCGCAATCGCCGCCGCCACGTCAGGCTTGTTCAAGGTGTCGGCATGCACGATCTCGATCACCCGGCCCCGCACCGTGCCGCCGAAATCACGCGCCGCCATCTCCGCCGCGGCGATCGAACCTGGGCCGGCGCTGTCGGCATAGGGCCCGGTTTCGTCTGTCAGCACGCCGATACGCAGCCGCTCCTGGGCCTGCACTCCGGACGTGGCCAGGCAGGCTACGACAGCCAGCACGCGTGCAAACATGGATCGCTCCTCACGACTTTTGGAACGTTAAAGCAGGTTAATACTCGAACTCATAGCTCAGCCCGACCGAGCTGCCGCCGGCACCCGTGCCGATCTCCGTTTGCGCCTTCAGGCCCGGTGCCAGGTCGATCTGCACCTGTGCTGCGGTCTGGTTACCACTCAGGCCCTGTTTTGCGCCGATATAGACGCCGGGCGCCACGTATCGCCCGCCCTCGACCGCTGGGCCGCGGCTGGTGCCGGTGGTGGCGCCGCTGCCGCTACTGACCGATAGCCGATCGAGCCCTAGGCCGCGCTGCACACGCCCGAGCGGATCGGCCCCGCCGCCCACGCCTGTCAGTTGCGCGATGGCGGCGGCGATCTGCGCCAGTTGCAGTGGCCCTAGTTCCTGCGCGCTGCGTTTGAACAGCAGGTACGCCAACACCTCGCTTTGTGGCAGGTCGGGGACGCTGCTGAACGTGATCTTAGGCGCACTTGCGTAGCCGCCCACATTGACGCTGGCCGTGATGGCCGCAGTCATGCTGGTGGCCACGAAGTCGAGCGTGGGGTCGATCTTACCCGATAGCCCGGTGCCGTCGAACCCGACCCGGCCGCGTGTGAACGTCAGCACGGTCCCGGCCACATTCAGCGTGCCCCGCCGTAGCATGAGCCCGCCGGTTACGGCCGGCACCGCGGCCGTGCCCTGGATGAGTAGCGAGCCGCCCACCTCCGCATCGAGCCCGCGGCCGCGGACGAACACGGCGCCGGGTGCGACGATGCGCAAATCGAGTGCGATGGGGCTCGCGGGCGCGGCAGGCGGGGGCGGGCGGTCGCCGGGGCGGCGGGCATTGAGGGTGGCCACGCTGGCCGGCAGGCTGTCGGGTACCCGCAGCTCGGCGGTGCGGACGGTGACGGTGCCGGCAATGCTGGGGCTGGCGGCCGGACCCCGCACGGTCACGTCGCCGTCGAGGTCAGCGGTGATGCGGTCGGACGCCAACGGGCGCGCGTCACGCAGCCGGATCGTGAGGTCGAGCGGCAGCGCACCACCGAGTCCGGCCGTGCCATTGACCGTAATCGTCCCCTGCCCCGCATGGCCCACGAGGCCCGTAATGCGCGCCACGTCGCCGTCCGCCCGCACGGTGCCCGCGATGCCGCTGATCCGCAGCCCCTGCGCAAAGTCGTCGATCGACGCACCCGCCAACGTCGCCGTACCGGTGGGCGTGGGTGTGGTCAGGGTGCCGCCGACCCGGCCATCCAGCGTCAATCGCCCCGTCGCCCGCCGCCCCTGGGCACCGAGGATAGGGTTGAGCAGCGTCAGATCGAGCGCCCCCGCCACCCGTACATCGAGCGGACCGGCGCCGATCGGCACGCGCCCGGCGGCGGTCAGCGTGGCGGACCCGGCCTGCGCCCGCGCGTCGACCTGCGCCCCATCGCCGGTCAGTTGCGCGGTGCCGTTCAGCGTCAGAGGCGGGACTTCCGGCGCAGCGTCCGCCCGTAAACCCATGGCCTGCAGCCGGACGGTCCCGCGCGGGGCGGCCGTCGTGCCGGTCACCGCCGCGTCTAGGCTGATGGTGCCCTGACCCGACAACCCGGGCACTAACGCCAGCGCCGCCCCCGATGCGCGTAGCCGGGCGGTGGCGTCGAGCGTCGGGCCCAGCCGCCCGGCGATATCCAGCTCCGCCGTCCGGGCCGTCAAACGTAGCCGGTCGACGACGATCCCGTCCGCGAGGCGCAGCGTGGCCGGAGCCGCGAGCCGCAGCGTGTCACCGCGCGCCGTCGCCTGCGCCTCCGTCAGCCGAACGACCTTGCCCTGCGGATCGACGGTGGCCCGCACGTCGAACGACGCCGGTGCCCCGGCCGCCTGGCCCGACCCAGCCGCATGGACCGCCAGGTTGGTGGCCGGGCCATTGGCCTCGATCCGCGCGCGCCCGCCGATCGTGCCGGCGGCCACGCCAACCAGGGTCAGCGGGGCCGCCAGCACCCGCCGGTCCAACCCGGTCACCCGCCCCTGCAGCTCTGCCCGCCCGACGCTTAATCCCTGGACGGCCAGGCCTTGCACGGTCGCGTCGATCCGGGCGGCGTCCGGCGTCAGCGTGACCCGCGCCTCCGCCCGGCCCGACGCCTGCGGCCCGCGGCCTAGCGCGGCGAGGTCCGCCAGCGATCCGATCTCCATCGTGGCAGAGCCCTCGCGCTTCGGTGTCAGCTGCAGCATTCCAGCCGCGCGCACCGATTTCCAAGTGGCGCGATCGATCGTGACGGTCGAGTCTGCGCCCTTTCGGGCAAGTGCCGCCTGAACGTGCAGGGGCGACCCGGCCAGCGTGCCGTCGGCTGTCACCTGACCGGCCGGTGCGCCGGGGAGGCCGGTTGCGTCGATCGTCGCCGTGATCGGCCCGGCCGGCTGCCCCGGCGCTCCCACCGTACCCTGGGCCCGCCCCTGCACCGCAAACGCGTCGGTTGGGCCGTGCGCGGTGGCGTCCACCGTCACCGCACCTGTCCAGCCCGGTGCCACGACGCCCAACGCCGTCAGCGTCGCACGCACGGTCGCGTCGATTGCGCCCTGATCGAGAGTGCCGCTGCCGGCCACGTGCAGCGTGCGTCCATCCAGCATCAGCCGTGGCAGGGCGATACGGTCACCGGTCTGCTCGACCGTCAGGCCAATGGTCGCGGCCGGGCCCAGTAGCGCTGCGTAGGGTGTGCCGGACGTGATCGCCACTGTCCCGTCCACCGTCGCCCGCGTTGGTTCGCCCTGTACCTGCGTGCCTTGCAGTTTCAGGTCCGCCCGTCCCTGTAGGGCCACGCCCGCCAGCGTCGCCAGCCGATCCAGCGCCGGCAAAATGAGCGTGGCGGTGCCGGACACAGTACCAGCCGTCTGCGCCTCACCAGTCAGGGTCAGGACGGGATGATCGATGGAGAACCGTACCGGGCGGGACCCAGTCAGCTCGGCCGCAATGATTGCGTGCACTGGGACGCCGTCGAACAGGCCCGGCGCCGCGGCGAGCGTCAGGCCGTCCAGGGTGGCGTCCAGCGTGACTTGCCCCGGATTGGGCGCCGTCGCGTCGGCCGTAAGCGACCGCAGCGTGACCCCGGTCGCCCGTACTGCCGCCGCCCGCAGCCGCGCCGTGCCGCCCGGCTTTGCCCAGGGCCCGCGAACGGTCGCGTCCAGCATGGCGCTGTCCCAGCCCACGCCGGCCAGAGTCATCGATGGCGCGGTAACCCGCACGGTTCCATCGACGGCCTGCCCCGGTATATTCAGCGTCCCGGCAACGTGGGCAGTCAGCGGACCGACCGTTGCGTCCGCCACCAGCGCGGCCGCGTCGGCCGGACCAACGAGCGTCGCCAAAGCCCCGATCGCGCCGGATGGCAGGCCGGCCAACTGCGCCAGCGGCCCCCCCGCCGCCTCATCCAGCGACAGCCGCAGGGCGAGGTCCGGCTTGGCCGACCCCGTCAGCGCGTACCGGCCGGGCCGGTCGATCCCGGTCAGCGTCAGCGTCCCGGTGCCGGATTTGAGGCTTAGTAGGTCCACCTGACCCTCCACAGCCATTGTTGTGGCGATCCCGGCCACGGCCGTATCCACGCGTACCGTTGGCACAGACAATGCCTCGATCTGGACGCGGACGGGCAAGCTGGGCGGGCCGCCGCTGGCTGAGGACGCGGCGGCGTCGCTGGTCGGCAGGCGGGACAGGGTCAGTTCGCGGGCGGACAGCGACTGCACGCTCGCCCACCGGCTCAGCAAGCGGCTTGGCGTCCAGTCGATCGCGATATCACGCGCGTCGAGCCATGGCCCCTTTGCGTCCGCAACCGTCAGGTGCGCCAGGCGGAGCCGGTCGGGGAAGCGGCCGGACAGGCCCTCGATCCGGGCGGGCGTCAGGCGGTTCACCGCGGCCTCGAGTGCCAGGCGCCCCGGACCGGTGTTGAGCGCCACCAGCACAAGCAGCACAAGCAGCACAAGCAGCAGCGGCACGGCGACGACTGCGAGCGCGATGCGGCCAACCCACCGCATCAAAAGGCTTGGCCGATGCCGATGTAGGCCTCGAACGCATCGTCGCCGTGTTCCTTGTTCAGCGGTAGCGCCACGTCCACGCGGATCGGCCCGATCGCCGTGTAGTAGCGGGCGCCCACGCCGACGCCGACCTTCAACCCGTTGCTATGGCTGGTATTACCGCCACCGCCCACCCGCCCTGCGTCGACAAAGGCAGCCGCGCCGAAATTGCCGAAGCGCTGCCGCAACTCGACCGTGCCGGCCAGCAGCGACGTGCCACCCACCGGCCGTCCACTGGCAAACCGCGGACCGATCGACTGGTAGCGATAGCCGCGCACCGTCCCGCCCCCGCCCGCGTACAGCCGCTGATCGGGCGGTAGCCGCAGCGCGTCGGCGCCCGCGACCTGCCCGCCCAGGGCCCGCAGCGCCAGCACCGTCTGACCCGGCGACACCAGATCGATGTATGCGGACCCGCCCAGCTGCAGCACCGTAAACTGACCACCGCGGGCACCGAGGTCGATCGTGGGCGCGACGCTGGCTTGCGCCTTTACACCTTGCACCGGATCCAGCGTCGCGGCCGCGCCGATGCCGTCGTAGCCCACGCTGATCGGTGCCGATAGCAGGGTGTAGTCGCGCTTCACCCGTTCCTGC
>JANPPS010000175.1:0-7581 GCA_031428635.1 Rhodospirillales bacterium
GACGACCGACTCGCTGAAGGTTCAAGTCGGTGGCGACCTCTCAGTTACTACCGACATCATTTCCAATACAAGTATGGGATTTGTTCCGTGGATGTTCCAGAAATACAGGTTTACGGCGACTAGTGCCAGCGAAGTCCTGACGTTTCTATCTGCCGGCACGCCGGCTGGCGCCCCTCCGATAGCATTGCTCGACGGTGTGTCGATCACCCAGGCTGTTCCCGAACCAGCCACGCTTTGTGTGGTGACGGCCGGCCTTGCTTTGGCGGGATTGGCTCGCCGTCGGTACCGCGGGTCCAAGATATCGATACGTTCAGCGATCTAATATTCGTGCTTCAGACAATGCAATACTGAGGTTTCTCCACAGCCGTTCAAAGC
Source organism: Rhodospirillales bacterium (assembly GCA_031428635.1). Classification (GTDB taxonomy): domain Bacteria; phylum Pseudomonadota; class Alphaproteobacteria; order Acetobacterales; family Acetobacteraceae; genus JANPPS01. The sequence continues at coordinate 376 of JANPPS010000175.1, forward strand.
TCTTAGCCGCTTAGTTCGCGACTAAGAGCTTTGACTATGAGGTCGTTTGACGTGTTCGAACAGATAAGGCCAATTACGATCGATTTCGCCCGGCTTTTGCTGTGGTTTGCAATCCTCGCCATCGTTTTTATTCCGATCGAACGACTTGTGGCACTTCATCCAAAAAGAGTATTTCGTGCCGAAATTTGGTCAGATATCGGTTATTATTTTTTAAACAGCTTGGCACCAAGTGCGATACTCGTCATTCCATCCGCTGTGCTGGCCGGGACAGTTCATTTCCTATTGCCAGAGACTTACTACAACTGGGTCGGGCATTGGCCGCCCGCATTGCACCTGGTCGCGGTCGTGATCGTCGGCGAGGTGGGATTCTACTGGGGCCATCGCTGGACACATGAAATCCCCGCACTTTGGCGATTTCACGCTGTCCACCACAGCGCCGAGCAGATCGACTGGCTCGTTAACACCCGAGCTCATCCGGTAGATATGGTCTTCACCCGGCTCTGCGGCTTGATCCCGTTACACATGCTCGGCCTCACGCAGGCTGCCGACGGGACGCCGAGCATTGTGGTGGCGTTGTTCATCGTCATCAGTACCGCATGGGGATTTCTCATCCACGCCAACGTCCGGCTGCGCATGGGCCCAATCGAAAGCTTGATTGCAACCCCGGCCTTTCACCACTGGCATCACACCAATGACGAACACCGCGACCGAAACTACGCAGCAATGCTTCCCTGCCTTGACCGTTTATTCGGCACATTCCACCTGCCCCGTGGTTGGCCGACAAGCTACGGCGTCGACGACAAGCTTCCGGCCGGGCTCGCGCGCCAGCTAATTCGTCCTTTCCGCCGATAAACCGGTGGCGGCTCCCCGTCGTCTACTTCTGTGGTGTTCCCGCCCCTCGCGCCTGCCATCCGCGCAGGAAGCGCACGGTGTCCTGCGACTGCGTCACAATTCGCTGTGCCTGCGCCCGCAACGCCGCGTCGCGCCCGGTGCGGAGGTACTCAAGCGCCATGTCGTAAGCACCGCGGTATAACGGCACCATCGTCATTGCAAAGTCGTGGTCCGGCTGCCCTGTGTGCGGTGCCTCGACATATTCGCGGTCCATCTTGTTCCAAAACTGGGGGACCGTCTCGGCGTGCGCCACGCCCGCCAATAATAGCGTCGCCAGTACGAACCGGGTCACGACCATCCCTCTGCAACGGCGTGACACGCCACTAAAGACGCGCCCGCCGCCGTATACTCCGGCCGATCAACCCGGCAGCGATCGCGCGCCAACGGGCAACGCGGGTGAAACGGGCAGCCGCTGGGTGGATCGATCGGACTAGGCACCTCACCACCAACCACGTGCCGGGTCTTGCCGGTCATCGACAGGTCGGGGATCGCGTCCAACAATAGGCGCGTGTACGGGTGTAGCGGCTGGCGGAACACGTCTTCGCCGGGTCCGATTTCAACGATGCGGCCCAGGTACATGACACCGAGTTGGTCCGACATGTGGCGCACGACGGCCAGGTTGTGGCTGATAAACAGGTAGGTCAGCCCCAGCCGCTGTTGAAGGTCACGCATCAGGTTCAGGATCTGTGCTTGCACCGACACATCCAGCGCACTGGTGGGTTCGTCGGCCACCAGGAACTCCGGCTCGCTGGCCAACGCGCGGGCAATGCTGATGCGCTGGCGCTGGCCACCACTGAACTCATGCGGGAACTTTTCACCATCGCGGGGCGTGAGGTTTACTTGGGACAGCAACTGCCCGACGCGGTCGGTGATATCGCGGGTACCGCGCAGGATGCCGAACGCGCGGATCGGTTCAGCTACGATGTCCCGCACCCGCCAACGTGGGTTGAGCGACGCGTATGGGTCCTGGAAGATCATGTTCATGCGCCGCCGCAACGCTGGCTGGGCGCGGGCGGTGGACAGGGGCACACCGTCGAACACCATCTCACCCAACGTCGGCGTGTATAGGCCGACGGCCAGGCGGGCGACGGTGCTCTTACCGCAGCCACTCTCCCCGACCAAAGACAGGGTCGTGCCGCGGGCGATGGCAAAGCTGATGGCGTCGACGGCGCGCAGCGTGCGCTTACCCTCCCGCGCCAGAGTTCGCTGTAGCCATGGGCGCGAGACGTCGAAATGGCGGCTGACGGCGGTGGCTTGAAGAACGCTGGGGCTGGGCGCCAGGTCGGTCATGCGTACAACCAGCAGGCAGCGGTCGTGGCATTGGCCGGTATCATCTCCGGCCGTTCCACCCGGCAGCGATCGAATACGCGCGGGCAACGCGGGTTGTACGGGCAACCCGGCGGAATGGCCGTCAGCCGCGGCATGGCCCCATCGATCTGCGCCAGCCGCTCCAGCCGCCGATCGAGGGCCGGAATGCTGGCCATCAGCCCGGCCGTGTACGGGTGGGACGGATTCTGGATCACGTCGCGCACCGGCCCGATCTCGATCACGCGGCCGGCGTACATGACGGCCACCCGGTCCGCCGTTTCGGCAATGACGCCCATGTCGTGCGTTACCAGCATGATCGCCGTGCCGTGGTCCCGTGTCAGGGCCCGTAACAGCGCGATAATCTGCGCCTGGATCGACACGTCGAGCGCCGTCGTCGGCTCGTCCGCAATCACCAGCCTCGGCTCCGCACATAGCGCCAGCGCGATCACGACCCGTTGCCGCATCCCGCCCGAGAACTCATGCGGGTAGCTGTCGATCCGCTGGGCGGCAGCGGGGATGCCGACCTCCTCCAGCCATTTGATCGCGCGCGCACGGGCGTCGCGGTCGGACAGGCCGAGGTGGGTCTGTATCGTCTCCGTCAGCTGCCGGCCGATGGTGTATAGCGGGTTCAGTGTCGTCAGCGGGTCCTGGAAGATCGCGCCGATCTGCTTGCCGCGAATGTGCCGCATCGCCTCACCACGTAGCGTGTCGATGCGGTTGTTATTCAGCAGAATCTGCCCCCCGCACACGCGCCCCGGAGGCTCCAGCAATCCAATAATGGCCGCACCTGTAAGCGACTTTCCAGCGCCACTTTCGCCAACGACCCCGAGTATTTCCCCCGCTTCGATGTCGAACCCCACGCCGTCCAGCGCCAGCAGACGGCCGCGCCGAGTCGGAAACTCGACAGACAGGTTTTGAACAGAAAGCAGTGTCATCGAAGGCGAGGATTCAGCGCATCGCGCAGCCAGTCGCCAAGCAGATTGATCGACAGCACAATCAGCACCAGCACGACTCCCGGAAAAATAGTGATCCACCACTCGCCGCTGAATAGGAAGTCGTTGCCAATCCTGATCAGCGTGCCAACCGATGGTTGGGTCGGCGGCAGGCCTACACCCAGGAACGACAACGTCGCCTCACTCAGGATCGCGAGGCCCAGGGTCAGCGTGCCGATCACCAGGACCGGGCCCATGACGTTGGGCAGAATATGCGTCGCCATGATGCGCGGGCCGCCAATGCCGATCACGCGGGCGGCCATGACGTACTCTCGCCCCCGCTCCACCAACGTCGATCCCCGCACGGTACGGGCGAATTGCGGCCAGAAGCTGATGCCGATGGCAAAGATCAAAACGTAGATCTGCGACTGCTCATGCGCCTCCCGCGACAATGAAGCACCGACCACGCCATCGACCAGAAGGGCGATCAAGATGGCGGGAAAGCTCAATTGTACGTCGGCTACCCGCATCAGCACCGCGTCGACCGTGCCGCCCGCGTATCCGGCGATCAGGCCGACCGTAATGCCGACGGAGACAGCGAACAGCACAGCACAAACGCCTACCACGAAGCTGATGCGGGTGCCGTACATGATGCCCGACAGCACATCCCGCCCCTGATCATCGGTGCCGAGCACGTGGTCCCACCCGCCCTCATTCACCCAGGCAGGGGGCTTGAAGCTGTCCATCAAGTTGAGGCTCGCAAGATCGAACGGGTTGCTGGGCGCTAGCCACGTGCAGAACATCGCACCCACCAGCAGGATCAGCAGCACCACCGCCGACACAACGGCGATCGGCGAATGCCGGAACGACCACGCTATGTCGCTATCCCACACGCGCGACAGTACTGAAAATGGGGACATTACCGGCGTGCCCGCAGCCGGGGGTCGACGGCGAAGTATAACAAGTCCACCACCAGATTGATCGCAACAAATAGCACGCTGATGATCATCAGGTACGCCGCCATGACCGGGATGTCAGCCACCTGCACCGACTGCACAAATAACAGGCCCATTCCGGGCCACTGGAACACCGTTTCGGTCACGATCGAGAACGCGATGATGCCGCCGATTTGCAATCCAGCGATCGTGATGACTGGCACCAGCGTGTTGCGCAGCGCGTGGCCGAAATTGATCGCCCGGTCCGAAAGGCCACGGGCGCGGGCGAACTTCACGTAGTCAGAGCGTAGGACCTCCAGCATCTCCGACCGAACCAGCCGCATGATGAGCGTCATCTGAAACAGCCCGAGCGTCACCGCTGGCAGCACCAGCGCCCGCAGGCCGCCAATGGTGAGAAATCCGGTGCTCCAGTGCGAGAACTTCACGACGTCACCGCGGCCAAAGCTGGGCAGTACGCCGAGTGAAACGGCAAAGATTAGTATGAGCAGGATGCCGATCAGAAACGTGGGTAGTGACACGCCAATAAGGCTGAAAATCATGAAGATCCGGGATGTCACGGCGGTGCGGTGGATGCCCGTGTAGACCCCCATGGGCACGCCAATCGCCAGCGCCAGGAAGGCCGCGGTTCCGGCCAACTCAAGCGTGGCCGGCATACGCTCGGCGATCAGCTCCATAACCGGCCGCGCGAGGCGGTAGCTGATGCCGAAATCGCCGTGGACCGCGTTCCACATAAATCGCCCGTACTGCACAAGGAACGGCTGATCGAGACCGAGCTTTGTGATCAACGCCGCTTTTTCCGCGGCCGTGTAAGTCGTGCCGAGCATGACCGAGACCGGGTCACCGACGAACGCGAACATGGCGAAGGCGATGAGGCCGACCGCCAACAGCACAGGGATCGCCTGCGCGATGCGGGAGAGGATAAAGGCGAACATGTGGCGCTAGGCTAGCAGGTTTGATGCCACGGCCAAGGGATCGTTCATTCCACGGTCGCGTCCGGCCCCTCGAACTCGGTGGCCAGCGTAAAACCGACGCCCAGCAGCACCGGACCGAGGAAGATACCCAATAGCCCGAACGCCAGCGCGCCGCCGAGTACGCCGAGAATCGTCAGCAGGAACGGCAGCTGCGCCCCGCGGGCGATGAAATAGGGGCGAATAATGTTATCACTACCGCTGATGGCGACCGTGCCGTAGATCGCCAGAAAGATGCCCCACGCCGTGTGACCGGTGCCGAGCAGCCAGAACGTAGCCGGTATCCAGATAACGGGAGCACCGATCGGCAGGACCGATAGTAGCCCGGCGATACCGCCCAGCAGCAACGGCCGCGGCACACCCGATAGCCACAGGCCGAAGCTGGTCAGCAGCCCTTGCACGATTGCCGTGCCCAAGATTCCGTACACGGTGCCGCGGACCGTGGCGCCCGTCACCGCGATCAGCCGGTCCGCATGCGCACCCGCGATCCTATTCAGGATACGACGTAGGCTAATGGCCAGCGCATCGCCCCCCGACCAGAAAAAGAACGCAACGAGCAGCGCGATCAGGAACTGCGCCACGCCACCGGCGACGCCCAGCAGGACGCCCAGCCCCTGCTCCGCCATCATGCCGAAATACGGGCGGAAGAAGTCGACGGCGACGCTGAGGTCCGCGGCCCAGGAGTCCCAGAAATCTGCGATCGTCGGGCCGGCCACCGGCACATCGCGAAGCCAGCCCGGCGCACCCGGCAACCCGGCCGACAACGCGGCCTCGATCGATTGGCGCAACTGGTTCACGTCATCGGCACCCGCCGGGGCCACCAGCGCGATTGGCAGCACGATCACAACCGCGACTACGGCCACCATGATCCCGGCCGCCACCCGGGCACCGACGCGTAGCCGGACCCGCAGCCAGGTGAACACGGGCCAGGTGGTGAAAACCAGGATCGCCCCCCACAGGATCGCGGACAGAAACGGGCGGAGCACCAGCACGCAGCCGATACCGATGCCGGCCAGCAGCAAGACCATAAGTAGACGCTCGGCCAGGCCTTGCCCGCGTATGAATGGCACTATCGGTTCAGTCATCTACTCGGGGTATCCGGCTTTATAGGCGGGGGCGCAATCATAACGGCGTTCGAACCGGACATGCCTCTCTGGCTTCGGTGCGATGTTTCATTGTGTGTAGCGTTCGGGAGCGTAGCGGTGGCAACGGGAAAGGCCGAATGCCGCGCCTCTCGCCGGACCGCCCGTCAGTGTGCCGCAAACCGAGGCCATGAAGCGGCTGTGACCCACTACCCTCGCTGACGGCCGAACCAGCGCGTTGTGTTCGGCTACAGCGGCGGCAGTGCGTCCAGATGGCACGCCGCCTGCTGCGTCGGGCCACGGGACGTCAGCGTCGGATCGTCCGTGCGGCAACGGTCGAACACGTATGGGCAGCGCGTATGGAAGTGGCAGCCGGAGGGGCGGTCGATCGGGCTGGGCACGTCGCCTTTCAGAATGATGCGCTGCCGGCGGGCGGCCGGGTCCGGTAGCGGGACGGCGCTCAGCAGCGCGCGGGTGTACGGGTGGGCGGGTGCGGCGAACAACGTGTCCCGATCTGCCATTTCGACGATGCGGCCCAGGTACATGACCGCCACGCGATGGGTCAGATGCTCGACGATCGCCAGGTCATGGCTGATGAACAGCAATGCGAGGCCCAACTCCTCCTGCAAATCGGCCAGCAGGTTCACGATTTGCGCTTTGACCGACACGTCCAGCGCGCTCACGGCTTCATCGCACACGATGATGTCCGCGCCGGGGGCGAGGGCGCGCGCGATGCCGATGCGCTGACGCTGGCCGCCGCTGAACTCATGCGGGTAGCGGCGCATGGCGTCCCGTGGCAGGCGCACGGTGTCCATCAGTTTCGCCACACGGTCGTCCAGCGCAGCGCCCTGCGCGAGCCCGAAATTACGCAGCGGCTCGGCGATGATGTCGCGCACGCGCATGCGGGGATTGAGGCTGCTGAACGGGTCCTGAAATACGACCTGCATACGCCGCCGCAACGGCCGCAGCTCCGACGCGGGTAGCTGATCGATGCGGGTGCCATCCAGCCACACCTCGCCGGAAGTAGGTGGCGTTAGACTTAATACGGTGCGGCCGACGGTGCTCTTGC
>JANPPS010000176.1:0-4435 GCA_031428635.1 Rhodospirillales bacterium
CTGGCCGTGAGCGGCAGGTGGTCGTGCTGTATCGCGTAGCCGGCGGCCGGTCCCCACACCAACGCCACGTCGATGGCGCCGTCCAGCAAATCCTGCATCATCGCGCGGGGTGGGTTGCTTATCCGAGTGTCCACTCGCAGCGGGTACGGACGCACGTTGTCCATGAGACCGTGCCGCACAAGCAGATCCGTGGGTGGAGTGGCCGCGATTATGCCGAACCGTTTGCCGGCCAACGCGGGGTCGTCGACCCGCTGGGCCGTCAAACCATCCGCGGTGCGGGTCACGATCATGTAGCCCGTATGGTAATAGGGATTGGTGCTGTCCATAACGCTGTCGCCGGTCACGGTGCCCATCACAAGGTCACACTCATGGGCGCGCAGCGTGTTGCGCACGAAGCCGGTCACTTGCGGGAACCAGACGTAGGATACGGGCAAACCGAGATCGGCACCGACGATGGCGGCGATCCGGTTCTCGAAGCCTTCCTCGGCTTGGTTTGAGTACGGCAGATTGTTGGGGTCTGCGCAAACGCGCAGCGCTGTGCGGGCGATCAGTTCGGCACGTTGGGCGTACGCTGGGACGGCGCCCAGCACTACGATCGCGAGCGCCAGCCTAATCATCGTCAACCCGCTTCGGCCGCCCGCGCGGCAACTTGTCGTCGGAGCGAGCTTTCAGGTAGCCGTAAATATCGTCCATGTAGAGGGCCACGTCTTCGACCAGACCAAAGGAGGGCATGACGTTGTTCTGCGCCTTGGTCACGTTCTGGCGGCCGTTAATAATCACGTTAACAAAGTCCTCGTAGGATAAAGCCTTGAGTGACTCCGTGAGGTTCGGGGCGTAGGAACTGCCGGCGCCGTCTGGCCCATGGCAACGAAGGCAGGACTCGCTGTAGCGACGGTATCCGTTGAAGGTATGCTGGTCCACCCGGCCGTTCTCCACCGAATAGACTGGTTCGTTTTCGGCCCGCAGGGCACTGGGCATTGACAGGCTAAAACTGGCGCAAGCCAGAATGGCAAGACACGCACTGCGCATTTTCGGGAAACTCCAAAGGGAACCGGCCGTGACATCGCCACGGCCGGTTTACGCAAGCGATTTAGTCGAGGCCGAATACTGTCAGCACGCCACCCAGCTGGGTGTAGCTCGACAGGCTCTTATAGGCACCGACGGCACCCAGGCCATCTGTGTCTTTGGCAAGCCCAGCCGCCATGCCGATGCCGGCCCAGCCGCCCACGCCCGACAGCACAGCGATGTATTGCTTGCCGTTATGCGTGTAGGTGTTGACGTTACCAATGATCCCCGACGGCGTCTTGAACCGGTACAGTTCCTTACCCGTCTTGGCATCGACGCCCTTCAGGTAGCCATCGAGCGTGCCGTAGAACACGACATCGCCGGCGGTCGCCAGCGCCCCGGACCAGACGGAGAACGGCTCCGGCAGAGACCAGGCGATCTTACCCGTGCCGGCGTCCCAAGCGATGAAGTTGCCCAGGTTCGTATCACCCTTGGGCGGGTACATCGACAGTGTAGCACCGACATAAGGCTGGCCGGCCGTGTACGAGACCTTGAAGGGCTCGTAATCCATGCAGACGTGGTTTGTCGGCACGTAGAACAGATTGGTCCGCGGCGAGAATGCCGAGGGCTGCTGATCCTTCGAGCCTAGAGCCGCCGGGCAGATGTTGCGGGCGTTCTTGTCTTCACCCTGCGCCTGGGTGGAGTACTGCGCGACGACTTGCGGACGGCCCGTCGCCATGTCCACGTGGGTCGCCCAGTTTACGGCCGGGTCAAACTTCTCGGCCACTAGTAGCTCGCCCGTTTCCCGGTTCAGCGTGTAGCCGAACCCGTTACGATCGAGATGGACCAGCGCCTTGGTGGGCTTACCCTTTACGTCGATGTCCGCCAGGATCATTTCGTTGACCCCGTCATAGTCCCACTCGTCATGCGGGGTCATCTGGTACACCCACTTCGCCATGCCGGTATCGGCGTCACGGGCGAAGATCGTCATGGACCAGCGGTTGTCGCCAGGGCGCTGCACCGGGTTCCAAGTGCTGGGGTTTCCGGTTCCGTAATAGATTAGGTTCGTAGCAGGATCGTAGGAATACCAGCCCCACGTGCTACCGCCGCCGGTCTTCCACTGGTCGCCCTGCCAGGTGCTGAGCGACGAATTTACGCCGATCGGCTTACCCATGTTGGTGGTCTTGACCGGGTCGACGCGCAACTGCTCGTCAGTACCGACCGAGTAGGCATCCCAGGCTAGCGAGCCATCCTTGAGGTTGTAGGCGGTGAAGCGGCCCTGAACGCCAAACTCGCCACCGGCGATGCCGACATAGACCTTATCCTTAACAATCATGGGCGCCATTGTCATGGTCTCGCCCTTGGCGGCGTCGCCATTCTTAACGCGCCACATTTCTTTGCCAGTCTTGGCGTCTAGCGCCACGACTGTTGCGTCGGCCTGGTTTAGGATGATTTTGCCATCACCATACGCCACGCCGCGGTTCACAGTATCGCAGCACATGACTGCAATAACGCTCGGATCCTGCCGCGGCTCGTACTTCCACAAGACCTTGCCGTTATCGTTCAGATCGAGGGCGAACACGTTGTTCGGAAACGGCGTGTGGACGTACATAACGTCGCCGATGACCAACGGGCCACCCTCATGGCCACGCAGCACGCCCGTCGAGAACGTCCAGACCGGGTGCAGCTTGCTTGCATTGGTCGTGTTGATCTGGTCGAGCGCGCTGTAGCGCTGGCTAGCGTAGTTACCAGCCGGCATCGCCCACTGGTTCTTGTCGCCCTGCATCTTGATCAACTCATCATTGGCCCGAACCGGACCGCTGGCAAATGCGCTCAATGCTAACAGCGAACATCCGAGTAAAGTCTTGCGATAATTCACGTCCGATCCTTCCCGTTATGGTGCTACTTATTGCAGCTGCCTTTTTAGGCCCGGCACTTAGACCCGTTCTGCCAATCACCCCATTAGCCAGATCCGGGGACACATCGCGGTGGAGTGATTGTACCAGCTTTAGGACACAGCGGCAACAAATGAAATTACAGGTGTGAACGGCTCCTCACTAGTTTTACAGTGCACTGCAGCATAACTTAAATATTGCATTGCAGCATAACTTGGCAGTTTAGTTCAATCTTATCGATATCTGCTCAGTTTCAGCCTTGGCTTGACCCTAACCGCGAATCGCTGGGCAGCCAGAAATGCCAGGGTAAATCGTGTTGCGACACGCCGAGCTAGCGGGCCGTCTGATCCTTTCCGCGTTCCGTGGACGGATTACGCTGTGTTTGCCGATTGCCGTTCTGCCTGGTCTGGCTTGCGGGCTACGCCGGGACCAGAGCGGCCTTCCGTATGGCTTCCTGGGCCACCGGCAGCCCAGACCCGAGTGCAGCCGCGACGGGTTATGCCAACCCTCGATATACCTGAAGCAGGCCATGCGGGCCTCGGCCTGCGACCCAAACCGGCGGCGGCTCAGCAGCTCGGCCTTCAGCGTCGAAACCGAGATCTCGGCCATCGCATTGCCGTAAACGTCGCCGACCGAGCCCATCGAGGGCCGCACGCTAGCCTCACCACAGCGTTTGCCGAACGCCAGAGCCGTAACCTTGGCGTCCCTGGTCGCTATGGTGGATCACGTCGCGCGGACGCCGCTGACCCACAGCCGCGTCCAAGGCGGCTCATACCAGCCCGGCCCGCAGATGGTTCGCCATCGACCAGCCCACGATCTTGCGGCTCCACACGTCGAGGACCACCGCAAGGGAGAGGAACCCGACCGACGTCGGCACATACGTGATGTCCGCTACCCAGAGCCGATCCGGCCAAGATGCCGCGAAGTTGGGACAACCAGGTCCGACGCCGGTCGCGCATCCGTACCGCGCCGGGTCATCACCGGGCCGCCGCGACGATAGCTCGTTCGACTATACCCAGGTCCGGAAGCACCGTGATCCGCTACGCGGCTCAAGCCCGTCGGCCCTCTTTTTTATCGGCCTTGCCCACCCACGCACGGATCGATTGAGCAGTTGGTTCGGACTCGCGGGCTAGATCGTGGAGATCGCGCCCGGCACGGACGAACTCGACCATCTGGCGGCGGAACTTAGGCGAATATGACAGTCGGGTTCTCGGCGTAATGACACCGCTCGCGAGAGCAATCGGGGCGTCCACCAATCCGGGTCAATTCCAATCCTAGACGGAGTTCGCTACGCCGCAGCGGAGCCAGGTAATGATGGCGTAAACGCTGGCGGACGTGACGGCATGAAATAGCTCGCACCAAAGTTGGGGCGGCGGGCCTTGCTGCCGGACAGGCTAGAGCACGTTTCGCCCGTGCCGAGTCGAAAGGGGATTTCCTCCGACGCGGCGGAGTCTGCTTGAAGATGCGTGCTGGCAGGGAGGCCAGCTTGCATGGCCAAGTCACTCTCCGAGGATCTCCGCTCTCGTCTGATCGCC
>JANPPS010000177.1:0-10638 GCA_031428635.1 Rhodospirillales bacterium
TGCTTGGCGCGACGGCCTGGCGCTGACCGCGCACTTCTTGGCGCGGGACGCTTTTGGCCATCAGCACCGCCCGCTGCCGCCTGCGCGGCTTATGCTAGCCGATCAGGTCGCGCGCTTGTGCGTTTTGTAATGTTCAGGATATGTTCTATTTATGCCCGATGACCTGACCGGTACGATTGTCGACACCGACCTGGCCGAGGCGCTGGGTGACCGGTATCTGGCCTACGCGCTCAGCACGATTGTATCGCGTAGCCTGCCGGACGTACGCGATGGGCTGAAACCAGTACATCGGCGGCTGATCTACGCGATGCACCAGTTGAAGTTAGACCCGGCATCCGGCTTCAAAAAATGCGCGCGCGTCGTAGGCGACGTAATCGGTAAATACCATCCGCACGGCGACACATCCGTCTATGACGCGCTGGTGCGGTTGGCGCAGGAGTTTGCGGCCCGGTATCCGCTGATCGAGGGTCAGGGTAATTTCGGCAATATCGACGGCGATAACCCGGCCGCGATGCGCTATACCGAGGCGCGGCTGACCGAGGTCGGTCAGTTCCTGCTTGCCGGCATCGATGACGACGCGGTCGATTTCCGCCCGACGTATGATGGGGAGGAGCAGGAGCCCATCGTCCTGCCGGGCGGCTTCCCCAATCTGCTGGCCAACGGTGCGGCTGGCATCGCGGTTGGCATGGCCACAAGTATTCCGCCGCATAATGCCGGGGAGGTGTGTGCGGCTGCACTTCATCTGATCGCCAATCCGGATGCCACGACTGCCGAATTGCTCGTGCACATGCCCGGCCCCGACTTTCCGACCGGCGGCACGATCGTCGAGGATACAGCGGCCATATTGCTGGCGTACGAAACCGGGCGGGGCGGCTTTCGGACCCGCGCCAAGTGGGAGGTGGAACGCAGCAAGCACGGTCTATGGTCGGTGGTCGTCACCGAAATCCCGTACCAAGTGCAGAAGAATGGCCTGATCGAAAAGATCGCGGCGCTGCTCGAGGAGAAAAAGCTGGCATTTCTCGCCGACGTTCGGGATGAGAGCGCCGAGCTGGTTCGCGTCGTGCTGGAGCCGCGGTCCCGCGCGATCGAGCCGGCGGTGATGATGGAACAGCTGTTTCGCGGCACAGCGCTCGAACAGCGGTTTCCGCTCAATATGAACGTGCTGACCGCCGACCGGACCCCAGTGGTGATGGGGCTGCGTGGCGTGCTGCAGGCGTGGATCGACCATCGGCTTATCGTCCTCGTTCGCCGTACGCAGCATCGGCTGGCGGCGATCGCACGACGGCTGGCGGTGCTGGACGGGTACCTCAAGGTCTTCCTCAATTTGGACGACGTGATCCGTATCATTCGTGACGAAGACCAACCCAAGCCGGCGCTGATGACCCGGTTCGAGCTGACGGATATGCAGGCGGAGGCGGTGTTGAACATGCGCCTGCGGGCGTTACGCCGGCTTGAGGAGATCGAGCTGCGGCGGGAGCACGCGGATTTGGTGGCCGAAGAGGCGGCTTTGACAGCGCTCGTCGCCGATCCAGACCGCCAGCGGCTGCAGATCGGCGAGGAGCTGGCGGATGTACGCACCCGGTTTGGCAATGGCCCGCTTGGTAAGCGTCGTACTGTCCTGGGCGCCGTACCTGACTTGATCGAGGCCGATCCGGACCAGTTTATCGAGCGGGAGCCGATTACGATTGTCCTGTCCGACCGCGGCTGGATCCGGGCTGTAAAGGGTCACGTGGCGGATGGCACCGAGTTGAAATTCAAGGAAGGCGATAGCCTGCGTCAGCTGATGCCGTGTCAGACGACCGACCGGCTGTGCCTGCTGGCCAGCAACGGCCGGACGTTCACGTTGCGTGCGGGCGACCTGCCGCGCGGCCGGGGTGATGGGCAGCCGATCAGGGTTCTGGTGGAGCTGGCCCAGGACGACACCATCGCGGCGCTGTTCGTGTGGCAGGATGGCGGGCGCTACCTGCTGGCCACCAACGCGGGCCGCGGGTTCCTGATCGCGGCAGGGGAACTGCTTGCGGAAAAGCGGACCGGCAAGCAGATCATGAACGTGCCGCCGGGTGGCGCGGTGGCGCTATGTTTGCCGGCCGTTGGCGACCACCTGGCGGTCATCGGTACGAACCGTAAGCTGCTGGTGTTCCCGCTAGAGCAGTTACCGGTCATGACCCGGGGCGGGGGCGTGACCCTGCAGCGCTATGCGGGTGGCGCGCTGGCGGACGCACGCGTGTTCACCTTCGCCGACGGGCTGGTGTGGCAGCTGGGCGATCGGACCCGGACGGAGGCGATGGGCCCGTGGCTCGGCGCGCGCGGACAGGCCGGGCGGATGCCGCCGAATGGCTTTCCGAAATCGGGGAAGTTCAGCGGATGATTGCAGCCCGACCCCCGCGCGTGTCACACCCGGGCATGATCACCCGACGCACAACCCTGCTTGCCCTCGCGACCGTCGCGGCCACGCCGGCCGTGGCCCAGGAGGATTTCGGCGCATTTATTCAGAGCGTGAAGGCGGATGCGCGACGTCAGGGCATACGCGAGGCGACGCTCACCGACGCCTTTGTAGGCGTGGTGCCGAACCAACGCGTGATCGAGCTCGATCGCCGTCAGCCGGAGTTCAGCCTGACCTGGCCACAATATGTGGCACGGGTATTACCAGCCAGCCGCTTGCAGGCCGCACGTATGCACTTCAACGAAGAACGCAATCTGCTGCAGCAGGTTGAGGCCCGATACGGCGTCGATAGTGGTACCATGATCGGCATTTGGGGCATTGAGTCGGCGTTCGGGGTCAACAAGGGCAATTACCGCCTGACGGAGGCGCTGACCACGCTCGCCTGGGAGGGCCGTCGTGCGTCGTACTTCCGCAAGGAATTGATGAACGCGCTGAAGATCCTCGACGCAGGTGACGTGAGCGTGGCGCGGCTGACGGGCGGGTATGCGGGTGCCATGGGCCAGCCGCAGTTTATGCCCAGCTCCTATCTGCAATACGCCGTCGATTTCGAGGGGCATGGCCGCCGCGATATTTGGGACAGCAAGCCGGACGTGTTCGGGTCGATGGGCAACTACCTGGCCCGTAACGGTTGGCGCCGTGGGGAGCCGTGGGGACAGCCTGTGCGGGTTCCCGCCGGCCTGATCGCGGGCGGACGGGACGACAAGCGCCCGTTGGGTGAGTGGATGCGGGCCGGCGTGATGCGCGACGACGGCCGCCGTTTCTCCCGCCCCGACGCGACGGCCGGATTGGTTGTGCCGGACGGGGCGGCGCCAGGTGAGGGGTACCTTGTGTACGCCAATTTCGGGGCGCTACGGCGGTACAACCCATCGGATTTCTATGCGCTCGCGGTTGGGCTGCTCGGTGATGCGGCGGCCGGATGCTCCGGGGGCTGTTGATCGCGGCGACCGTCCCGGCAGCTCTGGCCGGATGCGCTCCCCGTACTGCGACGCCGCCACCTGCAAAACCGGTATACACGATCGGTCTTCCGTATCGGCAGTCCGGCACCTGGCGCTACCCGGCCGAACGGTTTGGTGGGACCGAGACGGGCCTGGCCGCCCGCCACACCGGTATACGGATCGCAGCCGACGGGGAGGCCTGGGACGACGCCCAGCCGCTCGGCTCCCATCCTACCCTTCAGCTACCGGCCGTGGTGCGCGCGACCAATCTCGATACGGGGATTTCGGTCACTCTGCGGGTGATTGATCGCGGTCCCCCGGCGGCTGGGCGTGTCATCGGTCTTTCAGCGCGGGCGGCGGCGTTGCTTGGGCTAGCCGACCAGCCCATCCCCGTCCGGATCGAAATCGATGGCGCGCGCAGCCAGGCCCTGCGTGACGCATTGCAGCCGGCGGGCACCGGCCTGATCGCAACACCGCAGTCCAGCGTGACCCAGGAAACGCTGCCCGGTGCGCCCGGTGCTCTGCGCCGATCGGTGCCGCAGCCGGATGCAATTCCGCCAGTCGACACGCAAATACAGGGCGGGGCCCAGGCCGGATCACCCGACCCCGGCCAAATCTGGTTACGTGCGGGCACATTCGGCCAAATCGGCTTTGCGCGCCTTCAGGCCAACCGGCTCGTTGTGGTTGCCCCGCGAATTGAACGATCCGGCACCGGCCGCGCAGAGACGTTTACCGTGCGTGCCGGGCCGTACGCCACCCCGGCCGCAGCCGATACGGCGCTGGACCAGGCGGTATCGGCAGGAGTAACCGATGCACGGATCGTAGTGGAGTGACAGAACGATGCTGACCCGGCGCCCTTTGCTCGCGGCCCCGCTACTGGCCACACCGCTGCTGGCTGCGCTACCCGCCCATGCGCAAAAGCGCCCGCGCGCCGTCGCCCAGCCTCCAGCCCCGGTCGGTAGTCCCGCAGTCACGCCCCTCGGCCCGCTCGACTCGTTGGCCCGATATGCTTTTGTAATGGACTTCACCACCGGCTCAGTGATGCTCGATAAGGAGGGCAGCACGCCGATGCCGCCCTCGTCCATGACGAAACTCATGACTGCCTACATCGTCTATGGTCACCTGAAATCCGGCCGCCTGGCGCTCGCGCAGGAACTGCCCGTCAGTGAGCGAGCCTGGCGTATGCAGGGCAGCAAGATGTTCGGACCACTCAACGGATCTGTCCGGGTCGAGGATCTGATCCGCGGCATGATCGTTCAATCGGGTAACGACGCCTGCGTGGTGCTGGCCGAGGCGATTGCCGGGTCGGAGGAGGGGTTTGCCGAGCTGATGAACGGGAAAGCGCGGGAGCTCGGGCTCACCAACTCTACCTTCCGCAACAGTACCGGCTGGCCCGACCCGGCGCAGCGTATGACCTGCCGCGATATCGCGACCCTGGCCCGGCACCTGATTACCGACTTCCCCGAATATTATAAGTACGATGCCGAAAAGTCGTTTCGTTACAACGGGATAGATCAGCAGAACCGCAACACACTTGTGCAAAAGGGCCTAGCGGACGGACTGAAAACCGGTCACACGGAGGAGGGCGGATACGGCCTGGTCGCGAGCGCAATCCGCTCTGGACGCCGGGTGATCGTGGTTGTTAATGGCCTCACATCCATGCATCAGCGGGCAGAGGAGAGTGAGCGGTTGCTCGAATGGAGCTATCGCGAGTTTGAGAACGTGAACCTGTTCAGTGCTGGCGACTCGGTCGAGAGCGCCCGTGTGTGGCTGGGCACGGAGCCGCGTGTACCGCTGGTTGGCGGTCAGGATCTGGTGATGACCATGCCGCGATCCTGGAAGCGGACGGCGCGTATCGCTGCCGAGTTCGCGGAGCCGGTGGCAGCGCCCGTCACCCGCGGTGCCGTGCTGGGTAAATTAACGGTTTCGGGCCAGGGCGTGCCCCCGGCCGAAATGCCGTTGCTCGCGGGGGCGGACGTGCCGCGACTTGGCCTGCCGGGTAGGGCCGCGGCGGTCGTGTCGCGGTTCGTCACCGGCTCATAGCCGCTGTTCATCACGTTCGAAGGCGGCGAGGGTGCGGGCAAGTCCACCCAGGCCCGCATGCTGGCCAGCACATTGCGTGAGCGCGGTACGCCCACCTGCCTGACGCGGGAGCCGGGCGGCGCGCCGGGGGCGGAGGCGCTGCGGGCGATGTTGCTGGACGGTACGCAGGACTGGTCACCGGCCGCCGAAACCTACTTACATTTCGCGGCCCGTGCGGAGCATCTCGATCGCACCATACTGCCGGCCCTGGCAGCCGGGAGCTGGATCGTGTGCGACCGGTTTGCCGATAGCACAATGGCGTACCAGGGATGGGGGCAGGGCGGGGACCGGGCACTAATCGCAGCATTGACCCGGCTACTGCCGGTGCAGCCAGGGATCACGATCGTGCTGACCGCCACTCCCGAAACCGCTGCCACGCGCATCGCCGCCCGCGCCCAGGCGCTGGACCGATATGAACGGCAGAATGCCGCCTTTCACGCCCGGGTCGGCGCCGGTTACGCCGCTATCGCCGCCGCTGAGCCCGGACGATGCCGGGTCATCGCGGCCGATGGCACGCCGGATGCGGTTCACGCCCTGGTCTGCGTGGCGCTCGGCCTATGACCCCGCGCGAAACCCCGTTCCTGTTCGGCCACCAAGCCGCCGAGGCGACGTTCGACGCAGCCCTCGCCGAGGGCCGTATGCACCATGCCTGGTTCCTGACCGGCCCGCCCGGTATTGGTAAGGCGACGTTGGCCTACCGATTTGCCCGCCGCCTATTCGCCGGCGCCGGCCGGCCGGCGCATGAGCGCTCCCTGCCGCTGTTCCGCCGCGTGGCCGAGGGCTCGCACGCCGATCTCCTGACGATCGAACGTACGTGGGACGACAAAAAGAAGCGCCTGCGGGCGGAAATCGTGGTCGACACCGTCCGCGCCGTGCCGTCGTTTCTCCATCTGACCCCGGCCGAGGGCGGATGGCGCGTCGTGGTCGTGGACGGGGCAGAGGCGATGAACCGTAACGCCGCCAATGCCTTGCTGAAGGTGCTGGAGGAGCCGCCGGCCCGCGCAGTCCTGTTTCTGACCTGCGACGCGCCGGGCCGGTTGCCGGCGACGATCCGTAGCCGGTGCCGTCTGCTGCGGCTCAGCCCATTGACCGCCCCCGACCTGGATGCGGCGCTCGATCGCCTGGCGCCCGACTTGGACCGGGCGGCGCTGATACCACTGGCGGACGGGGCGCCGGGCCGGGCGTTGGAACTGGCCGGGGAGGGGCTGACAGTGGCCGCACTCGTAGACGACACGCTGGCGCAGCACCCCGTACCGGCACGGCAGGCGCAGTCGATCGCGGCGGCGCTCGCCCGGACCGATGACGGGTTCAGCGACTATATGGATTTGCTGCGGCACCGGATCGCAACAACGGTGCGTGGGGCGGCCGGGCAGGGTGCGTCGCCGGGCGTGCGGCCCCTCGCGGCCTGGTGCGATTTGTGGCAAACGCTCGGCCGCATCCAGGACGATACCGAGCGGTTCCATTTGGACCGGCGGCAGGCAATCGTCTCGGTTATCGAGAAGCTGAACGGGCCATGAGCAAGTATTACGTTACCACGCCGATTTTCTACGTGAACGGCGCGCCGCATATCGGCCACGCCTATACCTGTATCGCTGCCGACGTGCTCGCCCGTTGGCAGAGGCTAGACGGGTATGACGTATTCTTCCTGACCGGCACGGATGAGCACGGGCAGAAGGTGCAAAAGGCCTCGTCCGACGCCGGCATGGCGCCGCAGGCCTTTGCGGATGAGATCTCGGCCAAGTTTCAGGCCATGTCGACACGGCTGAATCTGACGAACGACGACTTTATCCGTACTACCGAGCCGCGGCACATCACTGCCTGTCAGGCGCTATGGCGGCAGTTGCGCGATGCAGGCGCGATCTATCTGGGCCAATATGAGGGCTGGTACTCGGTCCGGGATGAAGCGTTTTTCGACGCGGACGAGCTGACAACCGCCGCGGACGGCACGCGGGTGGCGCCCACTGGTGCCCCGGTCGAATGGGTGGTGGAGCCGTCCTATTTCTTCCGCCTATCCGCATACCAGGACCGGCTGCTGGCCCTGTACGCCGATATTCCGGACAGCGTTCTGCCCGCGGGACGCCGGCGGGAGGTGATGAGCTTCGTGCAATCCGGCCTGCGCGACCTGTCGGTCAGCCGCACCAGCTTCACCTGGGGCGTACCCGTACCGGACGACCCGGCGCACGTCATGTACGTGTGGCTCGATGCGCTGACCAACTACCTGTCGGCTGTTGGCTATCCAGATGAAATGGCGCCCCGGTGGCCGTTCTGGCCGGCTAATGTGCATGTGGTGGGCAAGGACATCCTGCGCTTTCACGCCGTCTATTGGCCCGCGTTTCTGATGGCCGCCGGGCTACCGGTGCCGGTCAGCGTCGTCGCCCATGGCTGGTGGGTCGTGGGCGGGGAAAAGATGAGTAAGTCGCTCGGTAATGCCGTCGATGCCGACCGGCTGGTGGACACGTTTGGGTTGGACGCCGTGCGGTTCTTCCTGCTGCGAGAAGTGCCGTTCGGCAATGACGGCGACTACAGCGACTCCGCGTTGATCCGGCGGCTGAATATCGAGCTGGCGAACGACCTTGGAAACCTCGCGCAACGGACGCTGTCGCAGATCGCCAAGAACTGCGGCGGCGTACTGCCCGCCCTGGGCGCATTCACGGCCGAGGACCATGCGCTACATGACGCGGCGCAGGCGCTGCCGGGTCTGATGCGGCCGTTGATCACGCGGCTGGTATTTCATGATGCGCTAGAGACGGTGTGGCGCGTAATCCGGGCGGCCAACGCCTACATCGATCAGGCCGCCCCGTGGGCGTTACGCAAGACGGACCCTGCGCGCATGGCCGACGTACTGGCGTTGCTGGCGGACGTGATCCGAACCGTGGCGATCGTACTGACGCCGTTCATGCCGGATAGCATGGCGCGCATGCTGGATCAGCTGGGTGCCGACGCCCGTACGTTGGCCGATGTGCCGGTCCCGGTGCCAGGCGGAACGCTGCTGCCAGCGCCGCAGGGCGTGTTCCCGCGCTATGTCGAAGCCGCCGCGTGATCGACAGCCCCATAATCGACAGCCACTGCCATTTGGACGACTGGCCGGACGATCAGCGGGCTGCCGTCGTCGCCCGCGCCCGGGCGGCCGGGGTCGCGTCGATGGTGACGATCGGCACACGCCCCGCCCAGTCGGCGGGCCTGCCGGACATCGCGGCGGCACTGGACGTTTGGTGTACCGTGGGCGTCCACCCGCAATACGTGGCCGAAAATCCGATTATGACCACGGAGCAGATCATAGCCCTGACCCAACGCCCGCGCGTGGTGGGCATCGGCGAAAGCGGGCTCGATTATCACTACGAAACGTCGCCGCGCGATCAGCAACAAGTGAGCTTTCGCAAT
Source organism: Rhodospirillales bacterium (assembly GCA_031428635.1). Lineage (GTDB taxonomy): Bacteria > Pseudomonadota > Alphaproteobacteria > Acetobacterales > Acetobacteraceae > JANPPS01. The sequence goes on from JANPPS010000177.1 coordinate 8,842, forward strand.
CATATTCGCGCCGCGCAGCAGACAGGACTGCCGCTGGTCATCCATGCCCGCGATGCAGACCACGACGTGGCCGAAATCCTGCGGCAGGAGTACGAGGGGGGCGGTCCGTTCGGTATGGTACTGCACTGCTTCAGCTCCGGCCGTGGCCTGATGGAGGCGGCGGTGGCGTTGGGTGCCTATGTCAGCCTGTCCGGTATTTTAACCTTTCCGAAATCGACCGAGAATCGCGCGATCGCGGCCGATGTGCCGGGGGACCGGTTGCTGATCGAAACCGACGCGCCGTACCTGTCCCCGGTACCGTTCCGTGGCAAACGTAATGAGCCTGCGCAAGTTGTGCACACCGCGGCCGCGTTAGCGGACGTTCGGGGCCTAACGACGCCGGCCCTAGCTGCACTAACAACGGGTAATTTTTACCGGCTATTTACCGCATGCGCGTAACAGTGCTGGGCTGCGGCGGTTCGGCCGGCGTGCCGCAGCTGGGCGGTGCCGACGGGCACGGCGATTGGGGGGCCTGCGACCCGACCGAGCCGCGCAACCGCCGAACGCGGTCCAGCATCGTCATCGAGGCCAATACTGGCGAGCGTCTGTTGGTAGATACATCGCCCGATATGCGCGCACAGTTGCTAGCCTGTGGCGTACCCTTGATCGACGCCGTCCTGTTTACCCACGCGCATGCCGACCATGTGTATGGGATCGACGACGTGCGTATCCTCAATCGGCTGATCCGCCGGCCGTTAGACGCATGGATGACCGAGCGGACGTGTAGTGAGCTGTCCCAGCGCTTCGATTACGCGTTCCGGCCCTGGAGTGGCTCGCGTTTTTTCCGCCCGGTGTTGGTGCCACGGACAATCACGGCCGGCGACGTGATCGAGGTCGCGGGCCTACGGGTTGCGACATTCGAGCAGGACCACGGCATGATGCCGACGCTCGGGCTTCGGATCGGGCCGTTCGGATACTCGACCGACGTGGCCAAGCTGGACGACGCGGCGCTTGCGGGCATGGAGGGCGTCGATACGTGGCTGGTGGATTGCTTCCAGCGGCGGTCGCATACGACGCACGCTAATTTGGATCAGGTTATCGCCTGGGCCAAACGAATTCGACCGCGGCGGACGATATTGACGCATATGGGTTTCGATCTGGATTGGGCGTGGCTGGAGCGACGGTTGCCTCCGGGTTTTGAGCCGGCACATGATGGACTGGTACTCGACTTTCCATAATATATATTATGCGACTTGCATCTGTTTTCGTGCTCCGTGGTGGGGCGGTCCACGCCGTACGTCCTGACGGTCCTTGGCTTCAGGTAGTTGCCGACCTGCATCCCCCCGATCATACATCCCGTCGATAGTGACGATGCCAGAGCTTTTCCGCCCTCCCCGGCTCGCCACGATCGCCCCACGTAGCTCCGCCATACCCTTGACCGAGTAAATGGACAGGGCGATGACGAGAATCACATGCAGAAATTCATCTCGTGGATACTTTGCCACTTTTTACGCGATATTCGAAAAAGTTTTCGACCCCCGCCACCATCGAAGCGATGTTTGAGGTGTTTTGAATGACCGATTTCGAACAAACAACCGAAGACTACGTTGCCGCGTGGCATGGCATCCACCCACCGAATAACCCGGCCCGCCGCATGGCCGCCGATCTCACCGCAACAATCGCAGCATTTGAGGCCCAGCGCGGTATTTTGCAGTTCGAAGATGAGCCGAGCAGTTTCGAGACCGTCTTGCGGGAGTTCAAGGAATGACCCCGAACGAACTCAGCCTTACCGAGGTTGCCGACGCCATCAAGACGGGC
>JANPPS010000178.1:0-2502 GCA_031428635.1 Rhodospirillales bacterium
GCGCGCCGGCGATCACCGCCTGGGTCCGCCCGTCGGGCTTGCCAGCATCCTCCTCCACCGCGACGCGCAGGCGGGACCAGACATCCCACAGCCAGGTCTGCACCGTTTCATGCGCGACCATCCGGCGAACGGCGGCCCCGATCTCGGCGGCCCGAGCCGGGTCGGTATCGATACGCTCGATCTCGGCCCGGACCCAGCCGTCGAAGGCCTGACGGATGCTGCCGTCATCAGGGCCCATCCGCGCCAGTTCGTCACGCAGGACACCCAGCACGCGCTCGGCTACTTGCGCGCCCAGCACCCATCCGACCAGCCGCCCGCCGGACGCGCGCACCTTGTCCTGGATGAAGCCATGCAGCGCGTCGTGCCGGCTATCGAGCGCCCGTGTCAGCTCACCGAGTAGGAAGCCCAGCGCCTCCTGATGCCGGCCACCATCGACTAGGGTACGCAGCGCACGCGCGACGATGCGCCCGGCCGCGACGCCACCCAGCAGCCGGGGGACGATGCGGGCCATGGTGCGCCGGGCGCGGCCGTCCTCGACGGTGGCCAGTACGCGGGGCAGTACGGAGGTGATGGCGCGGGCTGCGGGAGCAGCGGCGACCGGGTCGGATAAAAAGCGGGATAGGATGCCCGGCACGTCGACCCGGGCCAGGACGCGAGCGACCTCGGTGGGCGTGAATACATGCCCGGCGACGAACCGGCCCAGTGATCGGCCGAGCCGTTCTTTCTGGTTGGCGATAATGGCGGTGTGCGGAATCGGCAGGCCGAGCGGGTGGCGGAACAGCGCCGTGATCGCGAACCAGTCGGCAATACCGCCCACAAGCCCGGCCGTGGCGCATGCCCGCAGCAGCCGCACCCAGTACGTGTGCGGCAGGGCGTAGCTGCCGAATAGGATCGCCGCCATCGCCAGCAGCAGTCCGAGTGCGAGGGCCTTGTACCGCCGCAGCTCCCGTCGAGCGTCGCGATCGGTCTGCGTCAGGGCCATTGCATCCATGGCGCGGGTTCTAGCAAGGCGAGGGGGCAGTGGGAACGGCCGCGGGGAACTGTGGCTCTAACAGAGCATTTGACGCGCCGAATAACCGCATAGCCCCCAACCGTGGTCGACAACCCTCGTGGTGGCGGCCGGCGACGGCTTCATCTGAGCGACCGGCCAGAGGCGTATGGCGCAGGAGGAGGCCCACGCCGTCGTGCACGGCATCGTCCCGCTGAGCGCCGGCTGCGCGTATCTGGCGATCGCCACAAACCAGGGCAGCGTCGTGGTGTGTGAGGGGGCTGGGATGCGGACGTCCTACTCCGCGCGCTACATCGATTGGTCGTTCAAGCTACAGCCGCTGCTGGGGTTGGCGATGACGGCCATGCATGGCCGGATGCGGCGCGGGGCGACCGCCACGCCCTAGGCCCGACGTATTTTCTGGCCCGTCGACTCTGGCCGGTCCAGAACTCTAGGAGCGGTAGGCGCCGTTGATGTCGATGTAGCCGTGCGTCAAATCGCACGTCCAGGCCGTACCACGTCCCTTGCCCATACCGAGGTCGACGGTGATGCCGATGTCGCGGCCGCGCATGTGCTCCACGACCGGGCCCTCGTCGTAGCCCGGCACGGCAGCGCCGTCGCGGGCCATCCAGGTGCCGCCGATCCCAACCGATAGCCGGTCGCGGTCGGCGGGTTCCCCGGATTTGCCGACGGCCATCACAATCCGGCCCCAGTTCGCGTCGGCGCCGGCGATCGCAGTTTTGACTAGGGGGGAGTTTGCAATCGCCAGTGCCACACGGCGGGCTGACTTACCCGTTGCGGCTCCTGTCACGTCGATCCGGACCAGCTTCTGCGCGCCCTCCCCGTCGCGCACGACCTGCAGCGCCAGGTCCAGCAGCACGGCGTCGAGCGCATCACGGAAACGCCGCACCAGCTTGTCGTCGTCGTGGCCGACATGGGCGTGGTGTGCTCGCCCCGTCGCGAACAGCAGCACGGTGTCGCTGGTGGAGGTATCACTGTCGACCGTGATGCAGTTGAAGCTGCGCCGCACGCCGCGGGCCAGCATTTGCTGCAGCATGTCGCGCGGCAGCTTCGCGTCCGTGACCACAAAGGCCAGCATCGTCGCCATGTCGGGCGCGACCATGCCGCTGCCCTTGGCAAAACCTTGGATTTTTACCGGGGCACCGTCGATATGAACGGTGCGAGTGCTGGCTTTTGGGAACGTGTCGGTCGTCATGATGCCGCGCGCGGCGGCGTCCCAGCCATCCTCGGTCAACGATGCATGCAGCGCGGGCAGGGTTTCGATCAAGCGCTCTACCGGTAGAGCCTCACCAATAACGCCAGTGCTGGCGACGAAAACCTGATTGGTTTCACAGCCGATCAGCGTCGCGACGGCAGCGGCGGTCTGGCGCACGACTTCCGCCCCAGCGCGCCGGGTTAACCGGTTGGCTTTACCGGCGTCCCCGACCACGGCGCGGGCGTGCCCCCCCGCGAGTGCCGCGCGCCACCAATCGACCGGGGCGCCCGGGCACTTG
>JANPPS010000179.1:0-11190 GCA_031428635.1 Rhodospirillales bacterium
GCCAGCCCATCCCAAGATCGGGCTCAAATGACACGTCGATCTCAAAACTGCTTTAACGTCAGTCACTTCGCTTGACGCGCGAAGTCGCCATCCATACCGTGACAACCATGCCTACGCTGACCCGAGCGCAACTAACCGAAACGATCTATGCTCAGGTAGGCCTGTCTCGTAACGATTCTGCCGACTTGCTCGAAACGGTGCTGGAACGCATGTCCGCGGCGCTAGAGGCCGGCGATACAGTCAAAATCACTGGGTTTGGCACCTTCGCCGTTCGACAAAAAGGCCGCCGGATCGGGCGTAATCCAAAGACAGGTGTCGAGGTCGCGATCCTACCCCGCCGTGTGCTGACGTTCCGCCCGAGCCAAGTGCTGAAAGCACACGTGAACGGCGGAGCCATTCCCGACGACGACACGGCCGACCTATGACAGAGACGGATATGCCCCCGGACGACTCGGCGGGCCCGCGGGTGCGAGCGAAAAAGGCGCCCAACGCCTATCGCACGATCTCCGAAGTCGCGGATGAATTGCATATTCCTCAGCATGTCCTACGCTTTTGGGAAACGAAGTTCACCCAGATCAAGCCGCTGAAACGGGGAGGCGGCCGGCGCTATTATCGCCCGGATGACATCGGCTTGCTAAAACGCATCTCCGACCTGCTCTATATCCAGGGTTACACTATCAAGGGTGTACAGCGTCTGCTGCGTGACGGCGGCGGCCAGTTGGCAGAGGATATTCCTCCCGCTACCGAGGCGGAACGGCTGGTGGCGGAGGCCGAGCGGGCCGACTCGCCGGCGGCTGTGTTGGAACCAATACCCGGTCCGCTGGTCCAGGCCGATCCACTGCTGGTGGAAAACGAACGGCTGCGTGCCATCCTGCGTTACGCGCTCGCGGAGCTGGAGGCGATGCGCGCCCTGCTAGACTGACGCGACCGTTACTGCTACGCCCCAGCTTCCGCACAGCGAGCGGGCAGTGGCGCAGCCTGGTAGCGCACTTGTCTGGGGGACAAGGGGTCGTCGGTTCGAATCCGGCCTGCCCGATACCCGGCCTATGACGGTAACAGCACCACGACTGCCGCCTGCGCTGCGATACCTTCGCCGCGGCCGGTAAAGCCTAGCCGCTCGCTAGTTGTCGCCTTTACTGAAATCTGGCTTGCGTCCACGCCGAGTAACTCCGCCAACCGCGCAATCATGGCTGGAGCATGGGGCGTGATCTTCGGCTGCTCGCACACCAACGTCACATCGGCATTGCTTAGCCGGCCGCCGCGCGCTGCGATACGCTCGGCGGCGTGACGCAGGAAGCGCGCGCTGTCTGCATCCTTCCACATGGCCTCCGACGGCGGGAAATGGCGCCCGATATCGCCCTCCGCCAGCGCGCCATAGATTGCGTCACACAGCGCATGAATACCGACATCCGCGTCCGAGTGCCCGGCCAGCCCCAGTGTGTGTGGAACGAGCACCCCGCACAGCATCAGTGGCCGGTCGGGTACCAGCACATGCACGTCGTACCCAGTACCCACGCGGGGCGTCCACATGGGCGCTAATAGCCGTTCGAGCCGCATCGCATCCTCCGGCACCGTCAGTTTGATGTTGTCGTCATGGCCGGGAACGACCGCGACCGGTACGCCGGCCGCCTCGAGCAGGGCCGCGTCGTCCGTCGCCCCGGCCGTTCCAAGGCGATGCAGATCCAGCAACGGCCCAAAATGAAACGCCTGAGGCGTCTGTGCCCGAAAGAGGTTTTCGCGTGAAACGGTGCCTGAAATCTGGCCATCACTGACCCGCTTTAGCGTATCGGCAACCGCGGCCGCGGGTATCGCACCTTGATGGTTGGTCAACGCTTCCAGCAGCGCGGCGATAGTGCCCGGCGGTATGAACGGGCGGGCTGCATCATGGATCAACACGATGTCGGGCGCGTGCGGGACCAGCGCTTCCAGACCCAAACGCACGCTATCCTGTCGGGTCGCACCGCCGGCCACGATCGGCAGATGATCCAGGCCCGCCAGCGCATTACCCAGCGCCGCAGGGTCGCCGACCGGCTGTAACAACGCCACGTGCGGGCCCAGCGCCTCGGCCGCCCATCGCACTACCGGCTTGCCAGCGATGGGCGAAAACTGCTTCGGCCGATCTGCCCCGAATCGCGTTCCGGATCCGGCGGCAACAAGTAGGGCGGCGATACGCATGGCCGACCCATCGCAATGCCACCCGGCGCCGTCAAGTGATTGCGCCAGCCCAGGCCCTGCCGTAGTTTGCACAAATGCTAGGCACACCCATGCTACGCCCCATCACACTAGGTACCGGCGCTCACTCGGTACGGATCGACACGCCAGTAATCTTGGCACCCATGTCGGGCGTCACTGACCTGCCGTTTCGCCGCATGGCCAAGCAGCTCGGCGCCGGGTTGGTCGTATCGGAGATGATCGCGTCCTGGGCCATGGTGCATGAAAATCAGGCGACGTTGCGCATGGCGCGCGTCGTCGACGATTCCGGCCCCAACGCCGTACAGCTTGCCGGCTGCGACCCGGCCGCGATGGCGGAGGCGGCACGGATCGCCGTCGGGCAGGGGGCAACGCTGATCGACATTAATTTCGGCTGCCCGGTCAAAAAGGTCGCCGTCGGCCAATCCGCCGGGTCCGCCCTGATGCGGGATGAAGTCGCGGCCGCCCGGCTATTGGAGGCGACCGTCAACGCGGTCTCCGTTCCCGTCACGCTTAAAATGCGCATGGGTTGGGACCACACCAATCTGAACGCGCCCAGCCTGGCCCGCGTGGCCGAGCAGTGCGGCATCCAGATGGTGACCGTACACGGCCGTACCCGTCAACAATTCTACACCGGCACCGCCGACTGGCGGTTTATCGCGCAGGTGAAGGCCGCGACCCGCCTACCGGTCATCGCCAATGGCGACATCCTGACCGTCGATGACGCGGCGGAGGCGCTGCGCCAGTCAGAGGCCGACGGCGTCATGGTGGGGCGCGGCTGCTATGGCCGGCCCTGGTTCCTGGCGCAGGTGGCGCAGTTCCTGACCACCGGGGCCCGGGTGCCGGACCCGACGCTCACGCAGCACAAGCAGCTCATGTTGCAGCATTACCAGGGCATGCTCGACCACTTTGGCACTAATGCCGGGCTGCGGTTGGCCCGCAAACATGTGTCCTGGTACTCGCGGGGCCTGCATGGCTCGGCGGAGTTCCGCGTGGCCGTGAACCAGCTTTCTGAGCCGGAGCAGGTCGTGGCGTTGATCCATACATTCTTTGACGCCGCCGCAGCCCGGTCCGATGCGCTGGAGGCGGCCCAGCCCGCCATGGCCGCATGAAGGATACGTTGGCCCGCGGTCGTTTGGCCTTGCTCGAGCGATTCGCGCCGAAGAACCCAGCCGCCATCGATGCGCTGGCCATATTGAACACGTTGCCGATCGCCACGATCGTGCTCGACTCCGAAAATCGCTTCCGCTTCGCCAACCAATCAGCTGAGCAGTTTCTGGGTGTTTCGCTTCTGCAACTGAGTCAGATGTCGCTCGCCAGCCTACTACCGGCCGATAATCCGCTTTTTGCCCTGCTCGAACAGGTACGGCAGCAAGACATCACTATTTCCGATCACGACTTGATGCTCGAAAGTCCCCGCCTGCATAAGACGGCCATCACGGTCCAGGCCGCGCCGATTATGGAGGAGCCTGGATCGGTCGTGGTCACGCTGCAGGATAGCAGCGCCGCGCGCGCGCTGGATCGACAGATGCTATTCCGCGGCGCAGCCCGCAGCGTCGTCGGCATGTCGGCCATGCTGGCGCATGAGGTGAAGAACCCGCTGAGCGGCATCCGCGGCGCGGCCCAGCTGCTCGAGGCCAACGCGTCGCTGGCCGATCAGGAGCTTACGCAGCTAATCCAGGACGAAGCCGATCGCATCCGCGTGCTGGTCGACCGTATGGAGGAGTTTGACGAGAAACCGATCGAGCGCCGGGCCGTCAATATTCATCGCGTTGTTGAACACGTGCGTCGCCTGGCCACCGCCGGGTTTGGTGCCAACATACGGTTCGTGGAACTGTACGATCCATCGTTACCGTCGGCCTGGGCTAATCGCGACCAACTGGTCCAGGTGCTGCTGAATTTGGTGAAAAACGCGGCCGAAGCGATCGAGGAGCACCCCAGCATGGCCGGCAAGGGTGAGATCACGCTGACCACCGCCTACCAGCATGGCGTCCGCGTTGTCGTACCCGGCAGCGATCATCGCATGCACCTCCCCTTGGTGGTGACGGTCCGCGATAATGGTCCCGGGATTGCTGACGATATCCGGCCGCATCTGTTCGAGCCGTTCGTGAGCAGTCGGCCAAGCGGGCGTGGCCTCGGGCTGGCACTGGTGGCTAAGATCGTCGGAGACCACGGTGGCTCGATCGAAGTGGATAGTCGGCCAGGGCGCACCGAGTTCCGCCTATGCCTGCCGGTGATGTCGGAAGCCGAACTGGATCAAGCGTGAACAGTCCAAAGGTCCTGTTATGACACTTCCGACCGTATTGATCGCCGATGACGACCGTTCGATCCGGACGGTGCTGACCCAGGCGCTGGGGCGGTCCGGGTATCAGGTCCGCGCAACCGGTAATGCCGCCACGCTCTGGCGCTGGGTGGAGGATGGCGAGGGCGACCTGGTCATCACCGACGTGATCATGCCGGACGAAAACGGGCTGGATCTGATCCCGCGCATTAAAAAGCTGCGGCCGGAACTGCGGGTGGTGGTCATGTCCGCGCAGTCGACGCTGATGACAGCGGTGAAGGCGGCTCAGCGTGGTGCGTTTGAGTACCTTCCTAAACCATTTGATTTGAAAGAGTTGCTGGCCGTTGTTGGCCGTGCACTCGAAGTATCTCCCTCTGCCAGTGCGTTATCGGTGCCGGAGCCGCGCGATGCGGAGGAGCGGCTGCCGTTAATCGGCCGGTCGGTCGCGATGCAGGATATTTACCGCTCGATCGCCAGGCTTACGACCACGGACCTGACGGTCATGGTCAATGGGGAGAGCGGGACGGGCAAGGAGCTGGTTGCCCGGGCACTACATGATTACGGCCGTCGTCGCGCCGGCCCGTTCGTGGCCATCAATATGGCAGCGATCCCGCGCGAACTGATCGAGAGCGAGCTGTTCGGCCATGAGCGCGGTGCGTTCACGGGGGCCCTCAACCGCGCCCAGGGCCGGTTCGAGCAGGCGGCCGGCGGCACGCTGTTCCTGGATGAGATCGGTGATATGCCGGCCGAGGCGCAGACCCGGCTGCTTCGTGTGCTGCAGGAGGGCGAGTTCACGACCGTTGGTGGACGCGCGCCCATTCGCGCCAACGTGCGGATCGTGGCCGCCACGCATCGCGACCTGCGCCAGGCTATCCGCGCTGGGCATTTCCGCGAGGACTTGTTCTACCGCCTGAACGTCGTCCCGATCCGGCTGCCGCCCTTGCGGGAACGGACTGAGGATATCGTCGTGCTCGCCCGGCACTTCCTCGATCGGGCGCTGGATAGCGGGTTGTCGGCCAAGACACTCGACGCGGGCGCGATCGAACGCCTGCGTCAGCATCGCTGGCCCGGCAACGTGCGGGAGCTGGAGAACCTCATGCGCCGCTTGGCCGCACTATACCCGCAGGAGACGATCACGGAAGAGGTGATCGCGGCCGAGCTTATGGAAGGCGGGATGGACGCCCACATCCCCGCAGCAGCCGGCAGTAGCGAGCCGCTGGCGATGGCGGTCGAACGGCATATCCGGCAATTCCTGGACGCGAGCCGCGACGGCGCACCGATGCGTGACATCTATGACCAGGTCATTGCTGAGGTCGAGCGCCCGCTGATTATGATGACCTTGTCGGCCACACGCGGTAACCAAATCAAGGCAGCCGCCCTGCTGGGTTTGAACCGCAATACGTTGCGCAAGAAAATCCGGGATCTGGAGATCCCTGTGATTCGCGGGATCGGATGATAGCAGTCCCGCCTCGTTCGACACCGCCTCATTCGACACCGCCGCTGTCGTTTCCCCGGCGGGTTACGGACCTGTTGGCCGGTCGCGTCGCAACACTGGTGTTGGCAGCCAGCGCGCTGGCACTTGCAATCGGGACATTCGTGCTTCTTTCGGGCGGCGCATCGTTGTCGGTACAGCCAAACCTGCTGTTCGGTCTGGTGCTGGCTAACCTAGTTGTGCTGCTGCTGCTGGGTGCCGTGCTGGCCGGCCGGCTTACGCGCGTCTGGGTCGAACGACGCCGGGGATCGGCTGGGTCGCGTCTCCATGTGCGGCTGGTGGTGCTATTCAGCGTCGTGGCCGTGACGCCCACGATTGTTGTGGCGGTGTTCGCGACCGCGTTCTTCAACCTCGGCAGCCAGGGTTGGTTCAACGACCGGGTCCGCACCGCCCTGAATGAAGGACTGGAGGCGTCGCGCGGCTATCTGGAGGAGCATCGCAACACCATCCGCACCGACGCGCTGGCGATGGCGTACAGCCTAAGCCAGGCTGACCGGCTACTCGATCGGCTGGGGTTCAGCCAGGAATTGCAGACGCAGACGCTGTTTCGTGGCCTGACGGAGGCCGTCGTGTTCGACAGCGCAACCGGCGCGTTGGAAGCGGGATTTAGCGCCGTGCCGGGCAAAGACGTCGAGCTGCCGCCGTTCGAAGCGACCGAGATGGCCCGTAATGGTGAGGTCGCCGTACTCGGCTCACCCGATAGCGAGCGAGTGCGCGCGCTGGTTCAGCTCGGCACGGGGTCCAACCGAATGCTGCTGATCGGGCGGGAGGTCGACCCAAGCATCCTGGAGCACATGGCGCGGACGGAGGCGGCGGTGGCGGAGTATCAGCGCCTCGATGAAAACCGGTCGGGGCTGCAGATCACGTTCGTACTCATCTTCGCGCTGCTGGCGCTGTTGGTGCTGTCGGCGGCGGTGCTGATCGGTCTTGTACTCGCCAATCAGATCGCGCGCCCCGTCGGTCGGCTGATCCAGGCGGCCGAGCGGGTGCGCGCTGGCGACCTGACCGTCCGTGTGCCGGAAGTGCAGAGCGATGACGAGGTGGCCGGCCTCAGCCGCGCGTTCAACCGCATGACGGGGCAATTGGGCGCACAGCGAACGGAGCTAATGGACGCCTACGCCCAGATCGATGAACGGCGGCGGTTTACAGAAACCGTGCTGGCCGGCGTGTCGGCAGGCGTGATCGGTCTGGATGCCGCTGGCAACGTCGAGCTGCCGAACCGGGCGGCGAGCGACCTCGTCGGCATGGATTTGATGGCGGCTATCGGCCTGAAACTGGGCCAGGTCGTGCCGGAGTTCGCGCCCTTGCTGGCCCAGGGTGCGCTGGCACCCGACAAGCCCTGCACGGCGGAGGTGCAGATCGGCCCGCCGTCGCGCCGCCGTACGCTGCTGCTGCGGATCGGCACCGACCTGCGCGACGGGCAACCGACCGGTTACGTGGTCACGTTCGACGACATTACCGAACTGCAATCGGCGCAGCGCAAGGCCGCATGGTCCGACGTGGCCCGGCGCATCGCGCATGAGATCAAGAACCCGCTGACGCCAATTCAGCTATCGGCCGAGCGGCTGAAGCGACGGTTCACGAAGGAAATCACCTCAGACCCCGAAACGTTCGCGCAATGTGCCGACACGATCGTGCGCCACGTGGGCGATATCGGCCGCATGGTCGACGAGTTCTCGGCGTTCGCCCGCATGCCGCAACCCGTATTGCGGCCGGAGGATGTGGGCCGGGTCGCGCGGGAGGCATTGGTGCTGCAGCGCAGTGCCCGGCCAGAGATCGAGTGGACGACCGCCATCCCTGACCGCGGCCCGTGGGCGCTGTGCGACCGCCGGCTGCTGGGTCAGGCGTTGACGAATTTGCTGCAGAACGCGGCCGACGCGGTGCACATGCGCCCGCGCGCCACGGGTGAACCGGCGGGACGCATCCTGGTCCGCGCCGAGGCGGCCGGGGGGGTGGTCACCCTGTCGGTGCAGGATGACGGCGTAGGGTTGCCACCCGACCGGGAGCGGCTGGCCGAGCCGTATGTCACCCATAAGCCGAAGGGTACTGGCTTGGGATTGGCGATCGTGAAGAAGATTATGGAAGATCATGGCGGCAGCCTGGGATTGGATGATAACCCCGCCGGTTCCGGCGCCGTGGTGACGCTGACGATGCCCGAACTGCCGGCACCGGTGCCCGTCGGGGTCACCGCGCACGAACACACAGGGGCCTGATGGCGCACGAGATTCTTATTGTCGACGACGAGCCCGACATCCGAATGCTGATCGAGGGCATTTTGGAAGACGAGGGCTACGGCGTGCGGCAGGCGGCCGATAGTGACGGCGCGATCGCCGCGTTCCGGATGCGGCGCCCGTCGCTGGTCATCCTGGACGTCTGGCTGCAGGGGTCGAGATTGGACGGCCTCGGCATCCTGAACGCGATCCATACGGAGGAGCCGCATGTCCCCGTCGTCATGATCAGCGGTCACGGCACGATCGAAACGGCCGTCAGCGCAATACAGCACGGGGCGTACGACTTTATCGAAAAGCCGTTCAAGTCCGACCGCATGCTGCTGGTAATCCGCCGCGCGCTGGAAGCTGCACGGCTGGCGCGGGAGAACGCCGAGCTACGCCTGCGGGCCGGCGTCGAAAGTGAGCTGACCGGTACCAGCCAGGCCATCAGCGTACTGCGCGCAGGGATCGAGCGGGTGGCGCCGACCGGGTCACGCGTGCTGATCCACGGCCCGGCTGGATCCGGTAAGGAGGTCGCGGCGCGCATGGTGCACGCGCGTTCACGCCGTGCCGACGGGCCGTTCGTGGCGCTGAACTGCGCAACCCTGAACCCGGCGCGGTTCGAGGAAGAGCTGTTCGGCATGGAGGCTGGCGCCGACGCCCAGATCCAGCCCCGCCGCGCCGGAGTTCTCGAGCGCGCCCATGGCGGCACGCTGTTGCTGGACGAAGTGTCCGACATGCCCACCGAGACGCAGGGTAAGATTGTGCGCGCGTTGCAGGATCAGACATTCGAGCGGCTCGGCGGATCGACCCGAGTCAAAGTGGACGTGCGCGTGCTGGCCACCACCAACCGCGATTTGCAGGCCGAGATCGCGGCCGGCCGGTTCCGCGAGGACCTGTATTATCGCCTGGCCGTAGTCCCGATCCGGATGCCGAGCCTGAAGGAGCGGCGGGAGGATGTACCCGGACTCGCGCGGCATTTTCTGGAACGTTCGGCCGAAAGCTCCGGCATACCTGGGCGAGAACTCTCAACGGACGCGCTGACGGCACTGCAGGCGTATGATTGGCCGGGCAACGTGCGTCAGCTGCGAAATCTGATGGATTGGCTGCTGATCATGGCACCCGGCGGGGCCAGTGACCCGATCCGGCCGGAAATGCTGCCGGCCGAAGTGAGCCAGGGTGCGCCCGCGCTACTCAACAGTGATCCGACTGCCGACCTGATGAGCCTGCCGCTGCGAGAGGCACGGGATTTGTTCGAAACTCAATACTTGCAGGCGCAACTTATGCGGTTTGGTGGCAACATCAGTCGCACAGCCCAGTTCGTCGGCATGGAGCGAAGCGCATTGCACCGCAAGCTGAAGCAGCTGGGCGTGAACTCCGACGACCGGGCGACGGCATGAGCCGAGTCGCGTACGTGAACGGCCGCTACCTGGCGCAGCGGGACGCGGCCGTGAACGTCGAGGATCGCGGCTACCAGTTCGGCGACGGCATATACGAGGTCCTGCACGTAAACGCCCGGCGCTTTGTCGACGAGGACCGGCATCTAGGTCGGCTCGAGCGATCGTTACGGGAAGTCCAGATCGCGATGCCGATGCCGCGCGCGTCGCTGCTGCATGTGTTGCGTGAAGTGGTGGAGCGTAACCGCATCACCCACGGGTTGGTCTACATGCAGATTACCCGCGGCGTCGCCCGGCGCGAGCACTGGTTCCCGGCTAAGCCGATCCCGCCCGCGCTCGTCGTCACCGCCCGCCGATTGCCGCCATATCCCACGGCCATTGCGACCTGGCATACGCGGGTCATCACGGTAGCCGACGATCGCTGGGCGCGCTGCGACATCAAATCGGTCAATCTACTTCCGAACGTGCTGGCCAAACAGGCGGCCAGGCTGGCAGGGGCGGGTGAGGCGGTGATGGTCGATGCGCAGGGGATCGTGACGGAGGGAGCGTCCACCAGCGTATGGATCGTGGACGCCGCCGGCGCCCTGCGGACCCGGCATTTGGATCAAGGCGTACTGCCGGGCTGTACCCGTGACGCCCTACTGGGACTGCTGAACGGCGCCGGTCTGCGTGCGGAGGAGCGGGCATTCAGCCTCGACGAGCTCCGTGCGGCGCGGGAAGTGTTTCTTACTAGTGCGACCAGTTTTGTAAAACCTGTGCTGGCCGTCGATGGCGCGCCAGTCGGGGCAGGGACGCCAGGTCCGGTCACGCAGGCCTTATTTGCGGCGTTCGGCCGCCATGTGGCAGCGGAGGCAGCGTGATCAAGCGGCCCGATCGGCTGCCATAGCGCGCCGTTTACGGCCGCCACGCCAGTCATCCGCGCCGACGGCCTAGTAGTGGTAGCCGCCTCAGTCTTCCAGCCGATAGCGGATCGTAACGGTGGTCGTAACCTGCTGCTGCGGCATTTCGGCCGGAAATGGCGGCGCACGGCCGTCGCGTAAGGTAGCCAGCGCGGCGCGGTCGAGACTGTCGGAGCCGCTGCCGCGCACGATCTGCGCATCTGCCAACTGTCCGTCCCGGCCCACGGTAAAGCGGATGGTAACCTGACCCTCCTCCCGCTGACGGCGTGCCTCATCCGGATACCGCTTGTGGGATTGTAGCCAGGACGCAAGTGCGCTGCGCCACGTACCGCTGACCGCTGCCGCGGTGGGGGCGGGTACAACTGGCACCTCGCTGCGCATCACCGGTGCGGCGGCCTGCGCAGGGCCGGGCGGCGAGGGGCTTACGAGCGGCGGCGGGGCTTGAACGGGCGAGGGCGTCGGCCGGGCCGGACGCGGTTGGGGCGGTCGGACCGGTGCCGCTGCGACCGGGGGACGTACCGGCGTGCGCACGGGTGGGTCCCGTTGAACGGGCTTCGCAGGCTCGGATGTAGGCACGCTGGACGGCGGCTCGGGCGGTGGCGGTGCGGATGCATCGTCTGGCGGAGTAACCGGCTGCGGTGGCTCA
This sequence comes from Rhodospirillales bacterium, assembly GCA_031428635.1. Lineage (GTDB taxonomy): Bacteria > Pseudomonadota > Alphaproteobacteria > Acetobacterales > Acetobacteraceae > JANPPS01. The sequence continues at coordinate 11,116 of JANPPS010000179.1, forward strand.
GGCATGGGTGGCTCAGGCATAGGTGACTCGGGCGGGGGCGGCTCAGGCATGGACGCGATGGGCGGCGGTTCCGTC
>JANPPS010000180.1:0-23089 GCA_031428635.1 Rhodospirillales bacterium
GTTTAAGCCGCCCGCCCGGTGTTTCTCCCAGGGCCTTGTACAACTGCTCGCACAACTCGACCAGGAACTCCCCCATCTCGATCGTGTGGATTTCGCCATAAACGTATAAATGGCGGTGCAGGGTCGCCAGTGCGCGGATGCGGTCGCGCGCGGACTGAAACTCGGCGCGGGCCTCGGGCTGGCGGATTCGGCTGGCCTGAAGATTGAGCAGGCTAGCCACGACCTGCAGGTTATTTTTCACTCGATGGTGTATTTCCTCCATCGCGAGGTCCTGGTTCCGGGTCGCCTCGACAACGGTCGCGCGCTGCTGGGCCAAATCCTGGGTCGCCCGGTGCATTACGTAGGCAAGGCGACGGACTGCATCGCTGCGGCGGCCGGGGGGTGCCACAAACGGCCCGCCACCACGCCAGCGGTTAAGTGCACCGCGTAACGCGTCGACCGGTATAGTGACCATACGCTGTGCCAGGGCTCCGGTCACACAAGTGCCGATCACCCAGATCAGAAGCGCCACGATCCAAAGGCCGGATGCAGCTGCGCCCGCGATTAAGGCGGACAGAATGGCATGCGACAGAACGATCGCCAACGTGGGCGACCGGGCGGTCCGGCGCAGCGAAAGCATCGCTACTTCGGTCGCCCGGCCTCTATAATTTTCAGCAGCGCCTCCGGCACCGGCTCGTTCGCGATGTCGTCGAACAATTTATGCAGGCCGCGCTGCAGCCATAAGTCAAACGCGTCGGTCTGGGGCTTTGTGCCTTGCACGGCAGATGCATCCCCTGTCACGGGTGGATTGGGCTCGTCACTTGCCATAGGTGATCATACATCGGGTGAGGCGGGCGCATACAGCCCGCCCCATACCCATGATGGACCAATGTTTAGAATTCGACGCCGCGGTCGGACGCTTCGCTGCGCAACCGCTGTAGCGTGTCATCGATGACGCTGATCTTGCGCGGGGTGCGCGGCTTGCTTTCGCCCAGCAACCACTTCTCCAATTGGCGACGGGCGCGGAACACGCGGCTTTTGGCGGTGCCGACGGCGCATCCGGTCGACTCAGCCAGCGCCTCGTAGCTCATGCCGTGGATCACGACCATCACCAGCGCCTCCCGCTGATCGGAAGGCAGGCGTGCCATTGCAGCGCCCAATTCCTTCAGTGCCAGCCGGTCCTCATGCGCCGCGTTTGTCGCGAACGCGCTCTGCGGCACATCGTCGATGTCGGTCGTGTCCCGGCGCTTGCGGAGGTTGCTGATAAAACGGTTACGCAGAATGCGATGCATCCAGGCTGCGAAGTTGGTGTCCGGGATGAAGCTCGCCGAGGCCGCCAGGGCATTACATACCGCGTCCTGCACTAGATCTTCTGCCGCTGGGCGGTTTCGTGTCAGCGCCAAAGCCTGCACCCGCAGCTTGGGTAGAATTGCGATCACTTGGTCGTGGAAATCGAAAATGGTGGCGGACTGAGTGACGTCGGACATTGGTCTCTCCGCTAGACGCTTCTGGCTACCAAATGGTCGATCTCGTGCGGGCGTTGCGTGGCTCTGTTGACGAGTGCGTGATCGTTAGGAGGCCATCGTCGCCAGCTGCGCCCGGGCACGGGACAGGCGCGCCTTCATCGTCCCCACCGGAACGGCGCAGATGGCGGCCGCTTCGTCATGCGATAAGCCTTGGGCACCGATCAGGATCAACGCCTCCCGCAGCAATGGAGGCAGGCGGAAGATGAGCACCTGCAGGTCTGCGACCTCCGACCGGGCATGCTGCGTAGGCGTGACCGGGGCGACGACCTCGGCGAACTCGGCCATCACGGCCGTCTCGCGCCGGGCGCGGCGCATCTGTTCGTAAAACTGGTTGCGCAGGATGGTGAACAGCCAGGCCTTGAGGTTGGTTCCGGGCTGAAACTGGTCCAGCGCTTTGAACGCGCGTAAGATCGTGTCCTGAACCAGGTCGTCGGCCACCACCGGGTCGCGCGCCAAAAACCGGGCAAAGCCGCGCAAATCGGGTAGCAACGCGCCCACATCCTTTTGCAGGCCTGCGCGCAGCCCAGCACCGTCAATCTCTGTCACGCGCGCTTGCCCATCCCGCGCGGTATCCTAAACTACAATTGCCTGGAAAAGGACAGCCCATGACCACCCTGAAGCGCGAAGACCTGATCCGCGCCCTCCCTTATGCACGACGGTATGCGCGGGCGCTGACTGGCAGCCAGCCGCGGGGCGATCAATTGGTCGCCGACAGCCTCACGATGATCCTAAGTAGTACGATCTCGGCTGGTGACGCTCCAACGCCCGACACCCCAATCGCCGGCGCCCTTATGCCTGACGCCCGGGCGTCGCTGTACGCCGCCACCACCCGCGCCTTCGCCCAGGAGCCGGCCGGCTCCAACGCGTCCATCATGGGCGGGCTCAATCAGTCGCAACGCCAGCTGCTACTGCTGACGTCGCTCGAAGACCTGACAGTGAGCCAGGCCGCCCAGGTGATTGGCCTTAACGAGGCCGACGCCGATACGATGCTGGCCGGTGCGCGCGAGAGCCTACGCGCTGCCGTCGCGACGGACGTGTTGATCATCGAGGATGAACCTATCATCGCCATGGACCTCGAGCAGTTGGTCGCCGGCTGCGGCCATCGCGTCGTGGGCGTGGCCACAACGGAGGCGCAGGCGGTCGAGATGGCGCAGCAGCATAAACCCGGCCTGATTCTGGCGGACATCAACCTGGGCCTTGGTGGGGATGGCACGTCGGCGGTGGCCCGCATCCTCTCAAGCCATTATGCGCCGGTGATTTTCGTGACCGCCTACCCCGAACGACTGTTGAGCGGCGAAGCACTGGAACCGGCGTTCGTGATCACCAAACCGTTCGAGCCTTTGACCTTGGCTATCGCCACGTACCAAGCCGTATCGGGCGGGACCAGCCGCGATCCATCTGACGCGGGAGATCGATCCTGAACGCCCTCAGCAGCCCGCCAGCCCGACCGTTTCACTCGGTCGCGGTCTTCTGCGGGTCACGCTTTGGCAATGACCCCATATACCAGGAGGCGACAGAGGCACTCGGTCGCGGCATTGCCGAGGCTGGGTGGCGGCTGGTCTATGGCGGAGGCCGGGTTGGACTGATGGGCGTGGTGGCTGACGCGGTATTGGCAGGCGGCGGCGATGTACTGGGCATCATTCCCGAATTCCTGCAACGGCGGGAGGTGGCGCATCATGGCGTGGAGCGCATGCTAGTGACGGCTACCATGCACGACCGCAAACGGCTGATGTTCGATGCAGCCAACGCGTTCGTGGTCATGCCGGGCGGCCTGGGCACGTATGACGAGACGATCGAAATCACAACGTGGCGTCAGCTCGGATTACATAATAAGCCGGTGCTGATCTGCGACGTGGCAGGCTGGGCGCAGCCCTATCTTGCGGCGGTGCGGTCGGCAATCGACCGGGGGTTCGCGGATCCAGAAGTAGCCACACTGCAGGAGGTGCTGCCGGACGTGGCGACGACGCTCGCCCGGCTGGCGGTTTACGCGGCGGCCTAGCACCGCTTGCGGCGGCCGCCCCCTGGGTCTATACGCGCCGCTCGGTCGGGGCGTAGTACAGCCTGGTAGTACGCTTGCTTCGGGAGCAAGAGGTCGGAGGTTCGAATCCTCTCGCCCCGACCAAGTCCCGTTATCGCTTGCCCACGGACCACAGCATGAGCCAGCGGATCGGGAACACCCACACAACGCCGGCGACCAGCCAGTAAAGCGCCTCCAGCGTCCAATGCATGCGCCCGATCACGTCGGGCAGAGTGATGGCCCCCACCATATACGCCAGGACAAACAGGATACCGGTAATGGATGCGATGGTGGGGCGAGACATGCGTCGACATACCGCGATCTACGCTAGGTTGCGAGCGCCAAGCCCAATGCGTATGGGATGCCGATGAACCTCAAAGACCACATCCGTGCCGTTCCCGATTTCCCCAAACCCGGCATCCTGTTCTACGATATTAGTACCCTGCTCCGTCACGCTGATGCGTGGCAGGTGGCCATGGACCGGATGGCGACCCTGGTGCGCCGGCATCAGCCCGACGTTCTGGCGGGGATCGAAAGCCGGGGATTTCTGGTGGCCGCGCCACTGGCGGTGAAACTCGGCTGCGGCTTCGTCATGATCCGGAAGCGGGGCAAGCTGCCCGGCGCCGTCATCGGCCTGGACTACGACCTGGAATACGGCACCGACCGGATCGAGGTGCAAGCCGACGCGATCAGGCCGGGTCAGCGGGTGGTGCTGGTGGACGACCTACTCGCGACAGGCGGCACGATGGCGGCCAGCATCGCCCTGCTGCGTCAGGTGGGTGCGCAGGTGACGGGCGCCGCCGCGCTGATCGAGCTCACGTTCCTCGATGGCCATAAGCGGATCGACGTACCGTTCGAGGCGCTCGTCTCCTACGATAGCTGACTAGCCGTTCGCCATCGCCCGCGTGATCGCCTGCTGCAACTCCTGCAGGCAATACGGCTTGCGCAGCAGCGGTACGCCGAGCGGCACCGCGGAGGGACCGCCGCCAGTGTAGCCTGTCGTCAGCAGCACAGGCAGGCCGGGCCGCTGCCGCCGAGCCTCCCTCGCCAGGGCCAGCCCGTCCATTCCGCCCGGCATCAGAACGTCGGTGAACAACAGGTCGACTCGACGGTCCTGGGCCAACGCCACCAATGCCGCCGACGCCCCCGCCACCCGGGTCGGCGTATGACCGAGCTGGCGCAGCATTTCGACAACCAGCGCGGCTACGTCCTCATCATCCTCACATACGAGAACCGCATACCCAGGATTGGTACCGGGCACCGCGGCAGGCCGGTCGGCCGTGTTCGCCGCCGCCTCGGCCGAGATAGGTAGGACCAGCATTACGGTCGTGCCTTGCCCCTCGACGCTATATAGACGAGCCATGCCGCCACTCTGCCGTGCAAAACCGTAGACTTGAGCGAGGCCCAGGCCGGTACCCTGGCCGATACCCTTGGTGGTGAAAAACGGCTCGAACACGCGGGCCTGGGTCTCGGCGCTCATGCCGGTGCCATTATCGCCGATGGAGAGTTGTACGAACTCGCCCTCCAGACCGTCCGGGTCGGTGGCCGCATTTAGCCGGGCGAAGACAGCACGAACGGTCAGTGTGCCGCCGGACGGCATGGCGTCCCGGGCATTCACGGCCAGGTTGATTAGGGCAAGTTCCATTTCGGCCGGGTCGACCATGATGGGGGGCAGGCCCGGTTCGATCTCCATCGCGATATCGATGTCGCTGGGCAGCGCTCGCGTCATTAACTCGCCGATGCCGTCCTGCAGCCAGCTTTCTAGGTTGATCGTGGCCGGCGTCAGCTGTTGTCGGCGGGCGACGGTCAGCAGACGCTTGGTCAATTCCCCTCCGCGCATGGCAGCGCGGCGGATACTGTCCATCAACTGCACACGGCGGCTGGTGTCGGTGGCACGTTCGAGCAACGCCAGGCCGCTCATGACCACCTGCAGCAGGTTGTTGAAATCATGCGCGACCCCGCCGGTCAGTTGCCCCACGGCTTCCATCTTCTGAGCCTGCCGCAGCTTAACCTCCAACATCGTACGGCTGGTTACGTCCCGCACCACACCCAGCACCCGCGTGATAATTTCAGAATCGTCCGGGATCGGCGTCAGTACCATGTCGAGGATGAGGTCCCGTTCGACGCCCGGCGTCGGGTCGGCTATTTGGTGGGAGTAGCGGACCGTCTGCCGGGTTCGTAAACACTCACCGACGTAATGCTCCAGCCGCTGAGCCCGGGGCGTCGGCAGCACGGCCTCGATCGTCTGGCCCTGCACATTTTCGCTCCGTTGGCCGCTCACTTGCTCGGCGAAGCTGTTGAACGCTTCAAACACCGGCCCGTCTGGGGTGATGTTGAGCAGGAACAAGCCGTCGGGAAAGCCGTTGAACACCGCGCGCAGGTCCGCCTCGCTCCGGCGCAATGCGGCGGTCCGGTCCGCCACCCGCTGCTCGAGGGTGGCATTCAGGTCGCGCACCCCCAGTTGCCGTATCCGCGCACGGACGACGGCGCGGACGGCTTGGGCCAGGGTGTCGACGTTCAGCGGCCGTTCAAGCACGACAGCGTTGCCCAGCGCCTCCAGCATCGCAAGTTGCGCCGCCGATGGCGGCCCAGTCTGTTTGGTTGTAACGACAATGAAAGTCAGGTCGGACCAGGCTGGCTGCAGCGCGACCTGCGTGAGCAATGCCGGCAAATCAGGGCCGGCCAACACCTCCTCTGTGACAACGACGCCGGCGGTATTGGCAAGTTCCAACGTTAGTGCCGCCAGCGTGTCGTGTTTAGCGACGGCGACACCAGCCAGCTCCAGCACGCCCTGGATGACGACGGCGTCGCTGCTGCAAGGTGCCAGGATACGGAACGGCTGCGTCACGTCATGACACGCCCGTGCCCGGCGTACCCTGGATCGTGGTTACGCGTCCGGGTTGGCAGCCGCCGAGCAGCACATCGTCTAGACCGCCGATTCCGGTCGACACCCGCTCCACAGGTCGGGCGGACATAGCTCTGGCAGCGAACATTCGGGCGTCCTACATGATTAGTCTGGCCTTGGATCGTAATTAACGAAATTAGTGCGCCGGGGTTTAGTGCTAGAGGAGCGGGAATGCGATTTTCAGTACTTGATCAGTCCGGGACCGCCAGCGGCCGACTGCCATCGGCGGCAATTTCTGAGACGCTGGCCCTGGCCCAGCTATGCGATCAGCTCGGGTATCGACGGTATTGGCTCGCCGAGCATCACAACAGCACCAGCCAGGCTGGTACGGCGCCCGAGATTTTGATGGCGGCGATCGCAGTGTCCACGCAGCGCATCCGGATCGGCAGCGCGGGCGTGATGCTGCCGCACTACTCGGCGTTGAAGGTCGCAGAGGTATTTCGAGTGCTGGACGCGTTGGCGCCCGGACGGATCGACATGGGGCTGGGCCGTGCGCCGGGGTCGGATGGGCGGACGGCGATGGCGCTCAATCCAAATGCAGCGCAGGCGGCCGATTTATTCCCGGCGCAGGTGCGGGATGTACTCGCCTGGACCCGGGGGCAGCGCTTACCGGACGGGCATCCGTTCCAGGCCGTGACCGCCCAGCCGGCCGGAGTGACGGTGCCGGAGCCGTGGATACTTGGCAGCAGCGCCTATGGCGCGCAGGTCGCGGCGCATTTCGGGGTGCCGTATTGCTTCGCGCACTTCATCACCGACGGGGACGGCGCGGCCCAGGCGCTAGACCTATACCGCGAGCTGTATCAGCCGAGCGCCGAGTTTCCGAAGCCGCATGCCGCGTTAGCCGTATGGGCGCTGGCTGGCCCGACGACCGCGCAGGCCGAGCACCTGTTCAAATCCAGAGCGATGTGGCGACTGGGCCGGGACCGGGGCGTATACCAGCCACTACCCAGCGAGGCGGAGGCAGAGGCGTATCAGCCGACAGCGGCAGAGCACGCCCGGTTGGCGCAGATCAGGTCTACGGCAATCGTGGGAACCGGTGATCAGGTCGCGGCGACCCTGACTGGGCTGGCATATTCGCATGGGGTTGAGGATGTTGCTGTACTAACCACGACCCACGATCCAGCAGCGCGCCAGGCCAGCTATCGCTTGTTGGCGGCCGCGTCAGCGGGGTGTCAGGGGACCGGTTCGGAATTCGGGTTGGCCGCCTGACCGCCAGCGCTTCACCCGGTACACGACGTAGGCGATCAGCGCGGCCACCAGTACGACCGGGATCAGCATCGTGACTAACCACAAAGCTAGCATACCGATCACGACCGAACCGGCGAGCGCGGCCACGATTGCGCCGCCGACCATCAGTTTTGTCGAAAATGGCAGACCTTGGTACGGCGTCCTAAAGGTACCGTCCGGAAGCATGTCGATCGTGGGAGGGCGTCGGGTCATTCCGATAAAGTGGCCCGGCGCGACCGCGTGTTCAAGCCTAATGGGCGGCGCCCAAATACGCAGCGCGGACAGCCGGATCGTGCTTAAGCTGCGCTGCTGGGCCTGAGGCGGTCAGACGCCCGTTCTCCATCACGTAGCCGAAATCCGCCACATCCAGGGCGGCGGCCGCGAACTGCTCCACTAGTAGCATGGTGATTTTTTCCGTCTTCAGCCGGGCGATGGTCGCGAATACCTCGGCCACTAATCGCGGGGCCAGGCCCATGCTGGGTTCATCCAGCAGCAGCACGTCGGGGTTCAGCATCAGCGCCCGGGCCATGGCGAGCATCTGCTGCTCCCCGCCCGACAACGTGCCCGCGAGCTGCGCCCGGCGTTCGGCCAGGCGGGGAAACAAGACGTACATGCGATCCATATCGGCGTTGACGTCGCCACGGGGACGCGCCCCGGTCAGTCGGGGAAAGGCGCCCATAATCAGGTTGTCCGCCACTGGCATGGTCGCGAACACACGTCGCCCCTCCGGCGAATGGGCCAGGCCACGGCGAGCGATCGTGCTGGATGTGAGGCCCGCAATGTCTTGCCCATCCAGCATCACGCGACCGCTCGCAGGCTTTATCATACCCGACACCGCGCGCAGGGTAGTTGTCTTACCCGCGCCGTTGGAGCCGATTAGCGTCACCAACTGCCCACGTTCGACCGTAAGCGACAGGCCATGCAGGACCTGTACCTTACCGTAACCAGCAACCAGATTTTCAACCTGCAGCATCTACGCAGCCTCCGCCACGCTGCCACCGAGGTAGGCGGCGATGACCTTTTCGTCGGCTTGCACGGCGGCCGGCGGCCCCTCGGCGATTTTTTGTCCGAAATCCAGCACGGTCACGGTGTCACAAAGGCTCATGACGACATCCATGTGATGCTCAATCAGCAGCAAGGTTACGCCGTGATTGCGAATTTTCTGAATGATACTGATCAGCTCCCGGATATCGGGTGCCGTCAGGCCGGCCGCGGGTTCGTCAAGCAACAGCAGCTTGGGGTCAAGCGCCAAGGCACGGCCGATCTCCAACAGGCGTTGCTTGCCGTAAGGAAGATTACGCGCCTCCTCATTGGCAAGTGCATCGAGGCCGACGAATTGCAGAATGCTGGCCGCACGGATCTGGGCGGCATGATCCTCGCGCCGGGAGGCCGGTGTTGCAGCGGCGACCTCGATTATATTGGCGGCGTAGGTGTGATGCAGGCCGACCATGATGTTCTCAATGCAGGTCAGCGCACCGAACAGCTGCACGTTCTGGAACGTCCGGGCGATACCGGCGGCGGCAATATCCGGCGACTTGCGGCCTGCGATGCTGACGCCCTCGAGTTTGATGTCACCGCCGGTCGGCACGTAGATCCCGGTCAGCACGTTCATCATTGTGCTCTTGCCCGAACCGTTGGGCCCAATAAGGCCATGAATAGTGCCGGGCATAACCTGCAAGTCGACGCTGTTCAGCGCCTTCAGGCCACCGAACTGCATGACAACCTGATCGACCTGCAGCAACGCCGTACCCGCCGCGACCTGGGGTGCAGCGGCAGACCAGACGTGCGATTCGTCACCGGCGGCGTCGATTACGGCATGCGCGCTGAATAGGCCTGGGCGGATGGTCGACAGCGCCGTGCGGACGAAGCCCCAAATACCGTCGGGCAGGTAGTAGACGACAAACAGGATCATCGCGCCGAAGATCGACAGCTTGAAGTCCGTGATGCGGTTCAGCAGCAATGAGAAGGCGAAGAATGCAACGCAAAGACCAACGGGGACCAGCACCGCCTGCCGCTGCTCCGCCCCGCGGCGCATGGCGACGCCGCCCGCAACCAGCGCGACCGCCGCGATAACGCCAGCGATGACACGAAATAGGTCGATGTCAGCCAGAAGGTTCGGCAAGACCACGATAATGATTGCGCCCAGCACCGGGCCGACCCGGCTCTTGCGCCCACCAAGGGCCACACCCAGCAGAAACTGTATCGCGAGCGGAATGCCGAAGCTGTTGGGGGCGATGTACTGCTCCGAATAGGCAAAGAGTACTCCGGCCAGCCCCGCCAGGCCCGCGCTGAATGCGAACGCGATTACTTTATGCTTGTAGACGCTGACGCCCATGCAGTCCGACGCGATCGGCGCATCGCGCAGTGCCTCGAATGCGCGGCCATAGCGGCTGGCGATCAGGCGGTTGACGATGACCAGACTGACCAGAAAGCAGGCGGCTACGATGAAGAAGAACTCGAATTCCTTAAGGCGGGCGGCGGACACGTCGAAAAACCCGCCATAGTCCCGCAGATCCCAAAACAGCGGCTTCTGCAGCGAAATGCCGAGCGGCCCGTTGGTGAGGAAGTCCATTTCGTTGATAAGCGTGTAGATAATCGTGCCAAATGCCAGCGTCACCATCGCAAGATAGGGTCCGGTCACTTGGAGCGCCGGTAGTGCCAGCAGCAGTCCAAACAGCGCCGCCACCACGATGCCAGCCGGCAGCGCCAGTATGAGACCGATCCCCAACTTCATATTCAAAACGCCGGCCGTGTACGCGCCAATGCCCAGTAGCGCCGCGTGCCCCAGCGAGACCTCTCCGGTGTAGCCGAATACAACGTCGAGCCCCAGCAGCAGCACCGAGTAGATCAAGATGACGATGGCCAAATGTAGGTAATACGGGTTTGTCACTACAAACGGGAACACCAGTAACGCAGCGACGAGCAGGAGATACTTCATCGCCTCAGACCTTTTTGATCGTCTTTTTACCGAACAGGCCAGACGGCTTGAACGAAAGCACCAACAGCAACAACACCAAGCCCGGTACGTCCTTATACCCGGTCGATACATAGAACCCGGTCAACGTCTCGGTAATGCCCAGGATAAGCCCCCCGACAACAACCCCAATTCCGCTGTTCAGACCGCCGATGATCGCGACGGAAAACGCCTTCAGCCCCAATACCGCGCCCATCGTGGCGCCCGTGAGTGTCACCGGGGCCACCAATACCCCCGCGAACGCCGCCGTCATGCTGCTGAGTGCGTAGCTGAACGTGATGACCGTCGAGGTGTTGATGCCCATCAATCCGGCGGCACCCCGGTCATTGGCCGTCGCCACCACGGCCTTGCCGAATATGCTGCGCCGGTTGAACAACTCGACTGCCAGCATCAGCAAAATGGCGCCAACGACGATTACGACTTCCATCGGCAGCACGCGCACGCCGCCCACGTCGATGGGCGTTTCACTGAGGGGCGATGGGAATTTCAGGTCGTCGCGGCCCCAAATATTCTCAGCCAGGTTGCTGAAAATAATACCCAGCGCGATCGTCGACATGATCCAGCCGCTCTCGGAGCCAGTTTTGATCGATTGCCGCACGCCCAGCCGTTCGACGAACGCGCCCTGCGCCAACCCGAACGCGAGTGCCACGGGTAGCATGGCCCAGTATCCGACGAAGCTTTGAACGGTGAGACCGACAAGCGCGCCGAGCATCAGCGCCTCGCCCTGACCGAAATTGAGCGTCTTCGATGTGGCGAACGTCAGCTGATAGCCGAAGGCAATCACACCGTAGATCATGCCGACGGCGATGCCGCTGACGATTAGCTGGGCCAGGATCTGCATCGTCGTCCTAAGTCAAACCAGTTCCCCGCCGCGCAATCGCGGCGGGGACACCGTCATGTCAGCTACGCGGCTTCGTACGAACGGCCTTGTCGGCCGCCACGTCGTCTGCATGCGCCGCCACGACCCGGCCATCCTTTACCAGGCCGAATACGGGGATATTGCCGCTGATCGCCTCATGATCGACGGCAGTAAACGGGTGGTCATAGACGGTGATTACGCCGTCGACCTTCGTGTTGAGGTTCTCCAGCGCCTCCCGGATTTTACGCCCATCGGTGCTCTTGGCTTGGTTTATGGCGGCCGCCAGTAGGTAGATGCTATCATAACCCTGGGCCGCCGACACCGGGCTGGGCATGCGGTCGATCTTGTACGCCTGCTGATACGACTCGATAAACGACTGCCGCTTGGGCGTATTGCCGAGCTGGATGAATGTTTGCGGCATCATCGCGCCGTCGCCATTCGCGGCAGCGGTGTCGATGAAGCTGCTCATGCTCAGCGTCCAGCTGCCGACTAGCGGCACCTTCCAGCCAAGCTTCGCCTGACCGTTGGCGATCTGCGCCAACTCCGGTCCGATGCCGTACGTCAGGATCACATCGGCCCCGGCTTCCTTCGCGCGCAGCAACTGCGCGGTCATGTCTGTGTCCTTGATGTTAAACTTCTCTTCGGCGACGGGCTTTATGCCTTTGGCGGCCAAGGCGCGCACCAGGTCTTCACGGCCGAGTTGACCGTAGTTGGTGCTGTCGGCCAGGATCGCGGGCTTCTTGAACCCGCGTCGTGTGATCGCCTCATCCACGATCATTACGGATTGAATATTATCGCTGGCGGCGTTGCGGAAAACGTAGTTGGCCTTCTCCTTCGGCGCCGCAAACTGCTGCGTGATCACGCTGCCGGTCGCCACGTTGTTGAACACGGGGATCTCGGCTTCCTGGTAGAAGCGCTGTGACGCCAGGGCGACGCCGGTGTTGATAAAGCCGACGGTCGCGACGACGTGCTCCTTATTAATAAGCTCCTGCGCGATTTGCACGCCTAGCTCGTTCCGCGCCTCATCATCGCGCTCGACCGCCAGCAGCGGGCGGCCCAGCACGCCGCCGGCCTTGTTTATCTCTGTGATCGCGAGCTTCACGCCATCGCGCATCGACACGCCCATGCTGGACGAACCGCCGGTGAACGGACCGCTGATGCCGATCTTAATCGGTTCCTGCGCCAACACGGGCAGCGCAAGCGTGCTGAAAAGCATGGCGGTGGCAGCGAGCAAAGTGCGACGAAGCATCGTGTATTCTCTCCCTATTCGGCGCAAAGCGCACGGCGCCCGTTTACGGGTCGGAGGAGGCTATAACACGTTTTCGAAACTGTAACAGCGGGTGCGAAACCCTACAGCGCCTGGCCGAATGCCCGGCGACGCAGCTCCTGGAGGCGGCGCGTTCCGCCTGGGGTTTTGGGGTCGGTCTGCAGCAGCAACTGCCATGCTGCCAGGGCACCACGGAAATCCTGCTGCGCCTCCGCCAACTGCGATAGGTCCTTAAGCGCCGCAAAGTCCCGCCGTTCGAGCCGCAGTGCCTCTTGCAGATCACGTAACGCGCCGTCCGGATCACCCAGCCGTAGGCGGGCCGCAGCCCTGCCCCGCCAGGCCGGCAGGCAGTTCGGGTCGAGGTCGAGGATTGCGTCGTACATGTCGGCCGCGCCGCCCGCGTTGTTATCCGCCATTTCCCGATCGGCCCGGCCCAGTAACAGCCGAGGGGCCGGCGACGCAGCCTCGACCCAGGCCTGACGCAAACGGCTTTCGATCATGGCCGCACTCTGCTCGTTGGGTGCGGCGGCGAGCGCGTCCAGAAGTTGGTCGACGGGCGCTGCGGCAGCAGGGGTGGCCATCAAGCAGGCGATCACCAAGCCGATGACCGTCCCGTTGATCGCCCCGCCCATTAGTGACCCGCTACCGCCACCGCTGCGGGTGCCGGGCCACCGGCCATCCAGTCCAACAGCTCAACCGTATGGGCCACCGGAATGCCGCCGGCCAACTGCGTCATGCAGCCGATATTGCCGGCTGCGATCAAATCGGGCTTAAGCCGTGCAATGTTTTCCAACTTACGTGTCCGTAACTGCCCGGCGATTATGGGCTGCATCAAGTTGTACGTGCCGGCCGAACCGCAGCAAAGATGCCCCTCGGCCGGTTCCAGTACTTTAAAGCCGGCCGCGACCAGCAATTGCTTCGGTGGCTTAGTTACCTGTTGCCCATGCTGTAGGCTGCAAGCAGCATGGTAGGCGACGCGCAGGCCGGACGGCTCGCGTATGGGCGTATATCCGATCTTAACCAAGTACTCGGTAATATCCATAGCAATTGCCGACACGGCCGCCGCGCGCTCCGCCCAATCTGGGTCGGCGCGGAACATGTGGCCGTAATCCTTGACCGTTGTACCGCAGCCGGAAGTGTTGACGATAATGGCGTCCAGACCCTGATCCATCGCCGCTGTCCAGCCGGCGATGGCGGCGCGGGCGCTGGCGATGGCCGGGTCGTGCTTACCCATATGGTGGGTGACGGCACCGCAGCAGCCAACACCGGGGGCGATCACAACCTCGATCCCCATGCGGGTCAGCAGTCGGATCGTGGCCTCGTTGATGGTCGGCGACAGCACGGTCTGCGCGCAGCCAGCCAGAAGGGCCACCCGGCCGCGGCGGTTCTCTTGCGCGGTGTGCACCTGCGGCAATTGCATGGTGCCGGCAGGCGGCAGCGATGCCGGCGCCAAGTCTAGCATGGCACGCATACGGGCCATCGGTAGACCAGTTCCGCGCAGAAAGCTCCGGAATGGCCGCGCCAGTTGTGCCCCGCGCACCGCCACGCGGAACAGGACTGGCCGCGGCAGGACGATGGCTAGCACGTTACGCAACAAACGCTCATGCCACGGCCGGTCATACGTCCGCTCGATATACTCCCGCGCATGATCGACTAGGTGCATGTAGTTGACGCCCGACGGGCAGGTGCTCATGCAGCTAAGGCAACTCAGGCAGCGGTCGACGTGGCGCACAACCTCCTCGGTCGCCGGACGCCCGCTCTCGAGCATGTCCTTGATCAGGTAGATGCGGCCGCGCGGGCTATCGAGCTCGTCGCCCAGCAAGACGAACGTGGGACACGTGGCGGTGCATATGCCGCAATGGACGCAGGTGCGTAAAACCTGATTGGACGATGCGGTATCCGGATCGGCCAGCTGCGTGGTCGTGAAGTGGGTTTGCATTACCTAAAGTCCTGCGTAGAGCCGACCGGGGTTAAGAATGCCGCGCGGGTCCATGGCCGCCTTTACCCGGCGCGTAATGGCGTGCAGCGCCGGTGTTTCGGGCGGGACGACGTCGATGGCGGCACGCAGCGGCTCGGGCGCGCGCAGTACCATCCACGTGCCGGACCCGGCCGCGTGACGCACAACATCGTGTAGCGTTGGCGGCCCTGCGATCCACACCAGCCCGCCGGCCCAATCCAGATAGCCCTGCCCGCCCGCTGCAACGACGGCTGCCAACACGCTGGGACCCGCGGACGGACGGACGGAGACACGCCACACGGCGTCGTCGGGCGCAGCGCCGAGCGGCACGGCGTCACGCACGCTCCGCCACAGGGCCTGGCTTTCGCCGTCATCCAGAAGCGTGGCCGCGCCGAACTCGGCAAGATCTGTCACCAACCGGCCCAGTCGGTAGGGAACGCTGGCAGCAAAATCTTCGATCCGCACCACCGTGGCGCTACCATCGCCGGGTAGCACGCGGTCGGCGGCGTCGGGCGGCAAATACGCGGCGCCAGTCGGGCCGTATGGCGATCCGAGCGCCGCCGCCAATGCCGCCACGCCGCGCACGGGGTCTAGCCCGCGTAGCACCAGGCTGCCCGTCCGGTCCGCCCGCGGAAGCACCTTAAGCGTCACCTCGGTGATCACACCCAGCGTACCGTGGCTGCCGGCCAGCAGTTTGCACATATCGAGGCCCGTCACATTTTTCAGCACACGCCCGCCACACCGCAGCACCTCACCAGCGCCATTAACAGCGCGCAGGCCCATGACGTGATCGCGTGTCGCCCCGGACGTGATCCGGCGCGGTCCGGATAGATTAGTCGCGACGATGCCGCCGATCGTGGCAATACCGGGTCCTAGCAGCGCACTGAAGTCCGGCGGCTCCGAAATGATCCACTGGTTACCCTCGGCCAGCTTCGCCTCAAGGTCTGGGATGGTCGTGCCAGCGCGGGCGGATACGATCAGTTCCTGCGGGGCGTGCAGCGTGATGCCAGTTAGCGCCCGGGTACTGAGACTGCGCGCAGCCTGCACCGGGCGAAGCATACCGACCTTGGTGCCACGCCCGCCGACCAGCAACGGTTCATTCGCGTCGTGGGCGGCCCGCACTATGTCTGCGACCGCCGCCTCGTCGGCCGGAATGCCGTCAAGCGGCAATCGGGAAGACTTTACCGGGGTTGAGGAGCCAGGCCGGGTCGAAGGCGGATTTGATGTGGCGCTGCTGATCGAGTTCCGTGGGCGTGAACTGCACGGGCATCAAATCGCGCTTCTCCACACCGACGCCGTGCTCACCTGTCAGGCAGCCACCGACTTCGACACAGAGGCGAAGTATGTCAGCGCCAAACTTTTCCGCTCGTTCAAAATCACCGTCCAGATTGGCATCGAACATGATGAGCGGATGCAGGTTACCGTCGCCGGCGTGGAAGATGTTCGCAACTTTCAGGCCGCAATCATCGCTCATCTCGTTGATGCGGCGCAGCACGAACGGCAGTTGGCCAGTGGGGATCGTGCCATCCATGCACAGATAGTCCGGGCTGATGCGGCCCACGGCACCGAACGCTCCCTTGCGACCCTTCCAGATCGCCAGGCTTTCCTCGGCCGATTGCGACACACGCAGGCTGATCGGGGCAAACGGCTCGCACAACGCGGCGGTGCGGGCCAGCAGGTCGTCTTGCTCGGCGACGCTGCCTTCGACTTCGATGATTAGCAATGCCTCCGCATCGAGCGGATAGCCGGCATGGGCGAACGCCTCGCAGGCGTGAATCGCGGGGCGGTCCATGTATTCGAGGGCGACGGGAATAATACCGCTGCTGATAATCGCGTCCACAGCGCGGCCGGCGGTCTCGTTTGCGTCGAAGGCGACTAGCATAGCCCGCGCCCCCTCTGGTGCGCGAAGGATGCGAACCGTCACCTCGGTCACCATTGCGAGCATACCCTCACTGCCGGTCATCAGGCCGAGCCAGTCATACCCGGCCGCGTCAAGATGTGCGCCCCCCAAGTCGATAATGTCACCATCGATGGTAACGATACGTAGACCCAGCAGATTATTGACCGTCACCCCATATTTAAGGCAATGCGCGCCACCGGAGTTCATGCCGATATTGCCGCCGATCATGCATGCAAGCTGGCTGCTTGGGTCGGGCGCGTAGAAGAAGCCCTGGCCCGCGACGGCCTGTGTAATACCGATATTGGTGACGCCCGCCTGCACGGTCGCGGCGCGATCGGCGTAGTCGATGTCCAGGATGCGGTTCATCCGCATCAGACCCACGACGACGCTGTCTGCCATCGGCAGTGCCCCGCCAGACAGGCTGGTCCCAGCCCCGCGCGGAATCACCCGGATGCCGGTCTGACTGCAATATTTAAGAACAGCCGCAACCTGCTCAGTTGTTTCCGGCAGCACGACGGCCAGTGGTGTCTGGCGATACGCGGGTAAGCCATCCGTCTCATACGGCTTCAGTCGCAATGCCTCGTGGATCAGGCCGGTCGGGGGCACCAACTGGGCGAGTGCTGCCACGATCTCATCACGGCGCGCCATGATATCGGGCTTGGGTGCGGGCTGAGTGATCACGACGGGCTCCCGGTATTATTCCATTAGACATGGAACCGGGCGCCCGGTTCGGCAAGCTGGCTCATTAGCCTTGGCGGGCCTTCATACGCGGATTCTTTTTGTTGATGACGTACACGCGTCCCCGGCGGCGGACGACGCGGCAGTTCTTGTCGCGAAGCTTGGCCGACTTCAGGCTGTTGCGGATCTTCATGAGATAACCTTTTTGACGCGCGTTGGCGCGGGTAAGCAGTTCGAAACGGAAGCGGGGCAGGTACCGGCTGGGTCCACCGCTGTCAAGGAACGCCCGTCCCGTGTACACGGCCTGCGACGGAGGACTGACGATGCGACAGGATTTGGGCTGGGCTGCCTTTCTAATGATGTGCTTTGCCGTACTGGGGCTGACCGGCCTATTCGGCACGTACGGCCCACAAATACCGCTGGAGCGTGCGCTGATCCGGTTGCAGGTGCTGGACGAGGCGCAAGCAGCTGCGGCCGGACCCGACCCCGCCGCCCAGCTCGCTGCCCTTCGCGAACCGCTTGGCCCACTTGCCGAATTCGTCGTCGACGGCCCGGGCCCGGCGCTTGACCGCATTGTCACTGCCCGCGCGACCGTCCAAGCCGAGGCCGGGCGCGAGGCAGCGAGCGTTGCCCACCGGGTACGGGTGATGATTATCAGCATCACCGTTTTAGCCGGGCTGTTCGGTGCGGGGTTGATGTTATTCGCGTTGAAACAAACTCGCCGCCGGTTGGGAGAGGAATAAGGCGACTCTTCCGCCTCGGTCGGCACCGTGATTATTACGGTTTTGGTAGTATCGGCCGTGCCCGTAAACGGCAGTCAGTCGCGCCATCTAAGGCGTCCGTACCTGTCACAGCCGCCCCGCCCTCCGCGATCGAAAACCGGTCGGTAAATACGAAGAGGGCGACAGTGGTCGCGGTCGCTAGAAATCCGACATGTGGCATTTTGAGTTAGACAGCCGGCCACTGCACCGCCGTCTTCTTAAAGTTTCTGAACGGCAAACTCAGGCTCAGCATTCCGCCCCCTCGGACGCCCATACCGCACCCGGGATCACAAGCGGCGGCTAGCCCGGCACTCCCAACTCTGCCCGGTAGCGCCGGAAGCAAGCCGCCCCGCACTCCAGCCGCATCAGGGCACCCTCAGCAATCGGCGCGGCTAGGGACGAATCAGCGTCCACCAGCGGCCACAGCGCCTCCGCGTTCCAAGCGTCCGAGTGCTTGATATCCAAGACAGAATGCAGGTCGAAGTAGTGCCGATCTTCTGGCGGCAGGCCCAGTCGCTTCAGCCCTTGCGCCACCAGTGCCGCACGGCCCGGCGCCGTTTGCTCGATCACGCCGAGCGCCCCCACCGAGTGGTACGAATACCGCCGCGCACAGGCCAGACCCGACATTGTGTTGGCCAGCGCCAAACTCTCCCACGCCGTCGTCTCGATTGTCGGGATTAACGACAGCCGCTGCGCCAGCACTTCCAGCATCGGGCCGTGCATACCCTTGGGGTTACCACGCCCCATCTCATCCCAGTAGTTGCGAGCCATCTCGAGCTTCGCGCGTTGCGGCATCCGGACCTGGGTGATGGCGCAAAGATCCTCGAACCCTGCCTCACCGGCGACTTCCTGGGTCAGGAACCAACGCATTTGTTCCATCGTGGCCGTCGTCGCAAGCCATGGAAACAGCGGATCGTTCTGGCCGGGCCCGGAATTCTCGAGGTCCTCGAACCAGGCGACAAAGCCGTCCGCGTCGCGGGGCGCCTGCCCAGCACGGGCGGACACGGATTGGCGGGCGGCCTCAAGCCAATGGCCTTCCTCGATCTCCATGACGGCTACGGACTGAATTTCATTTTCCCACCCTGGGCCCGGCTGGCCGGGAACGAACCGGGCTTCGTTCAGCGCGCATAGGCGTCGCTGAAGCAAGTCTGGGCTTGGCATCAGGCTACCGTCAGGCATGACTATCCTCCGATTTTGCGGACCGTCAGCACCACAGCTGCGATCCTGTCGGCAATGACGTAGGCACCGCCGGCAAGTTCCTCACCAAACACGTCTGGATCGATCTCGCGATATTGAACGCACGCGCTCACTGGAAGTTGAGCAAGTGCCGCGAGTTGGAAAGGGTCGTGCCCATTCACGATCGCGGAACCTGTGTACAGCAACAACGTCCCGCCAGGCACCAGCGCATGCCACGCGGCGTCGAGGATGGCGAGTGACAGTTCCGCGCCCAGTGGCCCGCCGCCGTGCCGGTACGCCCGCCCACCAGGATCGACGAGATAGGGCGGGTTGGAGACAATCAGGTCGAAAGGGCCAATCGCGTCGCGGAGCAGATTGCTGTACGCGGCCGTGACCGTGAGGCCGTTCAGCGCGGCGTTAACTCGCGTCAGGCGCAGCGCCTCGGCATTGATATCGACGGCCAAGACCTCGGCGCCCGGATAGGTTCGGGCCACCACCAGCGCGCCCGGCCCGGCACCGGCCCCGATATCGACGGCACGGCGTACCTCGCTAGGGGGTAAAGCCATGATCGCCGACGCAAACCGGTATGTGTCCGGGCCAAAGAACACGGCATCGGCGGCGGCGGTCGGATAAGCCGAATGCGCGAACAGCAGCCGGTCCAGGGTCGAAAAACGCACGGTTGACCGATAGTTTTCGCCATCCGCTGCCAGGATTCCAGCGGCCTCCGCCAATGCCATGATCGCCGGCGGCACAGCACCGGGCCGGAACGGACGGCTCCAGCCGAATACGTCCGTCAATGACTGCGCCCACTCATTGCCGGGCCGGGCGTTCACGACGGCATGGGTCGTCGGCGTGGGTGTAACAAAGTGATAGTTTTCCGCCGCCAGGGCCTGCCCCAGCGCCACCAGCGCTGCTTCTCGGTCCATGACTATCCCCCGCGGGCCAGCATCGGCCCCAACACATCTGTGACGCCGGTGATTAAGACCTGCACGCCGATACAAAACAGCAGAAACGCCGATAGCCGGCTGACGGTCGCACTGCCATTGCGCCCCAGCAGCACAAACAGCCGGTCGGCATAGGCGTAGGTCAGCCCGACCACCAACGCCATCGCCACCGCCGCCAGCGTCGCCCCAGCGAAAAACAGTCCCCACCCATGCCCGATCGGCGGGTGCCCGGCACCCAACGCAACGGCCACCGCGATTGTACCGGGCCCCGTGGTAAACGGCAGCGTTAGCGGAAAGAAGGCGACGTCGTCCCCACCCTCGGCCCCCGCCGCCTGTGCGTGCTTACGGTCAGCCCGGCTTTCGGCGGCGCCTAGTAACTCCCACGCGAACAACGACACCACCACGCCGCCAGCAATGCGGAGTGCTGCGATCGAAATGCCGAAAATCGCCAGCAGGTATGATCCGGCCCACAGCGCCACCAGCATCACCAGCAGCGCATAGAACGCGACCCGCCACGCCAGCCGTTCCCGGTCGGGGTGCGTACGCTCTGCCGTGGCGCTGCGAAAGATGAACGCCCCGGCGATCGGGTTCACGATGCTGAACAGCGCCGGGAACGCCAGCAGAAACGTTGTCATCATTGTCGTGATCACCGGCGGGGCCGTAACGGCAGGTTGGTGCGGTACACAACCCGCTTAAGCGCAAACGCACTCTCAACCCCGCGTACGCCCGGGATGCGGGTCAGCCGGGTGCGCAGAAACTCCTCGTACGCGCCCAGGTCCGGGGCCACGACGCGCAGCAGATAGTCGCTGGCGCCTGACATGACGTAGCACTCCATCACCTCGGGCAGATCGGCGATCGCCTGCTCGAACGCGGCCAGGTGATCGTCCGTCTGCGCCTGCAATTTTACCGACACGAACACGCTGACCGGCAGTCCGACGCGGTCAGGGTCGAGCAGGGCGACGTAGCCGCGGATAACCCCGGCCTCCTCCAGCATGCGCTGGCGGCGGTTGGCAGGGCTGGCCGATAGACCGGCTGCGTCGGCGAGGGCGGCGGCGGTGGCGCGCCCGTCGCGCTGCAGGTGGTCGAGTATGGTCAGATCAATCCGATCGAGGCGCATGACGTGGCACACCATCCCATTGTGCAATGCAGCAATGGCATACCGTACCAATTCCGACCCGTCCACCCCGAAACAATGACAGCACATGCTGTTGGCTTCGGCGCTAAGCTCGATCATCGGAGATCGTCCAATGGACCAAGGTTTCGTCACACCTCGCACCCTCACATCCCGCTACACGGACCTCGATCAGCCGATGCTGATGAGTGGTGTGCAGGCGCTAGTCCGGGTGCTGCTCGAACAATCGCGGCTGGATCGCCTGGCGGGGCTTAACACCGGCGGGCTGGTCTCCGGCTATCGCGGCTCGCCCCTCGGCGGCGTCGATCGGGAGTTGTGGCGACAGGAAGCGCTGCTGACGGCGGCGGGGGTGAAATTCCAGCCTGGTCTGAACGAGGATTTGGCCGCGACGATGCTGTGGGGCGCCCAGCAAATCGACACATTTCCAGGCAAGCGCGTCGATGGCGTGTTCGGTATGTGGTACGGTAAGGGACCCGGCGTCGACCGCAGCGGGGACGCGTTCCGTTGCGCCAACATGCTCGGCACCGCGCGTCATGGCGGCGTGCTGGCGGTGGCGGGCGATGACCACGCGGCGCACTCCTCCGTTTTCCCGCACGCGACGGACGGTATTTTTGAGAGTGTGCACATCCCCGTGCTGGTGCCGGCCGACGCGCAGGACATTCTCGACCTCGGTCTGGCTGGCATCGCGCTGTCTCGCTACGCCGGGCTGTGGGTGGCGCTAAAGACAATTGCGGAGACGGCGGAGCAGCACGCAATCGTGTCGGCACCGACATTACGGCCGTTCGTCACGCCGGACCGGGCGCTACCGCCGCATGGGCTGAACCTCGACCCCACTCTGCCGTGGCCAGCCGAACGGGCGGAGCTGGAGCGGCGCATGCTGCAGGAGCGGCTGCCGGCGGCGCTGGCGTGGGTGCGGGCGAACGGGCTGGACCGGCTGATGCATGGCCGGGCGGACGCCACGATCGGCATCGTGACGGTCGGCAAGGCGCATCACGACACAATGCACGCGCTGCGCGGCCTGGGGCTGGATCGGCACCCGGACGTGGTCGTGTTCAAGGTGGCGATGGCGTGGCCGCTGGAACCCGACGCGATCGGCGCCTTTGCCCAGGGTAAGCGCGCGATCCTGGTGGTGGAGGAAAAGCGGTCGCTGGTGGAGATGCAGCTCCGCGACCAGCTCTATGCCCGGCTCGATCGCCCCACCATCGCGGGTAAGGCACTGCTGCCCGCCACGATGGAGCTGTCGCCGGAGTTGGTGGCATTGGCGCTCGCGCAGTTCCTGCCCGGCGCCGGCGTCGACTGCCCGCCCTGGCCGTCGCACACGCCGATCGCCCCCATACCCGGCCTGCTGACGCGCGGTCCGATGTTCTGCGCAGGCTGCCCGCACAACACCAGCACCGTTGTGCCCGATGGCTCCCACGCGATGGCTGGCATCGGCTGTCACACCATGGCGCTGGCCACGAGTGCGGAGACCAAGACATTCAGTCAAATGGGCGGTGAGGGCGCGCCCTGGGTCGGCCTGGCACCGTTCAGCACGCTGCGGCACATGTTCGCCAACATGGGTGACGGCACGTATACCCATTCCGGGTTGCTCGCGATCCGGCAGGCGGTCGCGGCGGGCACGGCGATCACCTACAAAATCCTTTATAACGATGCGGTTGCGATGACGGGCGGTCAGCGGGCAGAAGGCGGGCTGACGGTACTACAGGTCGCGGCGCAACTGGCGGCGGAGGGCGTAGGCCTGATCGCGGTTGTGGCCGATGACGAAGATCGGCTACCGGCGCCGGGGC
>JANPPS010000181.1:0-1615 GCA_031428635.1 Rhodospirillales bacterium
CACGTGCCGATCGCCCGGTCTAGCATCGCGCCCGACGGGGCAAAGCGGCGGCCGGCAACATAGGCGTATGTCGCGTCGTCCGGCGCCACCATGCCGATCTTGGCCCCCATCTCGATCGACAGGTTGCACAGCGTCATCCGCTCCTCGATCGACATGGCGCGGACCATGGCGCCTGCGTACTCGACGGCGTAGCCCGTGCCCGCCGACGCGCCGAGCCGCCGGATCAGGTGCAGCGCAAGGTCTTTGGCCGTCACACCCGGGCCCGTCCGGCCGTCAATGCGGATGCGCATCGTCCGCGGCCGGCGCTGCCGCAGCGTCTGCGTCGCCAGCGCGTGCGTCAGTTCGGACGACCCGACCCCGAACGCCAGCGCGCCCAGCCCACCATTGGTGCAGGTATGGCTGTCGCCGCAAATCACCGTCGTACCCGGCAGTACCAGCCCCAGCTCCGGCGCCATCACGTGCACGATGCCCTGGCCGTCCTGACCCACGTCGAAAAAGCGAACACCCATGGCCGCGGCTTGGTCGCGCAAGCTGATGCGCAGTTTGCCGCCAGTGCTGGCCGTGTCGCCGGCCCGGCCCGGCGCGCTCGATACCGCGTGGTCCGGCGTGGCGGCGGCCAGCGCCGGGTTACGGACCGGTAGGCCGCGGGCCAGCACATCCGTTAACGCCCGCCCGCCCGAAAGATCATGTAGTAAATGCCGGTCGATATGCAGCAACGACCAGCCGGCGCCCAGGTCCGCCACGACGTGGCTGTCCCAAACCTTGTCAAACAACGTCCGCATCTTCGCTGCCCCAAACAAGCCCGTTGACCGCCCTACCCTGTCTCTTAGTGTAGCTCACCGGGCGGCCCGGTCAGTATATAGGACCTGATTATGGACACAGTCACACGCCGGGCCTTGATCGCGGGCACCGCCGTCCTGGCAGCCCCGGCAATCGGGCGGGCACAGGGTGCGCCCATAAAACTCGGCATCTTGCAGCCCGTGACCGGCGCGCTGGCGCAAGATGGCGAACTCGGGCGGCTCGGCGCGCAGCTGGCGATCGACGAGGTCAACGCGGCGGGCGGCGTACCCGGCCTGGGCCCGATCGAGATGGTGTTCGGCGATGCCCGATCGACGCCTGACGCCGGTACGGCCGAGGTGGAGCGCTTACAAAGCGAGGGCGTGTGCGCAGTCATCGGCGGCTTCGCAAGCCCGATCTGCCTCGCCGCGAGTCAGGCCGCATCCCGCTACGGCCTGCCCTACATCGTCGACGTCGGCGTGGCGGATAGTATCATCAGCCGTGGCCTGACCAACACATTCCGGTTTGCGCCCGGGTTCGGCACCGTCACCGCGGTCGCGCTCGATAACCTGGTCACCATCAACGACGCCGCGGGCAAGCCGGCCAAGACGGTCGTTCTGGTGCATGAGGACGGGCTGTTCGGCACTGGCCTGGCTAAGCTCATGCAGGCCGAGCTGCCCAAGCGCGGGTTCGAAATCCTTGACACGATTGCCCACCCCACCCCGGCCCGCGACATGAGCAACGTGGCGCTGCGTATCCGGTCCCACGCACCCGACCAGATCGTGCCGTCTGACTACTATGCGGAGTTCGTTCTGCTGGCCCGCACGCTGCAACAGCA
>JANPPS010000182.1:0-11505 GCA_031428635.1 Rhodospirillales bacterium
ACCCACAATGTCCGTCACCGGCGCCGGGGTCATGGTGATGCCGTCGAAATAGGGCGGGTTCTGCACGTAGGTGCTGCCACCGTTCCAGCTGTAGGTCTCGCTGGTCGAGTCCACTTCGATCGCCTGCCACTCCTTCGTGCCTTGGAATACTTCGCCATAGCGCTTGATGAACTGGCTACGGTCCACGCTGGCGGTGACGGCGGCGTCGATCTCCGAATTGGTGGGCCACACGTCGCGCAGGTACACGGGCTGACCGTCGGTGCCGGTGCCGAGCGGCGCCGTGGTGATGTCCTCGTTCATCGTGCCCAGCAGCGCGTACGCCACCACTAGCGGAGGGCTGGCCAGGTAGTTGGCGCGCACGTTGGGGTGCACCCGGCCCTCGAAGTTGCGGTTGCCGGACAACACGCTGGCCGCGACGAGATGGTTATTTTCGATCGTCTCGGCGATGGCCGGATCGAGCGGGCCGGAGTTGCCGATGCACGTTGTGCAGCCGTAACCGACCAGCTGGAAGCCGAGCGCGTCGAGGTCTTCGCTGAGGCCGGCCTTGTCGAGGTATTCGGTCACAACCTGAGACCCGGGCGCCAGCGACGTCTTGACCCACGGCTTGGGATTCAGGCCGAGCGCCCGCGCCTTACGCGCCAGCAGGCCGGCACCGAGCATCACATACGGGTTGCTGGTGTTGGTGCAGCTGGTGATGGCGGCGATCACGACGTCGCCATGCGTGATCTCGTAGTTCTTGCCGGCCACTGGGAAGCTGAGCATGGCGGCCTCGGCAGCCACGCCCAGACCGGTGGTCAGATCGGCGCGGAAGGCGCGGCTCGCGTCCTTCAGCAGCACCCGATCCTGGGGGCGCTTCGGCCCGGCGATGCTGGGGGCCACGGTCGTCAGGTCGAGCGCGATGATGTCGGTGTAGACGGCGTCCGGCGTCGTGCTGTCGACCCACATGCCCTGGGCCTTGGCATACGTCTCGACCAGCTGAACCCGCTCCTCGTCCCGGCCCGTGAGCCGCAGATACGCAAGCGTCGCCGCGTCGATCGGGAAGATACCGCAGGTGGCACCGTATTCCGGCGCCATGTTGGCGATCGTGAGGCGAGTACTGACGCTGAGGTTGGCCAGGCCCGGGCCAAAGAACTCGACGAACTTACCGACCACGCCGAGCTTGCGCAGCATTTGGGTGACCTGAAGGGCGAGGTCGGTCGCCGTCGACCCCTCTGGCAGCGTACCCGTCAGGCGGAAGCCGATGACGTCGGGGATCAGCATCGCGATCGGCTGGCCGAGCATGGCGGCCTCTGCCTCGATACCGCCAACGCCCCATCCGAGTACGCCGATGCCGTTGGCCATCGTCGTGTGGCTATCGGTGCCGAACAGCGTGTCCGGGTATGCGACGGTGCGGCCGTCGATGGTGGCGGTCCAGACGGTCTGCGCCAGATACTCGACGTTAACCTGATGGCAAATGCCGGCGCCGGGCGGAACCACCCGGAAATTCTGGAACGCGCCCTGGCCCCAGCGAAGAAAGCTGTAGCGCTCCCCGTTGCGACTGAATTCGGCATCCATGTTGGTGGCAAGCGCCCCGTATGTGCCGGATACGTCGACCATGACGGAGTGGTCGATTACGAGGTCGACGGGTACGAGCGGATTGACCTGATCCGGGCGGCCACCGAGCGCCGTGATGCCGTCGCGCATGGCCGCGAGGTCGACGACGCCGGGCACGCCGGTAAAGTCCTGCATCAAAATTCGTGCGGGCTTGAACGGAACCTCCCGTTCGGAGTGGCCGGCGCGGGCCCATTCAGCTAGCGCGCGGGCATCGGCCTGGGTGTAGCTGGCGCCGTTTTCGAAGCGCAGCACATTTTCCAGCAGGATCTTCAAACTCACCGGCAGGCGCGCCGTGGGTTCACCCAATGCATCGGCGGCGGCCGGGACGGAGAAGTAGTCATAGTCATGCCCGGCGACGGTCAGCGTCCGTCGCGTGTTCAGGCTGTCGTGCCCTATCGGCTTCATGGTCGGTCTCCTGCGGGTTGCCCCATATAAGGTAATCGTGAGAGCCCGGCAAAGGTGCGGTTTGCCCGGATGATCGCCGAATTCGGTCAGAATCCTCTTTTTATGGCGTCATCCAGCTCAGGGGAAATCAGAGGAGTCGTAAATATTGCAGGTGCTATCGTAATAAAAACGATATTTGCGGAATTACCCTAAGCGACCATGCCGCCCTCCATGGCGACATGTCATTTACCGAGACGATCAGCCGTTCAGGCCAATGGTTTTTGTACGTCACAACGCTCGCGCGATCGACGGTCGGAACGCTTTTGATATTTGATTTGATCAAGTAACCAGAACTGATGGGCAGGCTGATCGGCCAGTTTGGATCGAGAGCAGACCGCCAAAGCCGAATACCAGCCTAAAATTAGGCATAATCAGCGGCGGAGCACGTTGAGGTGCCAGCGCATCTCCTCCTCAGTCATGGGGAAGCCGCCCTGGGCATCGGGTGCCATGACCTGGGCGGGCGAGCATTGACCGAGGACGATCTGCACTAGGCCGGCCAGGCGCATCGGCATGTGCGCGAGCCAGACGATGCTGACCAGCGCCTTTGTGTTATGCAGCGCGGCGGCCCGGTCGACCGCCGCGATCGGCAGGCCGCTCGCGACGGCCAATTGCACCGCCACGCGCCCGAAATCGCCGCGGCGGGCGGCCTCGGTCACGGCCGTTTCCGTCAAAGCACCGGCGGTATGTAGCTGGCGCGTGGCGCGCACCAGCTCGAGGTCCGAAGTCGGCGATCGGGACGCCGCCTGACGATACTGGGGCGCGGTCAGTGCCTGGACCCGGTTCTGAAGGGCCGCAACGACGGCGGGGGCCAGTGCCGCACGATGCAGCAAATCGTGCAGGAACCCGGAGCACACGATCACATCCAATGCGGCGGCAGTGGCGGGGCTTAGGTTGAAAACCGCATTCGGTCGTGCCGTGATGTGCCGATTGCCGGCATGGTCGACGATCGCGTCCAGCGTTGCGTCGCGCAACGTGGCGCTGCCGTTGGCCAGCAGGGCGCGAATGGCACGCGTGTCAGCGCAGGCCAGGACGGCGTCGGCCAGTGTGGCACTCAGACCCGGGCGGTTCGCGATCGACGCGGGCGTCGCCGGGTTGGGCGGCGTCGCCAGTAGTGCCAGCAGGTCTGCGTCCGTCAGCACGGGCGACAGGCAGATGATCGGGTCGCTGACAAGTACCGCCTGGTCGTGCGCTAGCCGCAGCACCAGGTCGCGCGGGGCGTCGGCCACGGATTTGGCCGCCTCTGCAATCGCGGCCCGCACACGGGTGGCCGCGTCCTGCACCAGGGTCGCGAGCACGGCCATTACGTGATCATGCAAATCCTGCTGCCCTGCGGATGACAGGCCGGGCAGCAGGCGGGCGAGGCGCTCGGCTACAAAGATACGAACGCGCTCGTCCTGGTCCCGGCTGAGTGTCACATCGGCCGGGTGCGGCGAGGCACGGTTCATGGCGACCGCGGCGCGCACGGTAACGGCCGGGTCGGACGCGAGCGTCGCCAGGACTGCGCCAGCCGTGGCCGGGTTTGCGGCCTGACGAACGCGGGCAGCTTCATCGCCGTCGCCTGACTGCTCGCACCCGACGGTGTCTAGCATCGCGCAGAACAACCCCCTGAGCCGATGATCGTGGGTCCACATCTGATCACAGCATGGGCCGCGTGTGCGACACCCGCCACTGCCCGTGCCCGGCGCGCCGGGCTTCCCGCTGGACCTGCGCCGTGCGGGCCAGGATGCTATCCAGGTCTTCATATGTGCCGGGTTGGCGGCAGGCGATGCCGATCGTGAGTGTCGCGATCGGCATCGTGGGGCTGACGCCACCCGGCCCCGCAAGGCTGGGCAGCGCCGCCAGGCTGCGGGGAAAGATCAGGCGCATTGCCTCCGCCCGTTCGGCGGCCGTAAGTTCATCCGAGCCGTCGAGCCAGACGGCGAATTCATCCGCGCCGATGCGCCCCAAAATATCCGACGGCCGGAACGTACGGCGCAGCAACTCGGCGGCGACGATCAGGACGCTGTCACCCGCCTCTTGCCCGCGGTGGTTGTTGAGCGCCGTGAAACCGTCGATGTCGAGATACATGAGCGTGCCGGGCAGCTCCTCCCGGTCCAGGCGGTCGATCCGGCGGGTTGTCTCCTCAAGGAACGCACGGCGATTGAGCAGCCCGGTCAACGGGTCGGTGCGGGCCTGGGTCGCGAGTTGCCGCTGGATCGCCTCATGCTCGAGTACGACGCGGACCAGGCCGGTGCCGGCAAGTGCGAGTAGTTTATCGTCCGTGTCCCACGTGCGGGCCCAGGCAGCGCGCCAAATGACGACGCCTGAGGCTTCCCCAAACCGGGTGGTGACGGAGCAGGCTAACACTAGCAGCCCGCTATCGGTGTGGTCCGCCTGCGGCTTCGTCGTCGTTGTACGCAATAGGCGTTCGGCGACCGCAAGTGCCGGGCCGACCGGGCCGCCGACGCTGTATGGTACTTCCGCCGCCAGGTTAGGCGGCACAGTCACGACCGCGGCGCCGACCGCGCCCAGGCCCTGCTGCAGCGTGGAAAGGATTGCCTCCATCATGAGGGGCGTTTGCACCTCGTGGCGGAGTTGATCGAGCAGCACCTCCAGCATCTCTCCCCGGCGCAGTGCGGCGGCGATTTGCGCTTCCGCCTGTTCACGGCTGGTTACGTCCACGCCGACGCCGCGGACACCGGTGACGATGCCGGTCGCGTCCCGTAGCGGATCCGATGACAGGGCGACGCACACCGTCCGTCCGTCCGCCCCGGCGAGCCACGCCCGGCGCCGGCGTACGGGGACCGTGGCCAGGAACGGGTCGGGCACCGCAGTCCCGCCTGCCGCGGGGGCGAGCAAACGAGACGCATTTTGACCGAGCAAGTCCGACGCGGGCCAGCCCAGCAGGCGGTCGGGCCAGAGAAAAGTGAGGCGGCCGGCAGCGTCCGTCTCCCACGCGAAATCCGCAGCGATGGCACCGAATGCCCGCCAGCGCTCGCGTGATTCGAGCAGCGCTGCGTCCAGGGTCGGCGCCAATTGGGCGGGGGCCGCGACGTCAAGCTCACTCATGCAACGGCCCCTGTTTGGGTGGTGGCTGAGAGTATGCCCGGCGGGGATGAAGGGGAAGTTAAAGGTGTGCGCCACATTTGATGTCGTCTCTTTCTAGTCTCCAGTGAGCCTTGCGGTAAAATGGGTGGTCAAGAAGCTTGTCTCGCCAGGTCCCAGCTATAAGCCTGCTGTACTGTTAAAGGTTGCGCGACGATTTTGTATGTCTTTCCACCTATGACTTGCTCACGATTTCATCATCTCCGGATCAATCGGGAGGTTGAAATATCTGACCACCCAAGGTTTCGAGCGATGTCCGGAGGCATGGCAATCGTGGACGCGCTGATCGCAAACGGCGTGAAGACGGTCTTGGGCCGGCTTGGCATCTGGATGTACGCACTATTTGACGCGCGTTCGGCATTCGAGCGGTCCGGATCAGTTCGCCCGCCGCCATCCGTACTTGGATGGTAATGACGCCCGTGTCGGTTTGACTAACACCGCCCGCCTGCGCATGGTCCGGCCGCACCCCAGACACCGAGCCAGACCCGCCATGATCGATCACCCGCTGCGCCCTGCCATTGAAGCCGCATGGGATCGCCGCGACACCCTAAACGCCGGTACACAGGGTCCGGACCGGAACGCGGTACAGCAGGCGCTGACCCATTTGGACGACGGCACGTTGCGGGTAGCCACACCCGGCCCAGACGGCTGGACGGTCCACGAATGGCTGAAAAAAGCCGTGTTGCTCTCGTTCCGTCTGAATGACAGCGCCATTATGGCCGGCACGGGCGACGCGCCGGCCTGGGACCTGGTGCCGCTGAAAACGACGGGGTGGGGCGCTGACCGGTTCCGCGACGCCGGGTTCCGGGCCGTGCCCGGCAGCGTCGTCCGTCACAGCGCGCACATCGCCCGCGGCGTGATCCAGATGCCCAGCTTCGTCAATGTTGGTGCCTATGTCGGTGAAAATACGATGGTAGACACCTGGGCCACCGTTGGTAGCTGCGCCCAGGTCGGCGCACGCTGCCACCTGTCGGGCGGCGTCGGCCTGGGTGGCGTATTGGAGCCGCTGCAGGCCAGCCCCACCATTATCGAGGATGACTGCTTCATCGGTGCCCGGTCGGAGGTCGTGGAGGGCGTGATCGTCGAACGCGGGTCCGTGCTGGCGATGGGCGTGTTTATCAGCGGCAGTACCAAAATCGTGGACCGCGCGACGGGTGAGGTATTTGTGGGACGGGTGCCGGCGTACTCGGTCGTGGTGCCGGGAACGCTGCCGGGGCGGGCGTTGCCGGATGGGTCGCCGGGTCCGTCTTTGTCATGCGCCGTGATCGTAAAGCGGGTCGACGCGCAGACACGGGCGAAGACGGCGATCAACGACCTGCTGCGGGAATGAACGATCCGCTGCCATTGGCCCAGGCATTGTTGCGCTGCGCGTCGGTAACGGGGGAACCGGATGGCGGCGCGCAAGACGTGCTGGCGGCGGCGCTGGAGGGTCAGGGATTTACCGTCACGCGGCTGCCGTATGGTAGCACGCCCAACCTATTCGCGCGCCGTGGGACGGCCGGGTCGCATGTGTGTTTCGCGGGGCACACGGACGTGGTGCCGCCGGGCGCCGGCTGGGCGCTGGACCCGTGGGGCGGCGCTGTGCAGGACGGCGTGCTGATCGGCCGCGGTGCCTGCGACATGAAGGGTGCGATCGCCGCGTTCGCCGCCGCCGCGTCCGGCCCGGCGTCGGGATGGGGCAGCGTCAGCCTGTTGATCACCGGTGACGAGGAAGGGCCGGCCACCGACGGCACCGTCCGCGTGCTGCAGTGGTTAGCGCAGCATGGCCAGGTGCCGGATGCGTGTTTAGTGGGGGAGCCCACGAACCCCGATGCGCTGGGCGACGTGATCAAGATCGGGCGCCGCGGCAGCCTGAATGCGACCATTACCGTGACCGGCACGCAGGGGCACGCGGCGTACCCGCAGCGGGCGGACAACCCCGTGCACCGGCTGGTGCGGGCGTTGGATGCGCTGATCGCCGCACCGCTCGACGCCGGGTCGGAGTGGTTCGAGCCGAGTAGCCTGCAGGTCACCAGCGTCGACGTGGGCAACCCGGCCACCAACGTCATTCCGGGTACGGCCGTGGCGCGGCTGAACATTCGGTTCAACGATCACCATACCGGCGCCGACCTCACGCGCTGGCTGCACGCGGCTGTGGCCCCCCATGCGCCGCGGGCTACGATCGACGTGGCAATCAGTGGCGAGAGTTTTCTCACGCAGCCCGGCGCATGGACGGCGCGGCTGTCGGGCGCGGTGCAGCGGGTCACGGGTCAAACGCCCCGGCTGGACACGGGCGGCGGCACGTCGGACGCGCGGTTCATCGCCCAGTATTGCCCGGTGGCCGAGTTTGGGCTCGTGGGCCGCACCATGCATCAGGTGAATGAGGGCGTGCCGGTGGCCGAGCTGCGCCAACTGACCGAGATTTATGCCGCCGTGCTCGCGTGAGCATCATCAGAGGCATCGCCCGCCTGGCCCGCGGCCGGGGTGACGGCATTGCGGAATTCCCGGCAACGGTAGATGGCTTCCTAGTCAGCCTGACGCCGCTATTGGGTTTCGCGCTGGTGGGCGGCGCGGCGGCGGTGGCCGGGCAGGACGCGATGGCGGGGCTGACATGGCTGCTTTTCAGCGTGGTCGGCTTGTTGACCCCGGCGGTGCTGAGCCACGCGATCGCTCGTCGTTGGGGGCGGGAGGAGGACTGGCTGCGGTACGCCACCGCCTATAACTGGGTGCAGTGTGCGCTGCCGCTGGCGGGGATACCGATGCTGCTGGCGATCTCGGTTATGGCCGGTGTGGGTCTTCCGGCGGATATCGCGGCGGAGCTCGGGCTGTTCGGGCTGTTTGGCTACTTGATGTGGCTGTCATGGGTGATCGCGCGCGCGGGGCTGGATTTGTCGCGTGGTCGGGCGGCGCGGTTCGTGCTGATCGTGACGCTGGGGACGTACGCGGTGGCGTTGTTGCCCGGATGGGTGTCGCAGGCGGTCAGTGACCCGCCGGTCGTGACGGAGCAGGGCGTCAAGTCGTAACGGCCTGAAACGGGTCGACCGCGAACTCCACACCGCAGAGCGTCAGGCCAAACGGCGGCGCGGTCGGCCCGGCGGCGGCGCGGTTACGGGCGGCCAGGGCGTCGGCAACGGCGGTGGGCGGCCACTTGCCCTCGCCCACCAATTTTAGCGTGCCGACCATGTTACGGACCTGATGGTGCAAGAAGCTGCGCGCTTCGGCCATGATCGTCACCGCGTCGCCCGCCTGCGTCACGCGCAGCACGTCCAGCGTGCGCATCGGGCTGTGCGCCTGGCACGCGGCGGCGCGGAATGATGTGAAGTCGTGGTGGCCCAGCAGTGCATCGGCTGCGCCCTGCATCGCGCCCGCATTCAGGATTCGGTCGACATGCCACACCCGGCCGCGCTGTAAAACTGGCGGGGCGGGGCGGGTCAGGATGCGGTATTCGTAGCGACGGCCGATCGCGGAGAAGCGTGGGGACCAGCCATCCGCTGCGGGAGCCGCGCGTAAGACAACAACCGGGTACGGCCGCATGTGGAAATTGAGCGCGTTTCGGACCTGATGCGCCTGCATGGTGTCCGGCAGAGATATTAGCGCGACCTGGCCCGTCGCATGCACGCCCGTGTCGGTACGCCCGGCCGCGACAGAGTGTGCGGGGCCGCCGAGGCGCACGACCGCGCCCTCCATCACGCCCTGCACCGTTGTTCCGACCGCCTGGCGTTGCCATCCGAAGAAGGCGGTGCCGTCGTACTCGAGCAGCAGCGCCCAGCTCCTCACCCGGCGTGCGATCCGGCGGGGATTGGCAGGCCGCGCAGGAAGTCGGGCGCCGCCATGGCCGGACGACCGGCGCGTTGTAGACGCAGCAGGCGCAGCGCCCCGGTGCCACAGGCGATCAGCCCGGCGTCGTCCAGCACACGGCCGGGCGAGCCGTTGCCTTCGTCGGGGCCGGGTTCGGGACGGGCATGCAGAACTTTCACAACCTCCCCGGCCAGAACGGTCCATGCGCCCGGCCAGGGCTGCAGGCCGCGTATCTGACGGTCGAGCACGACGGCATCCCGGGAAAAATCCAGGCGACCATCGGCGCGGGTAAGCTTCGGCGCGTACGTGGCCCCGTCCGGCTGCGAGACCGGTGCGGGTGGGTCGGCCAGCACGCTTAACAGAAGTCGAGCGCCCAGCTCCGCCAAAACCGGCAACAACGCACCGGCAGTCGTATCCGCCGGTATTGGGACGGCAGAACGGGCGAGCATGGGGCCAGTGTCCAGTCCGGCCTCCATTTGCATGATCGTGACCCCCGTTTCGGCGTCGCCGGCCATGATCGCGGCCTGGATCGGTGCCGCACCGCGCCAACGTGGCAGCAGGCTCGCATGGATATTCAGGCACCCGCGGCGGGGCGCCTCGAGCATTGTCTGCGGCAGGATTTGGCCATAGGCGGCCACGACGGCCACGTCCAGATCGAGTGCCGCAAAGGCCGCTTGGGCCACCGGGTCGGCACGCAATCGCTCCGGCGTGATCACTGGCAGGCCCATCGCCGCCGCCGCCGCGTGGACCGGGCAGGGGGTCAGCGCCTGTCCCCGGCCGGCCCGGCGCGGGGGCTGGGCGTACACCGCGACGATCACGTGCCCGGCATTGTGCAGTGCGTGCAGGGCCGGCACCGCGAATTCCGGACTGCCCATGAAGGCGAGGCGCATCAGGCGCTGGCCCGTAATTTCCGCTCCTTGGCCATTTTGCGCAGGATCATGTTTCGCTTTAATGCCGAGATGTGGTCCACGAACAGCACGCCGTCCAAATGGTCGATCTCATGTTGTAAGCAGGCAGCGAGCAGGCCGTCGGCCTCCACTTCGTGCATCGCACCGGCCGCGTCGGTGTAGCGGACCCGGACCAGCGCCGGGCGGCTCACGTCGGCGTAGTGGCCGGGTAGTGATAGGCAGCCCTCCTCACGCGCGGTCCATTCCTCGGACACGCCGACGATCTCGGGATTGATCAGCACCATTGGTACCGGCACGTCATCCGGGCGCAGGTCGACGATCGCCAGTCGAAGCGCCACGCCCACCTGCGGCGCGGCCAGGCCGATGCCGGGGGCGGCGTACATGGTGGCAAATAGGCGCGGTAGTAGCGCGGCCACGGCATCGGCGTCATTTGGCCCGACCCGGCGCGTCTTTGCCCGCAACGCCGGGTGCGGCGGCTGCAGGATAGGCATTACTGTGTCATTCATCTGCGCGATGTAGCTTCTGCGGCGGGCCCATTCAATCATGCAACGGCGGGCACAGCGCGGACTTGAACGCCCCTGTCTCAGGCCAATCTATGTAAGGCACGCCAAACCGGGTGCATCACGCTTCGCTCGATCGAGGAGGCACCATGTCATCGACCCGCCTATTTACGTCACCGTTATTTCTTGGCTTCGACCATCTGGAACAGATGATCGAGCGTGCGTCCAAGACGACTGCGGACGGCTACCCTCCGTACAATATCGAACAGACGGGTTCGGCTGGCCTACGAATCACTCTGGCGGTAGCCGGCTTCACGATGGACGACCTGCAGATCACGCAGGAGGATAATCAGCTCGTTATTCGAGGTCGTCAGTCGGACACGGATACCGGGCGCGTGTACCTGCATCGGGGCATCGCGGCCCGGCAGTTTCAACGCGCGTTTGTGCTGGCCGAGTCGATCGACGTGACGGGTGCCTGGCTCGATAATGGCTTACTGCATATCGATCTTGCCCGACCGCAACCCGAGGTTCGGGTGAAGACAATTGAGATTACCAAGCGGTCCGTGCCCACCGTGGACGGTGAGTAGCATCCAGTCCGTCAACACGGTCATGTTACAAAATATGCGTCAAACCGGCGTGTGCGTCGACCGTTTATCAACATTCCGCATTTGCGGCGCAGAAAGGATCATTTCCATGGCTGAACACTCCGATGCGGCGATGATCGACATCCGGCATCTGACCCAGGAGCAACTGATGGCGCTCGGTATGGCGCAGTTGGCCTACGTGAAGCCCGTGTGGATGGACGGCACGACGGCGTTCGCGATCTTTGCCGCGGATGGGTCGCCGATGGCCGTTGCGGCGGATTGTCAGCTAGCGATGGACACGATCGTGCAGAACGAGATGGTTGCGGCCATGGTGCACTAGGACGCCGGGGCGCGCGTAGCGAAACGCAGCGCGCCTCACTTCTGGTGCGATTTTATTGCCAAGCGGTTTGGCTGCCGGCGCCAAACCGCTTGCGGGCTTAGGGTCCGTCTGGGAATTACTCGTGGGTGGTCCGACGAAGCAAATTCCCGCCCATCGCGACCAGGATCATGGCCTTTGACACGTCGATGCGCGCTTCGTAGTCACGCACTAGTCGTCGCCAGCGGGTCATCCAACCGAAGCTGCGCTCGACGACCCAGCGACGTGGCAGCACCTCG
>JANPPS010000183.1:0-7209 GCA_031428635.1 Rhodospirillales bacterium
ACACACCCAATGGTGATAGGCCCCGGCGCGCGGCCTCAGCCCCGCTCATTACCACGCAGGCGCTGGCGCCGTCGCTTAACTGGCTCGCATTGCCGGCCGTGATGAATTGCCCGTCGCCGCGCACGGGTTTCAGCTTGGCCAGGCCCTCGGCCGTCGTCTCCGGCCGGTTGCCCTCATCCTGGCGCAGCGTCACCTCCTCATGGGTCACCTCCTGCGTGTCTTTGTTCGTCACTGCTTTTGTGGTTGTCATCGGCACGATCTCGGCATCGAAACGCCCGGCCTGCTGCCCGGCGGCGGTGCGGCGCTGGCTTTCGAGCGAATACGCGTCCTGCCGGTCACGACTGATGCCGTAGCGCGCGGCGACGATGTCGGCCGTTTCGATCATCGGCATGTAGATCGCCGGCACGTGCGCCTCCAGCCATGGGTCGCGAGCGTGGCTGCGGTTGGGGGCGCTGCTGACCAGGCTGATACTTTCCATACCCCCGGCTACGGCCACGGGCACGCCGTCCACCAGCACCCGGTGCGCGGCCATCGCGATCGCCTGCAGGCCCGATGCGCAGAACCGGTTCACGGTCGTTGCCGCCGTGCCGGTCGAAAGCCCCGCCCGCAGTGCCGCCTGGCGCGCAATATTGCCGCCCGTTGCCCCCTCCGGATAGGCCACCCCGAGTATCACCTCCTCCACCTCGCCGGGTTCGAGGCCGGCGCGGGCCACCGCCTCCCGGATCACGTGACCGCCCATCGGCGCGCCGTGGGTCAGGTTGAACGCGCCGCGGACCGCGCGGCCGATTGGAGTGCGGGCGGTCGAGACGATGACGGCGTCGGTCATGGGCGATCCTCATGCTGCAATGCGAGTTTGGCGAGTTTCCCTACGGCCGTGTGCGGCAGCTCGTCCCGCACCTCCAACGCCGTGGGCAGTTCGTGGCGGCCGAGGCGATCGGCCAGAAAGTGGCGCAGTTCCTCGAGCGTCAACGGTTTGGCGCCGGGGCGTAAGCTTACGAACGCCTTTGCCGCCTGGCCGCGATACGGGTCGGGAACGCCGATCACCGCCGCCTCATGGACGTCCGGGTGTTCGTGGATCGCGTCCTCGATCACGCGGGGATAGACGTTGAACCCGCCGGAGATGAGCATTTCCTTTTTGCGGTCCACCAGCGTGAACTGACCGTCCGGCGCCATACGGCCGATATCCCCCGTCAGAAACCAGTTTTCGCGGAACGCGGCGCGCGTTTCGGGCTCGTGACCCCAGTACCCGACCATGACGTTGGGGCCGCTGATACGCATCTCGCCCGTTTCGCCGGGCGGAAGGATGCGCGACGGATCGTCCAGCGCCACGATCTGTATATCGACGCCCGGCAGCGGCACGCCGATCAGGCCGGGCGCGGCCGGACATTCGGGTAGCAGGTTGGTACCGGCCGGTGCCGTCTCGGTCATGCCCCAGCCGCCGCCCAGGATAAGCCCGGTCATTGCCGCAAGGCGCAGCCCGATTTCAGCCGGCAGCGCGGCCCCGCCGGAGCTTGCGATACGCAGGCCCGACCAGTCGCGCTGGGCCGCGCCGGGGTAGTTCACGAGCGCTATCCACATGGTCGGCACGCCATAGAAATGGGTGCACCCGGCCTCGATATCGTTCAGCGCCGCGGCCGGGTCGAACCGCGGGCGCAGCATCATGCACGCGCCGTTAGCGAGCGTGCGCAGCAGCACGGCCGTCAGCGCATAAATGTGGAACAGCGGCAGCACGCCCATAATCCGATCGGTCGGCATGAATGGTCGCCCACACGCCGCGCTATACGCGTCATAGGCGCTGACCGCGGCAGTCAGATTGCCATGGGTCAGCATCGCCGCCTTCGGTTGGCCCGTCGTGCCGCCTGTGAACTGCAGCACCGCCACGTCGTCCACGCCGGGCGGCGCGGGCAATGCGCCGTGCGGCAGGCTGTCCCAGGCGATCATGCCCGGCGGCGCTATGCCCAGCACATACACCGCATCGACCATGCCATCGGCCAGCAACGC
Source organism: Rhodospirillales bacterium (assembly GCA_031428635.1). Classification (GTDB taxonomy): domain Bacteria; phylum Pseudomonadota; class Alphaproteobacteria; order Acetobacterales; family Acetobacteraceae; genus JANPPS01. The sequence goes on from JANPPS010000183.1 coordinate 2,002, forward strand.
CGCCGCCGCCGCCAGCATCGGCGCCGCGTCGGTTGTGATCAGTCGGCGCGCGCCCACGTCGGCCAGCTTACGCGCCAGCGCCCGTGGCGGATCGAGCGGACTGAGCTGCGCCACGATTGCGCCCGCGGTCAGTGCGGCGAACAGCGCCACGGGCTGCGCGGGGTTATTGCCGGCCAGCAGGCCCACGACCTCCCCCCGTCCGACGCCCGCGCCCGCCAGCCGGGCCGCCCCGTCGGCCACGCGGGCACCCAACTCGGCGTATGTTGTCGTGACCCCGCCGAACTCCATCACCGGCCGTGCGCCGTGGACGGCAACGGACCGGGCCAGCAGTTCGGGCAGCGTTGTGCGCCGGAGCGGCACATCCCAACCGTGGGGGGTGGGATAGACCGCGTCCCAGGGCCGGTTACGCAAATCCGTGCCCTTGCGCGGCCAGACGCGCCAGCAGCGGGCTGGGCCGCATCGTCTCGTCCCCGGTCTGATCGGCGTAGTGTGTCAGGCGCTGGGCCACATGCGCCAGCCCTGTTTCAGACCCGTAGAACATCGGGCCACCGCGCCAGGCGGGCCAATTATAGCCATGCAGCCAGATGATATCGATGTCGCCGGGGCGGACGGCCACGCCCTCCTCCAGGATACGCGCGCCTTCGTTGATCATCGGAAACACTAGGCGCTCGGTAATTTCCTGGGTCGTGATGGGATGCCGGGCGATGCCGGCGCGGGCACTTTCGGCGGCGATAATGGCGTCAACGGCCGGGTCGGGCGCGGCGTCGCGGCCGGTATAGACGTAATAGCCGGCCCCTGTCTTTTGCCCGAACCGTCCGGCGTCGCATAGCGCGTCGGCCACGGGTGCGGTCTTGTTGAACGCGCGCCGGATGCGCATGCCGATGTCCAGCCCCGCCAAGTCCGCCATCGCGAACGGCCCCATCTTGAACCCGAACGCCACCAGCGCCGCATCCACCTCCGCCGGTGACGCGCCGTCCAGCAGTAGCCGCTCCGCCGCATCGGTGCGCCGGGCCAGCATGCGGTTGCCGACGAAGCCGAAGCAGTTGCCGACCACGACCGACACCTTGCCAAGCTTTTTACCTATCGCCGAGGCCGTCGCCACCACGTCATCGCCCACGGTACCGCCGCGCACGACTTCCAGCAGTTTCATGACGTTGGCGGGGCTGAAGAAATGCATGCCCAGCACGTCCTGCGGTCGGGTGGTGGCGGCAGCGATGGTGTCGATGTCGAGGTAGCTGGTGTTGGTCGCCAGGATCGCGCCGGGCTTGGCCAGTCGATCGAGTTCGGTGAACACTTGGCGCTTTACGTCCATGTCCTCGAACACGGCCTCCACCACGATGTCGGCGTCGCCGACGCCTTCCAGCCCCAGATGCGCCTCGATCCGGCCCAGGCGGGCGGCCGCTTCATCGGCGCTGATGCTGCCGCGCTTGGTGCTGATGCCATACAGCTCGGCAATGCGGGCCATACCGCGATCGAGTGCTGTCTGATCCGTCTCGATAACCGTCACGGGGATGCCCGCATTGGCGAAGCACATCGCAATGCCGCCGCCCATGGTCCCCGCACCGATAACGGCGGCCTGGTGGATCGGGCGGGGCTGGGTGCCGGCCGCCAGCTTCGGCTTTTGCGCTTCGCGCTCGGCAAAAAAGGCATGGCGTTGCGCCCGGCTTTCGGACCCGGCGAGCAGCGTCTCGAACCCCTGCCGTTCCGCGGCCAGGCCCTCATCGAATGGCATGGTGACGGCGTTGCGGATCGCCTCCAGGCAGCCGCGTGGGGCCGCGGACGGGTTAGCACGCAGAAACGGCGCGGCGATGCGGTCGATCAGCCCGGGGTCGGCGCGGGCGGGGGCCAGGTGCTCGTCCCGATCGCGGACGGGGCGGCGCGTGACCGTTGCCGCGAACGTGGCGGCAGCGTCAGGGTACGGGCCGTCCAGCACGGCGTCCAGCAACCCGGCCGCATGCGCTTCCGCCGCCCCGATCGGATTGCCGGTCAGGATCATGGCGATCGCCTTTTCCAGCCCCACCACGCGCGGCAGGCGCTGGGTTCCGCCAGCGCCCGGCAGCAACCCCAGCTTCACCTCTGGCAGCCCGAGCTTCGCCGACGCCCAGCCCACGCGCGCGTCGCAACCCATCGCCAGTTCCAGCCCGCCGCCGAACGCGACACCCTGAATGGCGGCTATGACCGGCACGGGCATACTCTCCACGGCGGCGATCAACGTGCGCAACGATGGTTCGGCGCCTGGCTGCCCGAACTCGGTAATATCCGCGCCGCCGCTGAACACCCGGTCCGACCCTGCGATCACGATGGCCGTCAGCCCGTCGCCCGCCTTGGCCCGCAGCTCATCCAGCGCCGCCATCAGCGCCGTGCGCAGCCCGAGCCCCAGCGCGTTCACGGGCGGGTTGTCCAGCTGCAGGATTGCCACGCTGCCGTGGCCACTGACTTTGAGCATCAAACCTCCAACCATTCCCGCCGTACTCCGGCATCCGCCGCCAGCGTCGCGGGCGTACCTTCGAACACGATCTCACCACGGCCCATGACGTACAACCGCTGGCTGATCGCGAGCGCAATATCGAGCTTTTGCTCCACCAGCAGGATCGTGACCCCCCGCGCGGCGACCGCCAGTAGCAGCTCGCGCACCGCCTGCACCATCATAGGTGCTAGCCCCTCGGTCGGTTCGTCGACCATCAGCAGCGCCGGGTTACCCATCAGCGTGCGGCACATGGCGAGCATCTGCTGCTCGCCACCCGACAGCGCGCCCCCCGGCGCCTGCGCCCGTTCGCGCAACCGGGGAAACAGGGTGTAGGCGTCGGCCAGCGCGAAACGGCCGCCGGGTCCGGGCTTTTCGCCCAGTATCAGGTTCTGCTGCGTCGTCAGGTCCGGGAAGATCGACCGATCCTCCGCCACGTAGCCCAAACCCAAACGAGCGACCCGATGGGGCGGCAGGTGCGCGATCTCCGTGTCGCCGAACCGGATCTGGCCGGTCCGGGTCACGCCGCCCATGACGGCCTTCAGCATCGTGCTCCGCCCGGCGCCGTTGCGGCCCAGTAGCGCAACGATCTCCCCCTTCGCGACCTGCAGATTGACGCCATGCAGGACCTGCGACTTGCCGTACCAGGCGCGTAGGTCGGTGATCGTCAGCATGCGGCGTCGCCCAGATACGCGGCGCGTACGGCGCGGTCACCCCGCACCTGATCGGGTGGGCCCGAGGCGATTATCCGACCCTCCGCCAGCACTGAAATCCGGTCCGCCAGCCCGAATACAACGCCCAAATCATGCTCGATCATCACAAGCGTCCGCCCCTCGCTCATGCGGCGAATGAGGGCCACGGCGCGCTCTGTCTCCGCCCGGCTCATCCCGGCCGTCGGTTCGTCCAACAGGATCGTGCGCGCGCCCCCAGCGACGGTAACGCCGATCTCGAGCGCCCGCTGCTCCGCATAGGCCAGGCGTCCGGCCGGCACGTGCCGTCGCGCCTCCAGCCCGATCTGCACCAGCAGCTGCTCCGCCCGCTCCCGCAGCGCCGCGTAGCTGCTCAACCGCCGCCAGAACGTGAGCCCGCAGCCATGGGTGCGCATGGCGGCGGCGCGCAAATTCTCGAACACGCTCAGCTGCGGAAACAGGCTCGTGACCTGGAAACTGCGGGCCAGACCCAAATTAAACACCTCATGCGGACGTAGGCCCGTGATGTCGCGGTCGCCCAGCGTGACACGGCCCGCATCGGGGCGCAGCCGGCCGGAGATGAGGTGGAATAGCGTGCTTTTGCCCGCGCCGTTCGGGCCGATGATGGCATGACGCTCGCCGGCCGATACCGTCAGGTCCACGCCAGTGATGACCTTCGTCGCGCCAAACGCCTTCTGCAGGCCGGTGACCGTGAGCGCTGTCACGCCTGGGCCTGAGTCTCGGGCTGGGCCTGACGCCAGGCATCCCGCGCGGACGGCCAGGTGCGGGCCAGCAACACGGCGCCGGCCAGAAATAGCGCGACCGCCAGCACCCACGGGGCAGCCGTCCCCGGGTCGGCCGCGAAGCCCAACAGCGGACGCGGCGTGGCACCGTTGCGAACGGCCTGCAACCGGAACGCCATCTCCGCCAACCCGGCCGTGCCAGCCAATGCGAGGATCAGCCCGGGTGCCACGGCCGCGTAGGTCGGCACCAAAGCCCCCGCCCGGCGACCCAGCGGCACATGGGCCAGCAAAATTCCCGAGATCCCGCCCGGCGCCCACACCACCATGGCGATAAACAGTAGCCCGCTATACAGCTGCCACGCGTCGGTTACGGTGCTCAACGCCATAGACAGCAGCGTGATCAGTACGGCACCCGCCACCGGTCCCCAAAACGTGCCGATGCCGCCGATGAACGTCATCAGCAACACTTGCCCGGATGCGTCGGCGCTCATGCCGCCCGCTGTCACGATCTCATCGTTCAGCGCCGCCAACCCGCCCGCCACGCCCGCGAACAGGCCCGATAGCGCGAATACCAGCCGGCGGATGCGGGCCGGGTCGTAACCCAAAAAGCCCACCCGCTCCGGATTGTCGCGAACGGCGTTGGCCAGCCGGCCGAGCGGGGTGCTGGTGTACGACCACATCAGCAGGGCGCAGACCCAGGCGAAGGCGGCGATAAGGTAGTACGCTTCGATCTGCGGGCCGAAATCGTGGCCAAGTAGGGCAGGTCCGCTGGAGCGGTCGCCGGACACGCCCTCCTCGCCGCCTGAAAAGCTTGGAAACAGGTGCACCGTCGCGACCACCAGTTCGGCCACGCCCAGGCTGATCATCGCGAATGCAGTGCCCGACCGGCGCGACGCGACCCAGCCGGCCAGTATCGCGGCCACCAGCCCGCCCGCGCCGCCGATGATGGGTACGAGCGGTAGCGGCAACGGCCAGCCGGTCTGCTGCATAGCGTGTATCGCCAGGTAGCCGCCCAGCCCCAAGTATACGGCGTGCCCGAAATCCAACATGCCGCCCTGACCCAGCAGCATGTTGAAGCTGAGCGCGAAAATGATCGCGATTCCCATCCGGCATAGCAGACTGAGGCCGAACCCGCCCGGCACCAAGTGGGGCAGCGCCAGCGCCAGTGCCGCCGCCAGCACCCACGGTACGGCCGCGCGCAGAACCCTGCCGTCCGCGCGCGCGAGTGGCATTGGCAGCTCGACGTCGCTCATGCCGAGCGGGTCCCCATCAGCCCGCGCGGACGTACCGCCAGCACCAGCACCAGCAGCAC
>JANPPS010000184.1:0-28086 GCA_031428635.1 Rhodospirillales bacterium
TGCGCAAAGCCGCCGCACGCACGATCCCGACCCTCTGGACCGCGATCGGAGAGGCAATGGCAGCATACACGCCGGACGAGTGCGCCAACTACTTTACCGCGACAGGGTATGAGCCAGAATGAACCGAATCTGCTCTAGTTCGTACTTTGCGAGGCGCGCATCCGGAGATCATTCAGTAATACGGAGAGCTTTTCACTACAAAGTAAACAAGCCTACGAGCGGTCGATAAACCCGCCCCCAAGCACCCGTGACCCGTCGTAAAATACGCATCCCTGCCCGGCCGCCGCCAGTACCGGCTCCGGCAACTCCACCGTCACCAGCCCGTCCGCACAACGCACTACCACTGGGTGCGGCGCCTCCCGCGCCCGTAGCTTTACGTCGCAGGCCAGCTCATCCGGCGCGTCCATCAGCCAATTCACGTCCCGCAGCACCAGCCGCCGTACGCCTGCCGCACGCGGCCCGATCACCACGCGCCGGCGGGCACCATCGACCGCCAGCACCGACTGGCGAATGCCCGCATCGAAACTCGCAGCGCCCAGTCCACGATTCTGCCCGACCGTGTACCGCGCCACCCCTGCGTGCTGCCCCACGACTTGGCCATCCGCCGTCACCATCTCACCCGCACCCGCCGCATCTGGACGCAGTCGCTCCACCAACGCCGCGTGGTCGCGATCGGGCACGAAGCAAATGTCCTGGCTATCCGGCTTATCCGCCACCGCCAGACCGAGCCGCGCCGCATGGGCGCGCACTGTCGCCTTGTCCGGCATATCGCCCAACGGAAAGCGCGTGTAGGCAAGCTGCGCCGCCGTGGTCGCGAATAGGAACCAGGATTGGTCCCGTGCCGGGTCAGCCGCACGATGCAGCTCCGCCCCGTCCGGGCCGTCCACGCGCCGCACATAATGCCCGGTCGCCAGCGCCTCCGCCCCCACGTCCTGCGCCAGCGTCAGCAGGTCGGTAAACTTCACGCTCATGTTGCAGCGCACGCACGGCACCGGGGTCTCACCCCGGGCATAACTATCGGCGAAATCCTGTATCACCGCCTGCCTCAACCGGTCTTGCGCATCGATCACATAATGCGCGAAGCCCAACCGGTCGGCCACGGCCCGCGCGTCATCAATATCGCGCCCGGCGCAACAGGACCCGCGCCGCCCGGCCGTGCCGTCATATAGTCGCAGGGTTAGGCCCACGACCTCATGCCCAGCCTCGGCCATCAGCCCGGCCACCACCGAGCTATCGACGCCGCCCGACATGGCGACGGCGATGCGCATTAGTTACCGGCGTTGCGCGTGCTGGACGGCAGTCGCACCACAAGCCCATCGAGCGCTGCCGTCATCACGATCTGGCACCCCAGCCGCGACGTCTTCTCCAACCCGAATGCCAGGTCGAGCATGTCTTCCTCATCCTCGGTGGGTTTTACCAGTTTCGGGAACCAGGCCGGATCGACGACGACATGGCAAGTCGAGCAGGCCAGCGACCCCTCGCACGCGCCCTCGATATCGACGTTATGTTTGTGCGCAATTTCTAGTACCGACAGGCCTAACGGCGCGTCCACCTCACGCGGGGCGCCGGACTTCTCGATGAAAATCATCTTCGGCATTGCTCAGGCCTCAATCATGTGGGGGGCCACGGAAAGCGCGTCCGCAGCGAAATCGACATCGGCGGCGGAGGTAAAGCGTCCCAGCCCTACACGCAAGGTGCGGGCGGCCTGTTCGGGTACAAGGCCCATCGCCGTCAAAACCGTGCTGGCCTCGATCGCCGCACTGCTACAGGCGCTGCCGGTGCTGACACACAGATCGGGCTGCGTGCGCAACACATCCAGCGCGCACCACGGCAGCGTCAGGTTCAGGTTGCCCGGTACCCGGTGCACCACGCTGCCATTCATGGTCGCTGACACCCGCAGCCCCGCCAGTAGCCGGTCCCGCAGCGCCGCCAGCCGCGCCGCCTCCTCCGTCATTTCCAGCATCGCCAGCCGGCATGCCTCGCCAAACCCAACGACCAGCGGCGTGGGTAGCGTACCGGCGCGCAGCCCTCGCTCCTGCCCGCCACCGCTGAATAATGGGGCCAGCCGCACCCGCGGACGGCGGCGGACATACAGCGCGCCCACGCCCTTCGGCCCATACAGCTTGTGGCCCGACAGGCTCAGCAGGTCGATGCCGGTGACGTCGATCGGTATTTTACCCGCCGCCTGGGCCGCATCGGTATGGAACAGCGCGCCCGCGCCGTGGGCCAGGGCCGCGAGCATGGGCAGGTCCTGGATCACGCCCGTCTCGTTATTAACGGCCATGATGCTGACCAGCAGGGTCGGCACCGTCAGCGCCTCCGCCAGCACGGCTGGATCGAGCAGACCATCGGCCTGCACCGGCAGGATCACTGGTTCGAACCCCTCGGCTGCTAGGTCGCGCACGCTTTCCAGCACGCATTTATGCTCGGTCGCGACCGTGATGATCCGACGGCGTGGGCCGGCGCCGTGGAAGCGGGCGGCGCCCTTGATGGCAATGTTATTGGCTTCGGTGGCACCGGACGTCAGCACAATTTCCCGCGGGTCGGCGCCGATCAGGGCGGCGACCTGAGAGCGGGCATGCTCGATGGCCTGCTCCGCCTCCTGCCCCATGGCGTGTTCGACGCTGTGCGGATTGCCGAAGCGCTCGGTAAACCACGGCAGCATGGCGGCCACGACGCGGGGGTCGCAGGGGGTGGTGGCCTGGTTATCGAGGTACACGGGGCGGTTTGAACGCATGCCTGTCATATAAGACGCTACCCCGTGGTTTCAGCCGACGATGCGCGGCAGAGCCACAACCACGCCCGCCACGGCGGCCAGCGCCAGAGTTCGCAAAACACCCAACCGCCACCGGAACACGCATAGCGCCGACAGCGCCGCGATAGCCAGCGCCGCCGGGTCGAGGCTGGACAGGACCGGTAATTCTACGCCCATCACCGGCACCGTGGACTGGAACAGCACGCGAAGGCCGAACCACACGCTCAAATTGCCGATCACGCCCACGACCGCCGCCGTCACCGCGGCCAGCGCGCCGGCCAGTGCCCGGTTTTGTTGTAGCCGCTCGATCAGCGGCGCACCCAGGAATACAAACGCAAAGCACGGCACGAACGTAACCCATAGCGTCAGGACCGACCCGGCGAGCCCGCCCCACAGGCCGGTCAACGCGCCGGGCGCGCGGAACCCGGCCAGGAAGCCCACGAATTGCAGCACCAGTATCAACGGTCCGGGTGTCGTTTCCGCCAGGCCAAGGCCGGCGAGCATATCGGCGGGGCTAAGCCAGCCGTATTGCACCGCGTCCTGCGCCACGTAGGCCAGCACGGCGTAGGCACCGCCCAACGTCACCACCGCCATCTTGGAGAAAAACAGTGCGATCTCGCTATACCGGCCGCCAACCGCCCCCAGCACCGCGACCGGCGTAAGCCAGGCCACCAGCGCCACCAGACCTGCCCGCCGCGCACCCGCCGCCAGCCGCCCGGGCCGGCCCGGGTCAGCAGCCAGCACGGCGTCGATCAGGGCCGGGGTATCAGCCGCGTCCGCCCCATGGGCTGCGGACGAGAATGCGTCCGGCGCCAGCCACCCGACCAGGCCCGCGCCCAGCACCACGGCGGGAAACGGCACACCGAACACAAACAGCGCCACGAACGCGGCGGCCGCCAGCGCCCATGCCGCGCGACCCCGCAATGCCCGCCGGCCGATCCGCAATAGCGCCTCGATCACCAACACCAGCACCGCGCATTTCAGGCCGAAAAACAGCGCGCCCACCAGCGGCACGTCCCCCAACGTCGCGTACACCGCGGACAGTACCAGCATCACAATGGCGCCCGGCACGACAAACAGCCCACCCGCCAACAGCCCGCCCCGCACGCCATGCATCAGCCAGCCAAGATACGTTGCCAATTGCTGCGCCTCGGGTCCCGGCAACAGCACGCAGAAGTTGAGCGCCTGCAGGAACCGCCGCTCGCTGATCCAGCGGCGCTGCTCCACCACCTCGCGATGCATCAGCGCGATCTGGCCGGCCGGACCGCCGAACGACAGCAGACCGATGCGCACCCATACCCGGGCGGCCGCGGCCAGCGATGGGAATGTCGTCACGCTATTGCGTACGCAAAAAAGGGTCACGCGGCGCGGGCGGCAACCCGGCGGGTCATGGCGGCGTAGGCGGCGGCGAATACGCCCACCTGCGCCGCGGTCATGTTCCACGGCAGGCTGACCCGAATCGCCTGCCCGGCCAGCGCGCCGGCACCCATTGCGCGCAGCACGTGGCTGTCGCCGACCGTCCCGCTACTGCACGCGGCCCCCGCCGAGACGTGCACGCCCGCCAGGTCGAGCGCGATAACCTGCGCATCCGCCCGCACGCCCGGCAGCGCGAGGCACACCGTGTTGGGCAAGCGGTCAGTCCCGCCCAGCACGATCGCACCATGGGCGACAGCGCTCGCTGCTACCGCGTCCCGCCAGACCGTCAGATCCGGCCATTCGCACCCAACCGCCGCAGCGAACCCGGTGATCGCAGCCACAGCCGGAGTACCGCCACGCCGCCCCCGCTCCTGCCCGCCACCACGCAGCAACGGGGCCGGATCCACGCCGTTCAGCACCAACGCGCCCGCCCCGTGCGGCCCGCCGATCTTATGTCCCGACAACGCCACGCTGTGCACACCCATCGCCGGTACGTCGAACGGTATTCGTGCCTGCACCGCGTCCACATGCAGCAGCGCACCATGCGCCCGGCACAGCGCCGCCGCGGCCGCGATGGGCTGGCGCGTACCGGTTTCGTTATTGGCCGCCATCAAACACACCAGCGCAGGGCCGTCGCGTAGCAGCCGGGCCAGCGTATCGAGGCAGGCCACGCCATCGCCATCGACCGGCAATATTACGGCGTCCATCGCGGCTTGGCGCACCGCGTCATGCTCGGTCGCGCCAACGATCACCCGGCGACCGGCGCGCAGGCCTGTGATGGCCAGCGCATTCGCCTCTGTCCCGCCTGACGTGAACACGACGTCGTCATCGTGCACGCCGTATGCTGCCGCTACCCGGTGCCGCCCCCCGTCCAGCACGCGCCGTACGGCCCGCCCAGCGCCATGCACACTCGACGGGTTTCCCCCCATATCCAATGCCGCCAGCATTGCGGCCCGGGCCTCCGGACGCAGCGGCTCGGACGCGTTGGCGTCCAGGTACGTCAATCGCCCACCGCGTCTCGCGATCGCTGTAGCTGACTGACCCGGCCCTCCAGCGCGATCAGCTCGGCCCGCAGCGCCTCGACCGTGCGGACTAGTGGGTCAAGCGTTTCCTCGCATGGGGTACCGTAGGCGACGAACAGGCCAGGGTGGACAGGCACCGGTGCGACCGGATCGCGGTCAACCGGGCGGGCGGGGATGCCGACAACGGTCACGCCAGGATCGACTGCGCGAACCACCACGGCATTGGCACCAACCCGGGCGCCGTCACCGATCAGAATGTCGCCCAACACCTTGGCACCCGCGCCCACGATAACGTTGTTACCAACGGTCGGATGGCGCTTGCCCCGTTCGCTGCTCGTGCCGCCCAGGGTCACAGCGTGATAGAGGTAGACGTCGTCACCGACGATGGCGGTCTCACCAATCACCACGCCCATGCCATGATCGATCACCAGCCGCCGGCCGATCTGGGCGCCTGGATGAATTTCAATTCCCGTCAGGCCGCGGCCACCATGGGCGCACAGGCGGGCGGCCAGGAACCAGCCGCGGCGGTACAGACGGTGCGACAGCTGGTGGACCAGCACCGCGTGGAGTCCGGGATAGCACAGCAAAACCTCAAGGTTTGACCGAGCGGCCGGGTCACGGCGGCGGTAGGTGGCGACCAGTTCACGCAGAAACATGAATGCCATGCGACAATTCCATTATGTGTTCTGCCAAGCAGTCCGCTATATTGGGGTCTCCGGAACCCTGCAAACAGGTCCTTGCCGCTCCATATAGGGCGTCTGGGTTATACCGGGACGAGTAAGCAGCGCCCGCACGCTCCCCCAAGCGCAATGTGGAGCAAGGAAAGAGTTGGAACACAATGCCTGAGGTTATGTTCGCCGGCCCCGACGGCCGTCTCGAAGGTCGCTACCATCATAGCAAGGAAACAGGGGCGCCGCTTGCGCTGATTATGCATCCCCACCCACAACACGGTGGGACAATGAATAACCGCATCACCTACACGATGTATCAGTCGTTTCAGAAGCTCGGCTTCAGCGTCATGCGGTTCAACTTTCGTGGCGTGGGGCGCAGCCAGGGACGTTACGATGGCGGCTATGGTGAGATCAGTGATGCCGCGGCTGCACTCGACTGGATGCAGATGGTCAACCCGAATTCGGGCGGGCTGTGGATCAGTGGCTACTCGTTCGGCGCGTTCGTGGGTATGCAGCTATTGATGCGCCGGCCGGAGATTTCGGGCTGGGTGAGTGTGGCCCCGCCCGCCAACCATTATGATTTCGGCTTCCTGGCCCCCTGCCCCTGTAGCGGGCTGATGTTACACGGTGACAATGACGAGCTGGTGCCAGAGCCGGCGGTGCGTAAGCTGGTGGACAAGCTGAACACGCAGAAGAACGTGCAGGTCGATTATCGCGTCTATGCCGGTGCGGACCATGTGTTTGCTACGCACGCAGAAGAAGTCGGTCGCGCGATCGAGGACCACGTAGGCAAGATCCTAGCCCGTAAGACGCTGGCGCTCGCTGCCGACTAGTGACCGAGGGCTGGGCATGGTAGCCGCTTCGCCATGCTCAGCCCCTTCCTAACGGAGGCCGCCGCCCGCGGCTTCGTGTTCCAATGCACCGATGAGGCCGCGCTCGACGCCGCGTTAATGGCCGGGCCGGTCAGTGGCTATATCGGCTTCGACTGCACCGCCGACAGCCTGCATGTTGGCAGCCTGATCCAACTCATGCTGATGCGTCTCATGCAGCGCCATGGGCATCGCCCGGTGGCACTCATGGGCGGTGGAACCACTCGTATCGGCGATCCGTCCGGTAAGGATGAGGCGCGGCAGATGCTGGACGACGCCGCCATCGCCGCTAACATGGACGGCATCCGCGCCTGCTTGGAGCCGTTCGTGCCGGGCGTCATCGTGACGAATAACGCCGACTGGCTCGACCGCGTCGGATACATCGACCTGCTACGGGATGTCGGTCCCCATTTTACCATCGCGCGCATGCTGACGTTCGACAGCGTCAAGCTGCGGCTGGAGCGCGAGCAGCCGCTCACGTTCCTCGAATTCAACTACATGATCCTGCAGAGCTACGACTTCCGTGAGCTGTGGCGTCGCCATAGCGTGACGCTGCAGATGGGCGGGTCCGACCAGTGGGGTAACATCGTCTCAGGCGTGGAGCTCGTGCGCCGGACGGAAGCCGCGGCCGTGTTCGGCCTCACGACTCCGTTGCTGACCACTGCGTCCGGGGCCAAGATGGGCAAGACGGCCAAGGGGGCCATCTGGCTGTCCTCCGCCCGCCTATCCCCTTACGATTACTGGCAGTTCTGGCGCAATACAGAAGACGCGGATGTGGGTCGCTTCCTGCGCCTATTTACAGACTTGCCACTTACAGAGTGCGACCGGCTGGCGGCACTGCCCGGTGCTGCGGTGAACGAGGCAAAAAAGGTGCTGGCAACCGAGGCCACCCGCCTGGCCCATGGTGACGCCGCCGCAGCCGAAGCCGCCGAAACCGCCCGCCGCGCGTTCGAGGAGGGGGAGGCCGCGGAGACGCTGCCAACCCACACAGTACCAGCTCATGAGCTAGAAGCGGGCGTACCGGTTATCCGCCTACTGGTAGAATCTGGCCTGGTGGCTAGTAATGGTGAGGCCCGCCGACTGATCCGCGGCCGTGGCGCCCGGCTGAATGACGCGCCCGTGCTGACAGAGGACGCGGTCGTCCGAGCCGCGGACTTACGCGACGGTGCGGCCAAGCTGTCAGCCGGACGCAAGCAGCATCGGCTTATCCGGCCACTCTAGAGTGTGGGCGCGGGACGTAGCCCCGCCCGCGTGAGCGAGGCTGTACGGGCCAACATCGCAGCAGCTCCCGTCGCGTGAGCCAATGCGACCCTCTTCATTCTGACCCGCTATGCCGGCTTCAGTGTAGCCTGCCCCGATCTACGCCAGTGCACACCATCCAACGCGACCACTGGCGCCGCAGGCGGGTTCGGATTGCCGTAGTCGCGCTTGCATAGCCGCCTGCCACCCTGCACCGTGCCGGTCATGAAACCATCCTCGACCGAGCCCTTCCTACCCGGCCCCCGCGTACACATCGCGGGGGCGCCGGGCGGCCCGCTGCATGACCTGACCTTCGCCGCCAAAGACCTGTTCGACATCGCCGGGCACCCGACTGGGGCCGGTAGCCCGGACTGGGCGCTGGCGCATGCCATCCCCACCCGCCATGCCTGGGCCGTGCAAACGCTGCTGGACGCCGGTGCGGCATTGGTGGGTAAGACAGTCACGGACGAGATCTCGCTGGGTATCCTCGGCGAAAACCGGTTCGACGGCACGCCGCTCAACCCGGCCGCGCCGGACCGGGTGCCGGGCGGGTCCAGCTCCGGCTCGGCGTCGGCTGTCGCATCCGGGCTGTGCGATACCGCACTCGGTACGGATACGGGCGGGTCGGTACGGGTCCCGGCCAGCTTTTGCGGCCTGTTCGGCATCCGGCCCACCCATGGACGGGTCCCCGTGGACGGCATGCTGCCCCAGGCGCCGACATCGGACACGACCGGCTGGTTCGCGCGGGACGGTGCGATTTTCGCCCGGGTATCGGCCGTCATGCTGGGTGAGGGCATTCCGGACGGCTTGCCCAACCGACTATTGCGCGCGACCGACGCCTTCGGGTTTGCGGGCGCCGCCATGATCCAGGCGCTGGCCCCCATGGTCCGGCGCCTGGAACAGCTTATTGGCCCGGCCCAGGACGAGATCATGGCACCACCCGGCCTGATCGCGTGGGCACGCGCCCAGCGCACGCTGCAACCGGTCGAAGCGTACGAGACATTCCGGCCATGGATCGAGGCGTATAACCCGCGCTTTGCCTACAGCGTCGCCCGTGGCCTTGCACTCACCGCGGCTATCCCGCCGGCAGAGCGCGACTGGGCGGCGCTCACCCGGCAGGAGGCGCGGGGTCGGATGGCGTACATGATGCCGCCGGGTACAATACTGTGCCTGCCTACGACGCCATTTCCCGCCCCGCCGCGGGGCTTGCCGCTGACGGAGATGGAGGCGGTTCGGGCACAGATCGGCTGCCTATGTGCGCACGGCGGGCTGGCTGGGCATCCACAAATCAGCCTACCGGGTGGGCTACTGGACGGCATGCCCGTCGGCCTGAGCATCATCGGCGCCCGCGGATCCGACGCGCAGCTGGTTGCCGTGGCCCGCGCATGGAAATGAACCTACCGGCGGTGGTGGCCGAGATTACGGCGCTGTTCGAGCAGTACGAGCAGGCGTTGATCGACCGCGACGTGGCCGTGCTGGACGCCACGTTCTGGAACAGCCCGCACACGATCCGGTACGCGATGCATGAGAACGGCTATGGCTTCGCCGCCATCCATGCCCACCGCGTCGCCCGTCCGCCGGGGCCGGGTATCAAGGGCGCACGCCGCCGGCTGGAGGTACTGACCCTGGGGTACGACATCGCGACGGTAAATCTGGAGTTCGACCTCCGCGGTGCGCCCGGACGGGTCGGCCGGCAAAGCCAAACCTGGGTCCGTCTACCGGACGCCGGCTGGAAGGTCGTCACGGCCCATGTGTCGGTTCAGGACCTCGTCGCACCGTGGTGATAAAACTTATGTCCAAAACCACCGGAATACGCCGTCCATGAACGGCATGGCGTCTGTGACTATCCGGGCGGCACGCGCGGCGATCGGCAGGTCCGGCCGCAAGGCATGCCCGATGAATACCATCACCACGCAGGCCGCCGCGAGCCAAACAGCCCCACGAAAGAAAACGTGTACCGAACGGTCGTACAATGAAGCCTCCCCGGCTTATGTCCCGACCAACGGTACCTTAGTTAATTTCTGTTAACAAACTTATTGTGAACTCAAAACAATAAACACGTGGCTAGAGCCTCGATATCGGCGGCGACAATGTCCCAATCGCCCTCCGGCCCGAAATCCCGACTTTGGTGCGGCCCGTATTCCGTTGGGCGGGAGATGAAGGCGGTGCCAAGGCCGAGGCGCTGGGCCGCCGCCAGGTCGCTATTATGAGCCGCACACAGCATCACTTCGGCGGGATTGAGGGATAACAGGCGGCACGCACCCAAGTAGACCTCGGCGTCCGGCTTGTACCGGCCGAATACCTCGGCGCACAGAATGACGTCCCACGGCAGCCCGGTTGCACGTGCCATGTCGACCAGCAAGGCCACATTACCATTACTCAGCGGGCTCAGAATATAATCGCGCCGCAACGCTTGCAGGCCGGACACGCTGTCGGGCCAGGGGCGCAGCCGATGCCAGCCGCGGTTGACGTGGTCCATTTCTGCGTCACTCAGGCCGATGACGCCGAAGTCGGGCGCGATGCGATCGAGTGACCGGCGATGCAGTGCGTCCAGGTTCATCCACGGCAGCACGCCCTGCCGGACTTCATCCATCGACGGCGCGTACGCCCCGCGCCACGCGTCGACCAGACCAACCCAATCCGCGTTTGGCAGCCGCTCCGCACCCCAGGCCGACAGATCCTGCGTCAGGCTCGTCCGCCAGTCGACGACCGTTCCGAACACATCGAAAAGCAGCGCCTTCACCATCGTCCCATTTCCTCAGCTTAGTTAAATAATCGGAACAGCCGCCGCGCGAGCCCCGGCGTCAATACCGATAACGGATTGACCATAACGGATGGGTTAGCGAACGGCCCACGAACACTGAAGCCCACCGCAAACAGCCCGCCCCCCTGCTCCGGACTGAATAGCCGGCCCACCAGCGGCACACGACCCAGCGCTGCGTTCAACACATACAGCGGCACCACCGTCCCGGTCAGGTCCAGGGTGCTACCGTCTATATTCACAACACCTTTGGCTGTAAGGCCTAGCGACGCGCTAGACGCCTGGCTCTCCCCCAGGTGAACTGTCTTACCATTCCAGACGAACGGTGCGATCAGGCGCGAGAACTGCAGGCCCGGACCGCTGAGCGCCTCCGGAATCCCATACAGGCTCAGCGCTTGCAAAATCTTACCCATGATCGGCGCGTCGCGGACATGAAACGCGCTAATATCCATTGTCCCATCGAGCGGGCTATCGGGCTTACGGTCGTCGAATTGACCGTCGATCGCCAGCGCGCCGCCTACCAGGCTGCTGGTCACGCCGAGGCTACGCAGCACCGCCCCGCCATCCGCACTACGCACCGTCAACCGCCGACCCGGTCCGCCTGGGACGATCTGAGCCTGCAACCGCTCCGGCCCGGTCGTCTGCATCCGCAGCGCGCGCAGCTGGGTGCCATCATACTCGGCATGGGCGCTGACGCCCGTAAACATCGACCCGGCCAGTAGCCGGACAGTGTCGAACCGCAGATCGACCACGAACGGACCGGGCTTGGACGCAGACGAGCCCGA
This sequence comes from Rhodospirillales bacterium, assembly GCA_031428635.1. Lineage (GTDB taxonomy): Bacteria > Pseudomonadota > Alphaproteobacteria > Acetobacterales > Acetobacteraceae > JANPPS01. The sequence goes on from JANPPS010000184.1 coordinate 11,519, forward strand.
ACCGCCCAAATCGCCCAGCTCCTTCGACAGGTCCAGCATCGTACCCTGCAGCTGCGCCCGGATCGTACCGCCCACGCCTGCCGGTAAATCGACCACGCCCGCGGCCCGGGTCTGTCCGATCTGTACGCGGGCCAGCACCAGCCGCGACGGAGTGTCGCCGACCATCTCCGCCATTCCGTCGATCAGCAGGCCCGACCCCTCAACATGCAGGGCCGGTATGCCGGTCAGGTGATCGTCCTTCACCTGCACAGTCGCGGTCGCGCCGGCGCCGGCGCCGGGCTCCTTGCGCCACCCCAATAGCCGAAGCTGAGCCTGGGCGAGGTCGGCGGCGACCTGGATCGTGGCGCCCTGCCCCTCCCGCTCCGTCAGCTCGGCCATGACGCCCAGCGAGCCACCGGTGAAGATGGCGCCCGCCTCCAGCCCGGCGTCGGCCAGCTGGCGGGGTGTGGCGCGGCCATTCAGGGTCGCGGTCTGCGTCACGTGCCCCGGGGGCCCCGCCCGGAAATCCATCGTCACCGCCGCCTGGGACGGTACGCCGGCCACGTACGCGTTGCCCGACGCACGCAGGCCATTCTGCGTTACGTCGAAGTCGATTTGGCCGTGATCGATGTCGCGGCCGGCCACCAGGCCGCCCAATCGCAATGCCGTCAGCTGCCCCGCCGCGTGAATGCCAACCTGCTCGGCCTGCAAATCGGCCTCTAGCGGCAACGTTATCTCCAACCGGGCGCGGACGACGCCGGCCGGGCGTTCGATCGGGATCGGATGCTTGCTGAGCAGCTCGAGACGGGGGTTCTTCAGCAGAGTCAGCATCTCGGGCACGGATCCATTGGCGATTTCGGCCACGACGGACAAGTCCTGATCCTTGACCGACAGGCCAGTGATCCGGACCAGGCCGTTGGTCAGCGGAATTGCGCCCTGGCGGGCGGTGGGGACCCGGACCTCGATCACGTCCGGCCCGGTCATCGTAAGCGTCGCCTGAGCGTGCTGCACGGGCGGTACGGGGCGCAGCCAGGCTACGGTGACATCGTCCCCCTGCACCGACACGTTCAGCGCCGTGATGGCGGGCCGGGTTCCGTCGGTCTGAATCGAGCCGGCAAATCGCGCGTGGCCATCCCGCGCTATGCCGCCGCTGATGTTCTCGACGATCCAGGGCCGGGCGTTGCCCTCCCACGCCTTAGGCCAGAACTGGGATAGGTCAGCCAGTGCTATGCGATCGAGCGCCAGGGTACCCTGCGCCGTCACCCGCTCCTCGTCCCGCCCGGCCTGCGCGGTTAAATTTGCGACCGTGGTGGCGCCGGCCGCGGACGCGACGGTCACCGTGGCACGCCGCACGTCGACCCGGGTGGGCCGTAGATCGTTGCCGGCCCAGGCGCCCGTCATGTCGAAGTCCAGCGCCCGGAACGGCAGGGGCACGCCATTCACCACCAGCCGGCCCGGTCCCATCGTCGCCTGCGCCGCCGCCGCCGCCGGCATCAGCGCGGGTGTGAGCGTGAGCGTGGCATGCATCCCGATCTGCCCTGCTGTGCCCGCCAGATGCGGCATCCCGGCCAGCAGCGACGTGAGCTCGGTCGGCGCTGCAACCAGATCGATTTGCGTCGCCTGCTCCGTCACCTTTGCCGTCACGGTTACGTCGGCGGCGGTGCCGGTTTGGGCCAGGTGCATCGTCGCCCGGCCGGTGATGCCATCACTGTTACGGGTCGCCTCTGCGTCGCCGGATACGCTGAGGGTACCAAGGGCCGGGTCGTCGATCGTGACTGTGGCGTCCTTGATCCGCACGCGCCGCAGGGTCAGCAGACTGGATGGGAAGTTGGGCGCACCGTCTGTTCCGGGCTGCATTCCGGCGATGTGGACGGTCCCGTCGGCTGCCCGTACCAGCGCCAGACGTAGGCCCGTCAGCGTCACGTCGATCGGCTCCGCCCGTCCCTGGGTCAGTGCCGGCATGGCCAGCAGCACCTCCGCCCGATCGACGCCGCCGCCCGGGCCTGCGGCGTCGGTCAATGCAAATGTCAGCGTCTGCCGATCTGGGCCGGCCCAGCGCATGGTGACGCCGCTGACATGCAGCCCGGCCGGGACGCCGATCGCCTGAACCAGCGGGCTGATATCCAGCGGGTCGGATTCCAGCCGCAACGCCACCCCCGCCACCAGCAGCGCTCCGGCCAGCAGCAGATTACTAGCAAAACTTCCGATCCCCGCCGGCAGGCTCACCGCCATCAACCCGGCGGCCCGCAGCCAAGCCAGCGGCACCGCGCGGGCACAGGCCTGCATCAGTGCTGGCACCCAGCGTTGACGCACCCCGCTCACTCCCCCCACGCTACGGCATGAAACATCGCTGGCCGGATCCGGCCGATCCCGCGGCGGCGCAGCGTCTGGCCGACCGCTTTGCCGCGTTGGGGCCAGACTACGCCGTGTTTGCTGCACAGCACGGTGCGGCTCTGGCGGCATTGGGCGGCAATAGCCCGTTCCTGTCCGACCTGACGCTGCGGGAGCCGGCAGCGTTGACCGGCGCCCTGGCCAACCCGGGACGCACATTCGATGGCGTATTGAGCCAGTTGCAAGCCACACCGCCCGCGTCGGCCCGGGCCACGATCGCGGCGGCGCTGCGCCGGGCCAAGCGACAGGCCGCCCTGATCATCGCCGTAGCCGACCTCAGCGGTGCATGGCCGCTGCACCGCATCACCGGCGCGCTCACGATTTTGGCCGAGGCCACGCTCCGCCTGGCACTGCAGCACCTGCTGCTCGCCGCCCATGCCGCGCATGAGATCACGCTGCCACACACTCTCGATCCCGAGGCCGGGTGCGGCGTCGTGATTTTGGGAATGGGTAAGCTGGGCGCCGGCGAACTGAACTATTCCAGCGATATCGACCTCATCATTCTCTACGACCCCGTACAGCATGCCGGTGTGGACGGCCTGTCTGCCCTGTTCACACGGATGGCGCGCAATCTAGTTGCACTCATGGAGGCGCGTGACGCTGACGGTTACGTGTTCCGGACCGATTTGCGCCTACGCCCTGACCCGTCCGCCACACCGCCCGCCGTGAGCCTCGCCACTGCCATCCCATATTACGAGGCCATGGGCCAGAACTGGGAACGGGCGGCCATGACGAAGGCGCGGCCGATTGCCGGGGATTTGGCGCTCGGCACCGCCTTTCTTGACGCGATCCGGCCGTTCATCTGGCGGCGCGGCCTCGACTTTGCGGCCATCGCCGACATCGGCGCCATGAAGCACCGCATCGACGCGCATCGCCCTGTCGCTGCCGCACTGGCCGGATTAGACGTGAAACTGGCCCCGGGCGGCATACGGGAGATCGAGTTCGTAGCGCAGACCCTGCAACTGGTCTGGGGCGGGCGGGCGCCGGGTCTACGCGACCGGACCACCGTGGGCGCGCTACGTCGCCTGGTGGGGGCTGGCCGGCTGGCGCGGCGGGCGGCGGCGGAGCTGATCGTCGCCTACCGCGTTTTACGCACCGTTGAGCACCGGCTGCAGATGGTCGCCGACCGGCAAACGCATAGCCTGCCGGAGGGGGAGGCGCTGGACCGGTTTGCGGTCTTCATGGGTTGCGCAGACCAGGACGGGCTGGCGACGCTGCTGGATTTGCACATGGGCCGGGTGCGCCGCTGGTACGCGGACGTATTCGCGGACGTGCCGGCGGGGGTCAGCACGCTGGACCTGACGGGCACGGATATTCCAGTGGCGACGGTTGCCGCGCTGCACGCAATGGGGTTTCGGGAGGCGGCCAGCATGGTGGCGGTTCTGCGCGGCTGGCAATCCGGGCGGTTGCGGGCGTTGCGAACCGGACGGGCGCGCGAGTTAATGGACACCGTTCTACCGACCCTGTTGCCGGCGCTCGGACGGCAGCCGGACCCCGACGCGGCATTCGGCCGGTTCGACTCGCTGCTTGCCCGCTTACCCGCCGGGGTCGGACTGCTGTCGATGCTGACCCGCAACCCGCCGCTGCTGGACCGGATCGCCGGCGTGCTCGGCGCGTCACCGCATCTGGCGGATTATCTGGCACAGGTGCCGTCGGCGCTGGAGGGCCTGATCGACCCCGGGCCTGGCTCGCCCGATCTGGCCGCAACACTGCGCCACCAGTTGCTGGATGCCCGCACGCTGGAGGATCAGGTGGGCATCACCCGCCGCATGGTCCGCGCCGAGGATTTTCGCCTATCCGTCGCGCAAATGGAAAGCGTGATTGACGTCGACGTGGCCGGTACGCTGCGGACCGCGTTGGCCGATGCGGCGCAGGAGGCGCTACTGCCGGCGGTGCTGGGCGAACTGGCGGTGCGGCATGGCTGGGTACGGGGCGGGGCGATAGCCGTGGTGGCGTTGGGTAAGGCCGGCGGGCGGGAAATGATGGCCGGGTCGGACCTCGACATTATGCTGGTCTACTCGATACCGACCCAGGCCACCGATAGCGACGGCGCCCGGCCGATACCCGCCAGCCAATGGTACACCCGCGCGGCACATGCGTACGTGGCCGCGCTAACCGCCCGCGGGCCAGAGGGACCGTTATACAACGTCGACATGCGGCTACGTCCGTCCGGCAATAAGGGCCCGGTGGCGGTGTCGTTGCCGGCGTTCGTCCGCTACCACGCCGAAAGCGCTTGGACGTGGGAACGGATGGCGCTGACCCGGGCGAGAGTAGTGGCAGGCGGCCCCGCGATCCGCACGCGCGTCACCCAGGCGATTGCGGCCGCCATCCTGCGCCCCAGCCCCACGACCCGGGCCGACGCTGCCGCCATGCGGGGGCGCCTGTTGCGCGAGCTGCCGGCCCGCACGCCCTGGGATGTAAAGCTACAACCGGGCGGCGGTATGGAGGTGGAGTTCATCGCGCAGACCCTGCAGCTCGTGCATGGCGCGGTGCCCGGCGGCCAGTGCACGCGGGTGGCGCTGGCCGGCCTCGGCGCGGCCGGTCACCTGCCGGAATGGGCGGAGCTGATCGCAGCCGACCGGCTGTGGCGCACGATTCAGAGCATGGTCCGCATCACCGCCGGCCGCGGCGCCACAACGTTGCCCGCCGCGGCAGAGGCGGCGATCGCGCGTGCGGTGGGGCTTGATCTCGGCGCACTTCCTGCGACGGTGATGCATCGCGCCGCCTTGGTACGGGCCGCGTTCATTCAACATGTAGGGACGCCATCATGAGTCTGACCATTGGTGACCCGGCGCCACCATTCGACATGCCCGCCACAGGCGGACGCTCCGTCAGCCTGGCCGCGCTGCGGGGCAAGCCGTTCGTGCTGTATTTCTATCCAAAAGCCGATACCCCCGGCTGCACCAAGGAAGCGCAGGCGTTCGAGGAGAGCCTGCCCGCGCTGGACGGCGTGACCGTAATCGGCGTGAGCAAAGACGGCCTACCAGCGCTGGAGAAGTTCGCCGCCAAGTATGGGCTGACATTTCCGCTGGCGTCCGACACCACGGGTGTGATCGAGGCGTATGACGCCTGGGTGGAGAAGGCGATGTACGGCAAAAAGTACATGGGCATCGACCGCAGCACGATTTTAGTGGACGGGGCCGGGCACGTGGCGCGCGTGTGGCGGAAGGTTAAGATACCGGGTCATGCGGCGGAGGTGCTGGCGGCAACGAAGGCGCTGGGCTGATTTGGGCTGCCCACTAACCAAGAACGTCATGTTAGCGGTCGGCTTGGTCACGCCGGTCTCGATACGGAGTGGGGCGGCCGTCCGAGGGATCGAACTGCGCGGCCCGGGCTGTCTGAAGATCTGACCATGATAACGGGCTATCGATGACCGACACCCATGAACGTCCGGGCCGACTGCGCCCCATGCTTTTAAACGCCTTCGATATGGCCTGCCCTGGCCACATCCAGCAGGGGATGTGGCAGCATCCGCGGGATCGTAGCGCCGATTACACGCGGCTCGATTATTGGACCGGCCTCGCTCGTTTGCTGGAGCGTGGGCTGTTCGACGGCCTGTTCCTGGCCGACGTGCTCGGCGTGTATGACATCTACGGTGGCAGCCCCGATGCGGCCCTGCGCGGGGCGGTACAGGTTCCATTGCTTGATCCCTTGATGCTTGTACCCGCCATGGCAGCCGTGACGGAGCACCTGGGGTTCGGGGTAACCTGCAACCTTTCCTATGAGCCGCCGTATTTGTTTGCGCGCCGCATGAGCACACTGGACCACCTGACGCGTGGGCGTATCGGATGGAACGTGGTGACGGGTTATCTGGACAGCGCGGCCCGGGCGGTGGGCTATGCCGGCCAAATGGCGCATGACGACCGCTACGCACTTGGCGACGAATACATGGACGCCGTGTATGCCCTTTGGGAAGGAAGCTGGGCGGACGACGCCGTGCGGCGCGACCGGGCGGGCGGTATGTTCACCGACCCAACGAGGGTACGCAGCATCAGACACGACGGGCGGCAATACCAGATCAACGCCATGCATCTATGCGAGCCGTCACCGCAACGCACGCCGGTACTGTACCAAGCCGGTGCGAGTGACCGGGGACGAAGCTTTGCGGGGACCCACGCTGAGTGTGTGTTCGTCAACGGCACCAGTCCGTCGATCGTCGCCAAGCAGGTGGCCGATCTGCGCGCGCGGGCGGCACCGCGGCCCATTCGCGTACTGGTTGGGGCGACGGTGGTCGTCGGCCGCACCGCGCGGGAAGCACACGACCTGCTCGCCGACTATGCTGTACACGCCGATGCGGACGCGGCCCTGGCACAGGCCTCGTCGTCGCTCGGCATCGATTTCTCCCGCTACGCCATGGACGAGCCCATTTCGGCGGGTCCGACCAACGCCATACAGTCGAATGTTGTGGCAATGGCCAGCGTCGCCGGGCCGGGCTGGACCAAGCGCGAATTGCTGCGTCAATCGGTGCTCGGCAGCCGCCAGCCGCCCATCGTAGGCGACCCGATTCAGGTGGCCGATGCGCTTCAAGGGTGGATGACCGAGGCAGACGTGGACGGTTTCAACCTATCCCGGACGGTAATGCCGGAGTGCCTGGAAGCGTTTATCGATTTGGTCGTGCCCGTTTTGCAAGCACGCGGGCTCTTCAAATCGGCCTACACGCCGGGCACGTACCGCGAGAAGCTTTTTGGCCAAGGGCCGTTGCTGCCAGCGGCCCACCGGGCTGCACGCTATCGAACTTGGGCCGCCGCCGCCGGTGGCCCTCGTGATGGTGCTCCGTAACTTAAACCCAGGCGCGTCGCCATCGACGGTTCTCGGAACGGGCCTGGCAGCGTCTGCGGCCGTCGCCAACCAATGACGGATATCCCGCGTCGGGTAACTCTGGACTAAGGAAGTTTGGTCGTATCCCTCAAACCAATGCCACCGTCGCCTCGTACGCAATCCACGCCCCAAGCGGCAGCAGTAGCACCGCGGCGGTCCGGCTGATGGGCCAGGCGCGGCCGCTGGCGATCAGCGTGCCGGTCACCACGACCGCGGCGGCGGCGGCCAGCAGGCTGTGATCCTCGGTCTGCAGTGCCAGCAACGGATAAAGTGCCGCGCAAGCCCACAGCACATCCAGCATCCGTCGCTGACCCGCGGTGCGCAGCCGGTACCGCGCCAGACCCATCAGCGCGAACACGGCCGCTGCCGCCAGATTGAGCGGCAAGCGCGGAGCCTGATCATCGTATGGTGATAGGCCGAACAGGAATCCGCCCAGATCGTTCACGAACGCGCCGGCCGCATAGATCAACACGGTAAACGCAGCCGTCGCGCCCAGATCGGTCTTTGCCAACCGCCAGGCCTCGACTGCTCCCGCGACGAGTAGGCCTAGCGCCAGCACCAGGGCCGCGGGATGCAGGCCGTACTGCACGTCCGCCTCCAGCCGCATCACCTTCCACACGTCGATGTTGGTGCCGAACCGGAACCACAGGAACTCGACCGCCAGAGTTACTAGCGCCGCCGCGGGTGCCAGCGCCAGCAACGGCAGCACCGTCCGGTCGCGCCCCGCGGGCAGCCGCCGCCACAGCATCAGCCACGTGAACACCCCGGACGCGATCAGCGCCTGCGACACGTCCGCCTTCGACTGCAGCACGTAATGCACCGCCGTCAGTACCGCGATCGCATAGACGACCCGGTGCAGCTGTTTCCACTTTGCACCCAAGCGCCGTACCATCGAGTCGGTGCTCGTAATCCCCAACACGATCAGGCCGAGTAGCGCCACGGCACCGATCGTCAGATAGAACCGGCTCACGATCTCAGCGCCGATATGCAGTAGCCGCCAGTTCTCATCCGCCATGTACAGCGACAGGTGGATCAGCGCGTACGACAACGCCGCCACGCCCACCATCCGGCGCACGACGGGCCATTGCATGTTGCCGGTCAGCGCCTTCATCGGTGTCACGACCAACGACCCGAGCAACAGCCAGACCGCCCAGTACCCAGTGCTGTGGATCGCGACCTTCAGCGGCCGGGTGCCCAGCCCCCAAACGCCCCACCGGACCGCTAAAACCAGGCCAGGCAGCAGCAAAAGGCCAAAAATAACCGAGCGGAGCGCGTGCGTCCGGCCCTTCTTATCGGTCCAAGGCAGGGAGGCTGCAAAACTCATTTGGCCAGCCGTGTGTACCCGGCGGGGATGGCGTACACGGACGGATCGGCCGACGCGTAGGTAATGGCGGTCGCCTCGACCAGCGTTTCGGTCCCGCGCCGGGCACGCAGCATGACACCATCAACCGTGTAGCAGGTTTGGGTGGGCTGACCCTGGCTGTCTGTCTGCTCCCACACCGTACACGGCTGACCCAACTGCGAGTCGGTGCCGGCGCGGGTGCCATGTCCGGACGGGGCGGGCGGGGCCGGCACCATCATGACCGTGCGGTCGGTGTCGTTCACGACGGCCATCGTGTGGGCAGGATAGTCCACAATCATGTGCAGCCCAGCCGTCGGCGGGTCGAGCCGCAGCTTCTGATCCGCCGCCCGGAAACGCCAGCGCTGCGTCACGTTCTGCGCGGCGCCGTAGGTCACATCCACGTCCCGCGTTGGCAGCGACGGCTGCGCCTGGGCGGCGCCTGAGAGCAGCACAAGCATGGCCGCGATCCTCATTTGAACTTCGGTAGGCTAAACGACATGTACCCGGCCGGGACCTGGAAAAGTGTACTCGGCTGTGGCGAGAAGTCCACAGCGGTCGCGGTCAGCGTGCCTTTCCGACCATCGACGGCACCGTCTATCCGCAGGGGTACGCCGTCACTGGTAATGCACACCGTGCCATCGCCGTTACGGGTATGCACCGACCACACGGTGCAGGCCAATCCGGCAACGCGATCCTCGCCAACCCGGGTCAGGGCGGCGTTGTTCAGGAACACGGCGTCCAGATCACGCGGCTTCATAGGTATAGAGATGGCGGTGCGCAGCGTACTGTCTACCACGTGGGCGGATGGCCCGGCCGTATCCAGCAGCAAGATCTGGGGCCGCCCATCGGCCTCAAGCCGCAGCAGACCAGACGCATTCCAGCGCAGGCGCATTTGTGCCACGCCCTCGGCCGGGCCGGACCCTTGTAAGCCTGGCGGGATCAACGCGGCGGCTGCACCGGTCGTGAGATACGTGACAGCCACGTCGCGCCGGGGTGGCAGAATGGGCCGGTCGGCCGTGGCGCCGATGAGCAGAACGGCCACGACCCCCGCGAGCGCCCTCATTGCTGCGCCGGAGCCACGCGCTGAAAGTCGGGCGGCGGGGCGAAGTCGGATGCGGGCGCCGGAGTGAAGCTCACGCTGATCGCCTCGATCGCCGTGCGCTGCCCGGCCGTGTTCTGTGCCAGCGTGCGTAGCATTACGCCGTCATCGGTCACGCACGTCTCACCAGACGTTGCTGGCGTCTGCACAGTGTAGGTTGTGCAGCGCAGCCCGGCGATGGTGGCGGACGTGCGCCGGATGAACCGCATCTGCTGATCGAGCGTGAATTGCGCCCCAAGCCCACTGCTCCACGGCACCTCCATCACCGTGCCCTCAAACGGGCTGACCATCACCATGCGTTGCGCGGCCTGGTCCACCACGAGGTAATTCTTATCCGGCAGGTCGATCCGGCGGCGCGCATTGCCGGCCTGGCTGGTAATTCGGATCTCATAGACCTGCGTCGGGGAGGAGCTGACCCGGTACAGCACCGATACCTCACGCGTCGGTGCCAGTGACGGACGCTCGGGGCCGGGCACCGGTGCGGCCGCCACCAGAAGCAGCGCGATCAACGCCCTCATGTCGTGTACAGCGCGCGGATTTGGTCCTCCATTTGGGCCGGGTCAGGGGCTACGTGCCACTCGGCGGGCACCTGCAGCGCGTCGGCCAGTTGCTGTTTATACGTTTCGCGCGGGATTTCGGTTGCGCCGAACTGCGCCAGATGACTGGTGACAAACTGCGTGTCCAGCAGCCTGTAGCCGCCCAGATGCAGGCGCGCGACCAAGTGCACCAGCGCCACTTTGGACGCATCGCGCGCGCGCGAAAACATGCTTTCGCCAAAGAACACGCCGCCGAGCGACACGCCGTACAGCCCACCGACCATGACGCCATCCTGCCACGTTTCGACCGAGTGGGCGTGGCCGGTATGGTTTAGCTCTATAAACAACTGCTCGATATCGGGGTTGATCCACGTATCCTCCCGCCCCGGTGCGGCCGTGGCACACCCGGCGATCGTGGCGGCAAAGTCAGTGTTGGACGTAACCGTGTACGGACCGGACAAGACGGTGCGCAGCAATCGGCGCGGCAAATGGAACCGATCGAGTGGCAGCACGCCCCGCAGCTCCGGATCGAGCCAGTACAGCCGGTGGCCGGCGCGCGACTCGGCCATCGGGAACAGACCGGCGCGATAGGCGCGAAGCATCAGGTCGGCGGTGACGATTACGGCGCGGCGCGACATGGCTGGATCGTGCGCCGCCTGGCGGCCGTTGCCAACTGGGGCCGCCATCTATTGGGCCGCGACGAAATGTTCCAGCCAGTGGATCGTATAGTCGCCGGCCACGAAATCCGGCGCGTCCATAATGCGGCGATGCAGCGGTAGCGTGGTCTTGATGCCCTGGATCGCGAACTCACCCAGCGCGCGTCGCATCCGGGCGATCGCCTCTGGCCGGGTGGGCGCGTGGACGATCAGCTTGGCGATCATGCTGTCGTAATAGGGCGGCACGACGTAGCCGGCGTACAGCGCGCTATCGACCCGCACGCCCAGGCCGCCCGGGGCGTGAAATAAATCGACCCGGCCGGGCGTCGGCATAAACGTGTCCGGGTCCTCGGCCGTCACCCGGCACTCGATCGCGTGGCCGTTGAACGTCACGTCGGCCTGGCTGTAGCCGAGCGGCTGACCCGCGGCGATGCGGATCTGCTCGCGCACCAGATCGACGCCGCACACCATCTCGGTCACTGGATGCTCGACCTGCAGGCGGGTGTTCATCTCGATGAAGGAGAACTGGCCATCCTGATACAGAAACTCGAGCGTGCCGGCGTTGCGGTAGCCTAGGGTGCGGAGGCCCTGGGTGACGACGGCGCCCAACGCGTCCCGCTCGGTACCCGTCAGCGCGGGGGAGCCGGCTTCTTCCAGTAGTTTTTGATGCCGACGCTGCAGACTGCAGTCGCGTTCGCCGAAATGGACGACGGCGCCGTGGTTGTCGGCCATGACCTGCAGTTCGATATGGCGCGGCCGATCGAGGTATTTTTCCATGTAGACGGCGTCATTGCCGAAGGCGGTGCGGGCCTCGGTACGGGCGACTGTCCACGCCTCCTCCAGCTCGTCCGCGGTGTGGGCCACCTTCATGCCGCGCCCGCCCCCGCCGGCTGCCGCTTTGATCAGCACGGGGTAGCCGATGATGCTGGCTACGGCCGCCGCCTCGGTCATATCGGCCACTGCGCCGTCCGAGCCCGGGACTAGCGGCACACCGAGGCCGGCCATGGCGGCCTTGGCCGAGATTTTGTCGCCCATCATGCGGATATGCGTAGGCGACGGGCCTATAAACGTCATGCCATGCGTCTCGACCATCTCGGCAAAGTCGGCGTTTTCACTCAGAAAACCGTAACCCGGGTGGATCGCGTCGGCGCCCGTGACGACAGCGGCGGACAGGATGGTAGGGATGTTCAGGTAGCTCTCACGGGCCGAGGGCGGGCCGATGCAAACGCTTTCATCGGCAAGGCGCACGTGCATCGCGTCAACGTCGGCGGTCGAGTGCACGGCGACTGTCGGTATTCCCAGCTCGCGGCAGGCGCGCTGGATGCGGAGCGCGATTTCGCCCCGGTTGGCGATCAGGATCTTTTGAAACATCAGGCCGGGTCGATGATAAATAGCGGCTGGTCATATTCGACCGGCTGGCCGGACACGACTAGTATACGGGTGAGCGTGCCGGCGCGGGGGGCCTTGATCTGGTTAAAGGTCTTCATCGCCTCGATCAGCAAAACCGTCTGGCCGGCGGTCACGGCCTGACCGGCGACGACAAAGGGAGCGGTGCCCGGTTCAGCCGACAGGTAGGCGACGCCGACCATCGGGCTGGGTACCGCGCCGGGATGGGGCGTGTCGGGTCCCGAATCCGCGGCGGTCACGATGGACGCGGGGGGTGATGGGGCTGAGACCGCGGCGACGATGGCCGGGGCGCGGACCAGGCGGAGGCGGGCGTCGCCGTCCACGATCTCGATCTCGGTCAAGCCCGTATCGCGCAGTATGGCGGCGAGCGTACGGATCGCGTCTGGGTCCGACGGAATGGGCATGCAGGTCTCCCCGGTGTGGCGGGGCCGGTAGCATGAGAGGGGCATGGCGTCCATGCAGGGCCGCGGCTTGTCCGGGTGAGCGGACCGGCTCATATCGCGGAGATGGATGGTACGATCACAGTCAATGGTGAAAGCCGTGTATTGCCGCCGGGTCAGACGGTGGGCGGGTTGCTGACGGCGCTGGGGCTAGACCGGCGCAAGGTGGCGGTGGAGCGTAACGCGACGATTATCTCGCGCTCGGCGTATGATAATGCGGTTCTAACCGCGGCGGACCAGATCGAGATCGTGCACTTTATTGGTGGGGGCTAGGCCATGGACTCCGTAATGCAGACCGATAGCGGCTGGACCGTGGCCGGCCGCACATTCCAGTCCCGGCTGGTGGTGGGAACGGGCAAATACCGGTCGCTGGAGGAGACGGCGGCAGCGATACAGGCGTCTGGCGCCGAAATGGTCACCGTGGCCGTGCGGCGGGTGAACCTGTCGGACCCGGGTGCACCGATGTTGCAGGATTACGTGGACCCCAAGCGGTACACCTACCTGCCCAACACTGCCGGCTGTCACACTGCCGATGACGCCGTGCGGACGCTGCGACTGGCGCGGGAGGCCGGGGGCTGGAACCTCGTCAAGCTCGAGGTGCTGGGGCCGCCTCCGCATTTGTACCCAGATATGCAGGCGACGCATGAGGCTTTGGCGGCCCTGGTCGCGGACAAGTTTGAGGTGATGGTCTACTGCGCCGATGATCCCGTCGCCGCTCGCCGACTTGAGGATATGGGTGCTGTGGCGATCATGCCGCTCGGCGCGCCGATCGGGTCGGGGCTTGGGCTGCAAAACCCGGCCATGTTGGCAATGCTGATCGAACAGGCGCGGGTGCCCATCCTGGTCGACGCCGGGGTTGGAACGGCGTCCGACGCGGCAATGGCGATGGAGTTGGGCTGCGACGCCGTGTTGCTGAACTCGGCCATCGCGAATGCGCGCGACCCGGTGACGATGGCCCGCGCGATGAGGGCCGGAATCGAGGCCGGGCGGCTGGCCTATCTGGCCGGCCGGATGCCGCGCCGGATGGGTGCGGACCCAAGCAGCCCGTTGACGGGACTTATCCGCTAAAATTTTTACGCGGCTGTGGTCTGGTGATGGTGTCTGATCGGCCACGGTTTTAACCGTGGCCCTTGATCCCTTTCGATCGCGGGCATGCACCGCATAGTCTTCTGTAGACTTCTTACGTTACAAAGTCGCCGGTGGTTCGATCATAGAACACACCGAATAGTTGCAGATAATCGTTATTGGGACGGAGTTAGGTCCTGACTGGGCATAGTTGCCAACGTACCACAGCTGTGCTGCACCCAAGCCACATCCTCGCAGGTGTTCACTCTTAATCGCGGGGAAGTTATCGGTTGCATTGATCGGCGTAGAAGGTTTTATGCCCCAGCCACGTCAATGAGATGACCGAATGAATTTGACCGCATGCCTCACAACTCTTGCCGCATTCAGTCTGCTGTCGGTCTCGGCCGTACAGGCGGCGTGGCAGGAACGCGGGGATGCGTCGTGGTACGGCGGCTATCATCAGGGGCGACGGTCGAGCGATGGCAGTGTGTTCGATGCGCGCGCGATGACCGCGGCCCATACCTCGTTGCCGCTGGGCAGCGTCGTGCGGGTGACGTCCGATACGACTGGCCAGAGCGTCACGGTCACTATTACCGACCGGCTGCCGCAGAAGCGAACGCGGGTCATCGACCTGTCGCGCGGTGCGGCTTCGCGCATCGGCCTGGTCGAGATGGGGGTGGGCCCCGTCACGATCGTTAACGCCGACGGGGCCATCGAGGACGACGCGCTAGATGACGATGCCGAAATTAGTCCATCGCGATATGGTCGGCCACATACGCGCCGCGCGCGCCCAGCGGGCGGGGTGGGCCGTCAGTGCTGTCAACGGCCGTCTGTAATTCAAGTTCAGAGTTTAGTTCCGCGCCCAGCAGCACCGCGTAAGCTGTAACGTAAAACCACATCATCATGGCAGCCACGGCACCCAACGGGCCATAGGCGACGTCATAACTGGCGATGTGCCCAACATACAGGCTGAACAGGGCGGATGCCGCGACCCATAACACGGTGGCAATGAGGCTGCCGGGCGTAACCCACTGCCACCGGGGACGCTCGCGGCTTGGGCCGTAGCGGTAAAGCAGCGATAGCCCGGTCAGCAACGACAGCACGAGCACGCCAAGGCTGGAAAGCTGGATTAGCCATGCCGTGCCGTCGGGTACTCCGATGAGCCCGAGCAGCTGAGGCAACGCCACCAAAACCGCGACCGCGACGCTGGCGCCGACGATCGCGGTGAAAGTGATGGTGAACGCAACCAACTGAAATTTCAGAAAGCTGCGCTGCTCCGTTTCCTCATACGCAAGGTTTAGCGCGGCGAGCACGGCTTTGATCCCCGTGGCCGAACTCCAAAACGCGACGCCAGTGCTGATGAGCAACCGGACGCCCAGCGTGGCCGGGGGTTGGCTCACAAGCTGTCGGACGCGTTCGTCGATCAACGCCCAGGCGGGCGGCGGCAGCAGGTCACGTAATACGGCCAACTGAGGCTCGACCGTCACCGGGTCGAATACCAGGCCGTAGAGTGAGAGCAGCATCGAGATGCCAGGAAATAGCGCCAGCGTCCCGTAAAACGCGCACCCGGCGGCGGTCAGGCCGACGCGGTCGGTCAGCATCACCAGTCCGGTCCGCCGTAGCACGCGGGTCCAGCCCCGCCAGGGAATACTCCGTGGGCTGTGCGCCAGGCGGCCAAGTGCCTGCGCACTGGGGCCGGACAGATCGCCCGGCGCGACCTCCTGCGGGCCGGCCGCCTGGGCTCGGGGGGACGGGTCGGACATGGACGACGGAACGCACCGACGCGTATCGGGGTTGCTCGGCTAATTGGGTGAGCTTGCGCTGGCGTGGGGCCAGCCCGATGCTGACGATAATTGGAGGGCCAGCATGGGCGCGTTAGACGGATTGCGAGTGATTGACCTGACGCGGGTGCTGGGTGGACCGTACGCGACGATGATCCTGGCCGATCACGGCGCCGACGTATTGAAGATCGAGCCGCCGCAGGGGGACGAGACACGGGGCTGGGGGCCTCCGTTCCTGGAGCGGCCGGACGGATCGCGCGATGCGTCGTACTTTCTGGGTGTGAACCGGAACAAGCGCGGAATGACGCTGGATCTATCGGGGCAACCCGGGCAGGACGCGCTGCGGGCGCTGCTGGTGGACGCGGACGTGCTGATCGAGAACTTCAAGCCCGGCACGATGGAGCGGTGGGGGCTAGGGTACACGATGCTGGAGCCGGCGAATCCGCGGCTGGTGCACTGCCGGGTGTCGGGGTTTGGCGCGGATGGGCCGCTGGGTGGGCTGCCGGGATATGACGCGGTGATCCAGGCGATGACGGGGCTGATGAGCGTCAATGGCGAGCATGGGGGCGTGCGGATGGGGACGCCCGTGGTGGATCTGGCGACCGGGCTGTACTCGGCGATCGGGGTGCTCATGGCGCTGCAGGAGCGGCAGCGGTCGGGACGTGGGCAGTTTGTGGACATGACGCTGTACGATTGCGGAATGGCGCTGCTGCATCCGCAGGCCGCGAACTATTTTCTGAATGGGGCGCGACCGGTGGCTACGGGCAATGAGCATCCAAATATCGCTCCGTACCAGACGTTTGCGACGCGAACCGGGCCACTGTTTTTGGCGATCGGCAATGACGGACAGTTCCGGCGCCTGTGCGTGGAGCTGGGTGCGCCGGAGTTGGCGGATGATGCGCGGTTTGTCTCCAACGCCGAGCGTCTGGCGCACCGTGGAGCGCTGACGGCGCTATTGGCGGGATTGTTTGCAGACGAGGAGGCGGTGGCGGTGTGTGACCGGCTGTTGCGGGCAGGGTTGCCGGCTGGGCCGGTTCTGGCGGTCGATGAGGCG
>JANPPS010000185.1:0-21008 GCA_031428635.1 Rhodospirillales bacterium
GCGGCGCGGCATCCAGCTGCTGATCTTCAAGCAGCCCGGTGCCAACGTGATCGACACGGTAGAGCGGATCAAGGCCGCGTTGCCACGGTTGCAGGCATCCATTCCCCCGTCGGTTGTAGTGAGCGTGATCGTCGACCGGACCGTCACGATCCGCGCGTCTCTACAAGAGGTGCAGTTCACCCTTGGCCTGTCCGTGGCACTAGTCGTGATGGTGATTTTTCTGTTTCTGCGTAGTTTCTGGGCGACGGTCATTCCGTCCGTCACGGTGCCGCTAGCGTTAGTCGGTACATTCGCCGTCATGTATCTGTTCAACTTCAGCCTGAACAACTTGACGTTGATGGCGCTCACGATCGCGGTCGGCTTCGTGGTCGACGATGCGATCGTCATGCTGGAAAACATCTATCGGCACATCGAAAACGGCATGGACCCGAAAGCCGCAGCACTTCAGGGCGCGGGGGAGATCGGGTTCACGATCATATCCATCAGCCTGTCGCTGATCGCGGTGTTCATCCCATTGCTGCTGATGGGCGGAATTGTCGGACGCCTGTTCCGAGAATTCGCGATGACCGTCGCCATCACCGTTGTTGTATCCGCCTTCGTGTCGCTGACGCTGACGCCGATGATGTGCTCGCGCTTTCTGAAGCACCATGACGGGCAGCACGGGCGGCTCTACCGAATTGTCGAGCGCGGGTTCGAACTGCTGCTGGCCGGCTACCGCCGCACGTTGGACGTGGCATTGCGGTTCCAGTTCGTGACGTTGATGGTATTTTTCGCGACCGTGGGCCTCACCGTGTATCTGTTCATGGTGATCCCAAAAGGATTTTTCCCGACGCAGGACACCGGCGTCATGCTGGGCATCACCGAGGCCGGCCAGGACGTATCGTTCGGTGAGATGGCGCGCCGCCAGGTGCTGGCCGCTGATATTGTCGCGCGTGACCCTGCCGTTCAGGCCGTGAGCAGCAGCATCGGCGCCGGTCTGGGCGGGCAAACGGGTAATAACGGCCGGCTGTGGATTTCGCTGAAGCCGTTCGATCAGCGATCGGAAGACGCGCAGGCCGTCATCGCCCGCCTACGCCTGGCGACGGCAGGGATCGAGGGGCTGAGGGTCTTCTTTCAGGCCGCCCAGGATCTGAGCGTTGGCGGTCGGCTGGCGCGGACCCAATACCAGTACACGTTGCAGGATGCCGACCTCGGCGAGTTGTTCGAATGGTCGCCGAAGGTTTTGGCGATCATGAATAAGCTCCCGATGCTCCGTGATTTGGCGACCGACCAGCAGGTTGCGGGCACGACGGCCACGCTCACGATCGACCGCGACCGTGCCGCCCGGTTCGGTATTCAGCCGCAGGTGATCGACGACACGCTGTACGACGCATTCGGCCAACGGCAGGTCGCTCAGTACAACACGCAGTTGAACACGTATCGCGTCATTCTCGAGGTTCGGCCGGATCAGCAGGGCGACCTCGCCACGCTCGACAAATTATATGTGCGTAGCAAAGATGGAGTTGCGGTGCCGCTTTCGACGTTCGTGACGGCTGACACCCGGGCGGTGGCACCGTTGTCGGTCTCGCACCAGGGGCAATTCCCGGCGGTCACGATCTCGTTCAACCTGGCGCCGGGTGCAGCGCTGGGCCAGGCGGTCGAGGCGATACAGTCCGCGCTGGCCCAGGCCGGCACCCCGGCTGCGCTGCGCGGCACGTTCCAGGGGTCGGCGCAGGCTTTCCAGTCGTCACTGTCATCGCAACCATACCTGATCGCGGCGGCACTCATCGCCGTCTACATCATCCTGGGCATTCTATACGAAAGCTTCATCCTGCCGATTACGATCCTGTCCACCCTGCCCTCGGCCGGCGTGGGGGCGTTCGTGATGCTGATGATCGCGGGGTACGACTTCTCGGTCATCGCGCTGATCGGGGTGATCTTGCTAATCGGGATCGTGAAGAAGAACGGGATCATGATGGTCGATTTCGCGATCGGGGCGGAGCGAAATGACGGCATGGCGCCGCTGGACGCGATCCGGCAGGCGTGTCTGCTGCGGTTCCGGCCGATCCTGATGACGACAATGGCGTCCCTGCTGGGCGGCCTACCGCTGATGCTGGCTACGGGCGCCGGGTCGGAGCTACGACGGCCGCTGGGCCTGGCCATGGTGGGTGGCCTAATCGTAAGCCAAGTTCTGACGCTGTACACGACGCCGGTCGTTTATCTGTATATGGACCGACTACAGCGGCTGCTGACACCGCGCCGGGTTGCGCGGGTGCCGCGACTGGCGGAGCACATGGGCGCAACCGCCGATTGATGCCCGAGGCCGTGGCGGTTTGACGTTTGCTGACGGCGACGGCCACCGCGGCTCCTGGGCCGATCCTGATCCTGGCCTTCACCCCGGCGATAAAAAGCGTAGGCTTTTGCGGACTGATCGCGACGCTGAGGATGCGAGAGGGAGTAGTGGCGGACGGTGCCCATGCATCGGACCGGGCGCCGCACTGCCGGTCCGGCTGTAGCGTTACGAACACTTCACTACGCTGACTTGAAGCATGGACGCCACGGACCGGACCGTCTCGCCGTTACCCGCGCCACCGCGCGCTCGCGCGGCTCTCTGGAACAGGGGTCTCGGCATCAACCAACCTCTGTCACGGTCGGTTAGTTGGATCAGAAACGGCCAAGCCGGAGAAATCCGATGTAAACCAAGGACACCCAGTTCTAGGGCGGATGCGCCTGGACTTCCTGCGCCTGCCGAACGCCGCGGCATCCATGAGTGACCTGGTTCCCACTGTCAGGCTGGCTGGCCGTTCAACTCCGCGCGGATGGCGCTATCGAGGTCTGCGGTCCGGAACGGCTTCTGCAGGAACCGATGATGCAGCGCTTGCGGTTGGAAATAGCCGGAAATCAAGATTATCTTCAGGTCATGGTGCCGCGTCGCTGCGACGGTCGAAAGTTCCAGACCGGACATGCCTGGCATGAGTATGTCCGTCACCATCACGTTGAATCCGGTACGGTCGAGCATATCGAGGGCTTGCTTCCCACTCTCTGCCTGCTGAACAACGTAGCCGAGTTCGGTAAGCATATCGGCTGAAGTTTCGCGAACGTCCTGATCATCGTCGACCAGCAGAATCATCCGTTACCCCCGGCTGCGCCTGGATTGTACTACCGCTTTTTAGGGAAAGACACATCGCCCCTACAACCGATAGTAGATAACAAACCGGCGCCATTGCAACCGGGAAAGAAATTGGCGGAGGGGATGAGATTCGAACTCACGGTAGGGGTTGACCCCCTACGGCGGTTTAGCAAACCGCTGCCTTCAGCCACTCGGCCACCCCTCCGCCGGGGTCGTATTGCACAGCGTTTGCCCCTCCACACTACGGATCAGCGCGACACCCGTCTAGCCCAGATGTATGGCGAACCCGCGGGCAATGGCCGGACGCGCCATCAACGCATCATACCAACGACGGACATGCGGAAATTCCGCCAGGTCGACCCGGTGCCGCGCATGCCGCCAGGCATAGCCCAGGGTGGCGAAATCAGCGATCGAGAGCGGGCCCGCGACGTACTCGGTGGCAGCCAGCCGCCGGTCGAGCACGCCATACAGCCGCAGCGTTTCCTTTTGGAACCGGGCCAGGCCGTAGCGCTGGTCTTCGGCATTGGCAGTCAGGAAGTGGTGCACCTGACCTAGCATCGGCCCGAACCCGCCCATCTGCCACATGAGCCACTCCATTACCGCGACTCGGCCACGCGGATCAGACGGCAAAAACTGGCCGGTCTTTTCGGCCAGGTAGATCAGTATCGCGCCGCTTTCGAACACGCTGATGGGCGCGCCGCCGGGTCCGTCTGGATCGACGATGGCGGGTATGCGGTTGTTAGGGCTGATGGCCATAAAAGCCGGCTCATGCTGCTGGCCCTTGGTGATATCCACGACCTTGACGGCATACGGCAGGCCCATCTCCTCCAGCGTCACACTCACCTTGCGGCCGTTGGGCGTGTTGTATGTATGCAACTCGATCATGTGCCGGCTCCGTCAGGGGTGCCGGACCCTAGCGTCACGATCCTGTGACTGTATAGATTAAGCAGCACCTGGGGATACTGCGTATGAGCACCACCGTCCAAGGCCCTGTGATGATACGGGGCAGCACGCGTTGGGTGCAGATGCTGCTGGGGCTGCTGTGCATGATGGCAATCGCCAGCCCCCAATATGTGTGGACGCTGCTGGTGGGGCCGTTATCGACCCAGTTCAGTGCGACCCGTGCGACAATCCAGTTGACGTTCTTCATCCTGATCGGCGTTCAAACGTTTTTCAGCCCTTTTCAGGGTTGGCTGATTGAACGGTTCGGCCCGCGCCTACTGCTCGCGACCGGCGGTGCGCTGACGGGGCTGAGTTGGGTGCTCGCATCGTACGCGACGTCGGTGACAGACTTGTACCTGACGTATGGGCTGCTGGGCGGGTTGGGGACAGGGATCGTCTATATCGGGGTCGTAGGCCAAATGGTCGGCTGGTTCCCGGATCGTCGGGGCTTTGCGGCCGGGATCGCAGCGGCGGGCTATGGCATGGGGGCCATCGTGACGACGTTCCCGTTCGCCGACAGCCTGGCCGCGTCCGGCACGGGTCCCACGCTGCTACAGTTCGGAACTATCTTTGGGGTCGTGGGCGTGTTGGCCGCTCTCGGCTTACGTGCGCCCCCGGCCCAGGGCTATGCGGTCGCGCCCCTATCGGGTGGCCGGTCGCAGGACCTGCCGACAAACACGACACGTGACGTGCCGACGAGCGTTATGCTGAAGAATCCCATCTTCTGGCTCATGCTGTTCATGATGGCCTGCATGTCCACGTCGGGCCTGATGGTTACGGCGCAGATTGGGCCGTTCGCTGCCGACCAGGGCTACAGCAAGGTGATGGTATGGGGCTTTGCCGCTATCCCGCTCGCACTTTGGATCGACCGGGTCTGCAACGGCCTGACGCGTCCGTTCTTTGGCTGGGTGTCGGACCGAATCGGGCGCGAGAATACGATGGCCCTCGCCTTCGCGCTTGAAGGGGTTGCAATGCTGTTGTGGTACAACACCCTGTCAAACCCGGTGTTGTTTGTGTTGATGTCGGGCGTGGTTTTCTTCGGTTGGGGCGAGATCTTTTCGCTGTTCCCAAGTACGCTGACCGACACTTTTGGGACCCGGTATGCGACCAAGAACTATGGTTGCCTGTACATGGCGCAAGGGATCGGGGCGCTGTTCGGAGGTCCGCTTGCGTCGTTGCTGCATGATTCGGCCGGCAGTTGGACACCGGTGTTCGGTGTGGCGATCGGCGCGGATTTCCTTACGGCAGCCCTGGCGCTGCTGGTGCTCCGGCCGATGCGTGCCCGATATAGCGTGGTTAATTCTTCCGCCGAGCCGCGCGCGCACGTCGGCGCAGCGGCGTTCGTTTGGGACAAGGGACGCCAAGATCAGGTAAACTTTCAGCGCCTGCTAGCCACGGAAACAATGGCGGCTGGGCTGAGCATCGGTGAGGCGAATACTGCCCAACAAGCGCTGGTCCGACCTGGAAATGCCGATAATGCCGGGATGACCGGCAGTCCGCCATACGTTCCCGTCCGGAGCCGTTGGGGAGTTTGGACGCTTCGTGGGTTGGGGATTGCGGCCGTATTGGCTCTACTCGCCTGGCTGTTTCCGGACGTGGTTCGGCATCAGGTGACGGCGGTGATCGATAAACTGCAGCGACCGGCCATTGAGGCGCAGTCCGCGTCCGTTACAGCTTCACCCGCTGTCGCTGTCACCGTCCCCCGCGCGCCCGAAGGTCAGCAAACGGCCAGCCCTTACTTAGCACCCCCGATAGCCGCATCTTCGACGTCCATGTTACCGGAACAACCGGCGGTTCCGGTTAGTACGCCTTCGGCCGATATCACCGTCGCGGTGCCCCCTACTCCCGAAAGACAGCAGACAACCATCGTGACCTCACCGCTCCGGGAAAATACGTCGTCTGATTCTATGGTACTCGACACGATGATGGTGCCAGACGCTACGTCCTCGCCTGCTGTTGCCCTCGTGGTTCCCCGTGCGTCCGAAGAACCACGCGCAGCTATCGCTAATCCGGCGCCCCAAATCGACACCTCTCCCAGTCCCGCTTTGCCGGAGATGGTAATGGTGGCAGGCGGCACGTTCCTGATGGGTAGTAATGACGATCCTTCGGAACGGCCCGTGCATCCAGTCGATGTGGCACCCTTTCAAATTGCAAAACACGCAATCACCATAGGTCAGTGGCAGTCATGCGTGGACGCCAAGGTGTGCACACTCGTTCCCAAGGGGAAGCCGGACGAGCCGTTGACGAACGCGAGCTGGGACGACGCGGTCGAGTATGCGGTATGGCTGTCCAAGACGACCAACGACTCTTATCGCCTGCCTGGCGAGGCAGAGTGGGAATACGCGGCCCGCGCTGGAACGCAAACCCGCTACTCCTGGGGTAACGCGTTCGTGCCAGGCAAAGCGACCTGCAAAAACTGCGGCACCGAACACGTCAATCTGTCCCCGCCGCGGGTGGAGGCTTACCCCCCCAATCAGTTCGGGTTGTACGGCATGGGGAGTGGTGTGGCGGAATGGGTAGCCGACTGTTGGCACCGCGACTACCAGAATGCGCCGCGTGTTGGCGCTAAGCCCTGGGACGTTCCCGGTTGTCGCGCGCGTGTGCTGCGTGGCGGTTCGTGGGTCAGTGACGTGAGCGATTTGCGCCTATCCAGCCGCCAGTTTTACGACGCCCCCGTTCGCTATTTCACGCATGGTTTTCGAGTTGCGAAATCTCTCTCGCAATCACAGTAACTACCCTACCCTACCCTGTTCCAACACTTTCCAAGAAGGCGTCATCATGTCGACCATTGGCCGTAGAACTCTACTTCAGGGCTCCATCACCACTCTGATTGCCGTCCCTCTGTTGGCTGTGTCATGCCGCATGGCTCTAGCCGCGCCAACGCCATCCGCGAGCGACGCCTATCTTTATTTCATATGGCCGCAGGATGGGACACGGATATCCGGGTCGTTCTGGTGCCGGTTTGGCCTGCGCGGCATGGGTGTGACGCATGCGGGCGACAGCACCCCCAACTCAGGCCATCACCATCTGCTTTTGGACAATGACGAGCCGCTCAGTCCAGACCAACCGATCCCAGCCGATAAAAAGCATCTGCATTTTGGTGCTGGACAAACGGAGGCTCGGCTAGAGTTACAGCCTGGGCCACACACGCTGCAACTTGTGTTGGGCAACGCGGACCACCTACCGTTTAACCCGCCCGTGGTCTCACGCAAAATCCACATCGTCGTCGTGTAGCAGCCATCGGTCTGTCGCCTGATGAGCCGATCTGCCTGTGCCTCGTGCCCATAAACGCTTTTGCTTTTACGCCTGGCAGGCGGCGATGAAATTTGGCCGATAACCTAATCGGAACCCCACGCTGGCCGCGGGGACGTCGATAGAGCCTTATTTTTTACGAGCACTTCCCACCCAGGTGAAGCGGCCTGGGCGGGAAGTGCTCCAGATCCCACATCCCGATCCTGGTGAAGCTTGGCGTATGGCGAGTACGACCGAGCGGCGTGTGTTCTTACGATCTCCACGGGTTTGCACTGCATCTGGCATACCCCGCATTGAGGCCGTCGCCGCGCGTGGTCCTTGCCGGTCGTCATTTCGATCCGCCAGTTGGAAGACTGATCTGCGCGTTCACCATCGCTGCTGGTCCAGCCCGTGAGATAGCAGTTTAACCGAGCCGGAATGCGTCCGTGATGCGGCGGATGCGGCCCGCCGCGTCGACCAGCACGACATCGAACCGCACCCCGGCCTGCCCCCAGCCGGGATTGGCGGCCAATGCGGCCTCACCGGCTGCCAATAGCCGCGCCTGCTGACGGGGACCCAACGCGGCGGCAGCGGTGGCGAGGTTGGGCCGGGCTTTCACCTCGATGAACGCCAGCAACCCGGCCCGATCGGCCACGATATCGATCTCCCCAGCGCCGGTTTGCAGACGCCGGGCCAGTATGGTCCAGCCATCGGTCAGCAGAGCGGCGCAGGCTGCGTCCTCTGCCACAACGCCCCGGGACTGGGCCGCTCGCCCCCGGGCGTGGGCGGGGCTATGGTCGGACATGCCTGTCACCCTCTCCCTTTATATCTCGCGACAGTTTTCGCTGGCGGTGTTGTCCGTTCTGGCAGCCTTGGCTGGCATTGTCGCGATGTTCGATTTTATCGAGCTATTGCGCCGGGCCGCCACCAAGCCCGACGCGTCGTTCGGGCTGGTGCTGGAAATCGCCGGGCTGCGGCTGCCGTTCGTGTCAATGCAAATCCTGCCATTCGCCGTCCTGCTGGGCGGTATCGTCGCGTTCTGGCGTCTGACGCGATCGTCCGAGCTGATTGTCGCCCGCGCATCCGGCGTGTCGGCGTGGGGGTTTCTGGCCGCACCCGTGGCGTGCGCCGTGCTGCTTGGCGTGATCGCGACGGCCCTGGTCAGCCCGCTATCATCGGCGATGCTGGCGCGGGCGGAGGTGCTGGACAACACGTATTTACGCACCGGCGGCGGCCCGTTGGCGTTGGCGGGCGGGCAGTTATGGCTGCGGCAGGCCGACCACGCGATTGATCCGCAGGGCGTGCTGATATTGCATGGGCGTAGCGTCTTGCTGCGGGACAACTCGCTAGTGGCGCAGGGGGTCAGCGTCTTCCGCCTCGATAGCCAAGACCGGCTGCTGCTGCGGATCGAGAGTAAGACGGCGACGCTGGGCGATGGCGAGTGGACGCTGACGGATGCGCGGACGATCCGCCCGGACCAACTACCGGTGGCGGTGGGCACGATGACGCTGCCGACGACGCTGACGGTCGGCCGGGTGCAGGATAGCTTCGCGTCACCGGACACGCTGAGTGTATGGACGCTGCCGGGCTTTATCGGGCTGCTGGAGCGATCGGGATTTTCAGCGATCCGGCATCGGCTGCATTTGCAGGAGTTGCTGGCGCTGCCGTTACTGTCGGGGACGATGGTGCTGGTGGCGGCCGGATTTTCGATGCGCGCTACCCGGCGCGGCGGGGTGGCGCAGATGATCGGCAGCGGCGTGGCGGCGGGGTTTGCGCTGTTTGTGGTCAGCAAAGTGGCGGGGGAGTTCGGGCAATCGGGCGCGCTGCCGGCGGAGCTGGCGGCCTGGGCGCCGGCCGGGGCTGGCTTAATGCTGGCGGTATCGTTGTTGTTGCATATGGAGGATGGTTAGGTATGAAGTCGAGATTGATATCTGGAAATTTTAGCCGCAGACAACAAGACAATTAACTTCTATCAGTATGGCTAAGTAACAAAATGAATATCCTTCTATGCTATCGAATTTTCAGCCGTGGCTATTAAAAAGACAGGATTACAATCGACTGAAATGATCTAAATCTTTTAGACCGGGCTCACTGCAATAACGGCTTGGCGAAACTCGCCAGGCCGTTATTGCCAGCTTGGATGCATCCTCCGTCGTAGCTAGTCTATCGCCGGCCGCGCTGGGCAACCACCGTCAACGCCGCAGCCAGCTCGGGACGAAGGTTTCCTACTAGCGCCGCAATGTTGCGAAGGCCTGCTTCCCTCCCGTCGCTGCGGTCGCGCAACACCTCTACAATGCGGTCCACGAGGTCGGCAGGATCGCCCGGCTGCGGTGGGCCGATCACCACGCCGTTACCATCGAACAAATGCTTCATGCGCTCACAATTGTCGTGCGCGTCAGTATAACCCGGTCCCCAGACAATTTCCTGCCCTTTGAGGTCGATCTCCAACACGCCTGTTCGCGCAGTCGACCCAAGGCCGCTGCCGATGTCAAACCCTTCCTTGACGCTCACGTCCACCCTGATCGAAGTGTTACCAGCGTTGGGACCGACACTGATGGTCATCTCTGACGCTGTCGGACCGGAATTAAACGTCGCAAGATTGGCGGTGGCCGGCTTGACGGGTGCCGGCATCCCGGCTGCCGGGGGCGGTTCTGCCTCCCAGGTCGTCGGGACCTGTATCGACCCGATCAGGATGGGCACTGGGATGCCGTTGATAGCCCAACTCACGATCGGCGATTCGTAACCAGCGAGCTTGGCATCGATCTTCAGGGCGTTGACGTAGGTCCGTTCAAAGTAGTCAAACGATCGGCCGCCACCGCACAGGGAACCAAAGTCAACGAAGCCCTCCTTCGACGGTCTGTCGACCTTGCCGTGCTCTGTCTGCACGAAGCTTAACAGTACGAACCGCGACCCAGCTGTTGGTACGATGCACGCCCCGTCAGCGTTCGACCAATAGGCCGTCACGGCGACGCCATTCACGAGACCCGGCTGGTTACATACATCGCCAATCTGCCCAGCATTGGCACCGGGCGGCGGCACCGTTTGGTGCCAGCCACTGTTGAATGGATCGCTGATAGCTTCGACTAACTCATGGGTCATCGTCTGCGATACGGTACTGAGCTGTTGGCTGGATGTACTGATCCAGCAACGTTGGAAGCGGGTATTATCGTCTAGGAACTCAAATTTCTCGATCGGGCCATTGTCTCCAGACACAGTAGTCACTTGTCCTGCTGCATTTGAATTGATTGAGTTTGGTATACTCGGATCGAGAAAGACTATGACGACTAGTTCATGGTTATCATCCACGTTCTCGATGCTGTCGTCAGTCAATAGTCCGTCGAGGTAGTTAGCGACCACTGAGTCGACGGTCGCGGACTGATTGACCCCTGGTCCTGGCGCAGGCAGCGTGATCCCGTTGGAGGTGCGATCAATCCGTGGCAGTCGCACGCGGGCCGGTCCGCCGAAGCCGTATTGGGCGAGTCCACGCAGATACGGCCCTGAGACAATGGAGTTGAGCGCTCCCATGATCGTCGCGACAGTCATGGCACCGCTACCTGGCCAGTATGGCCCCCAGAAGATGGGCAGAATGTCCGGGTTCTGAATGACGCTGCCTCGACCGGAAAAAACAGGCTTCGGGCTGACGTTCGGCGTGAAGGTGATGGTGTCGGGCATGGTACTCTCCTGTTGCTTGAGTCTGCCCGGCGATGCCGCAGGCCGGCCAAAGTGGGCAGGATCGTCAGCGCTCTTAATTTGGACCCGTTCTGATTCTAAAACAATAACATTCGGCCGTGACGCCATGCGTCGCGGTCAAGCGCGTTATCTCGCTTCGACGCTGTGACTAACCCTAATAATGCTGCCTCACCTCGCGCCGCTGGGAAAGTTTTAAGGGAGCAAAGCCAGGATACGAGCTGCACAGTCGTCGGCTGCCGGATCACACCGACGAATTTCGCAACCATATTCTGAGCATCTATAGGTGCTGCAGCGGCGATTTTCCCCAGGACAATACGCTTGAGCTGATCGGTGAATTCGATGAAATCGGGATACCGCCGGTTAAACTGTATGTCTTACGTCATCGCCGCTTCGCGTGCCGTTGCCTGCACCATGGCGTTGCGGCGAAAGTACAGGTACCGACGGTTACGACGACCGGGCAGTTTATGCCACGGCGATCTGTCACAAGAGTTTTTCGGCCTTGTCCTACGAGGTTCTATGCGGCCTTTTCCGCGACGCCTCCGGCTTACCCGACCAGTCGCACACAGGTCTCAGGAGCGGCGAGCCTCTGCTTTAATTTGATGGCCTAAAACCCATCCGCCCCCGCCCCGCAAACCACCGCACACACCACCTCCCCCGCCGCCGCCCGATACGCCCCCGTCAGCACCGCCGCCACTGAAGCGGCCCCCGCAAGCTCCGTCCCCACCCCATGCTCGAACCATAACCACCGCGCCGCATCCCGCATCGCCTCATCCGATACCAGCACCACGTGATCCACCAAATCCCGCACAATACCGAAATTCAGCGCATCCGTGCTCCGTGGCGCCAGCGTTCCCGCCGCCGTCGAAATCCCGTCCAGCACTATCGGCCGCCCGGCCAGCAGGCTGTCATGCAGCGTCGCTGCCCCCACCGGCTCCACGCCCACCACACGCAGCCCCGCCCGGCGTGCCCGGGCGGCCACGGCCACGCCCGCAATCAGCCCGCCGCCACCGATCGCAACCAGCAATGTGTCGATGCCCGGCACGTCATCCAGCGCCTCCAGCGCAAGCGTCCCCTGCCCGGCGATCACGGCCGGGTCCGCGAACGGATGTAGCAGCGCCTGCCCGCCCGCCGCCGCATGGGCGGCTGCCGCGGCATAGGCGTCGTCCCACACCTCACCCACTACAACCACCACGGCACCCCACACGGCCAACCGCTCGCGCTTGGCCATCGGCACGCTGCGCGGCACATACACCGTGGCCGTGACGCCCGCCGCCGCCGCCGCGTACGCGACCGCCAGGCCGTGATTGCCGCCCGACGCCGTCACCACGCCCCGCGCCAGCGCTGCCGGGTCCAGGGCCGCCACCGCGTTGCACGCCCCCCGCGCCTTGAACGACCCCGTTACCTGCAGGTTCTCCAGCTTCAGCCACAGCCCGTCCGCCACCGCGCCATGCGTCCGCACCGGCCCCGCACGCAGCATCGGCGTCCGCCGCACCCGGCCCGCAATTCGTGCCGCCGCCCGTTCGATATCATCGAGTGTCACGGTCGGCTGAACGATGCTACGGACGGATAAATTCATTCGCCCACCGTCGCACCCGCATGCCCAACGGAGCAACCCCGTATGCCGCAAATCGAAGCCACCCTAATTCCCGGCGATGGCATTGGGCCGGAGGTTACGGACGCGACGCTTCATGTACTCGACGCCCTCGGCGCACCGTTCAACTGGGACGTGCAGCAGGGCGGCATGGCCGGTATCGCGGCCGGGGGCGATCCACTGCCTAGGGCGACGCTCGATAGCATTCACCGCACCAACCTGGCGCTCAAGGGCCCGCTAACCACTCCCGTCGGCGGCGGCTTTCGGTCGGTGAACGTGCGCCTGCGTGAGGAATTTCAGCTCTATGCCAACCTCCGCCCCGCACACACCCTGGTGCCCGGCGGACGGTATGACGGCATCGACCTGATCATGGTGCGTGAAAACCTGGAGGGTCTGTACGTCGCGTTCGAGCATTACATACCGATCGGTGACGACCCGCACGCCGTCGCAATCTCGTCCGGTATCAACACCCGCGACGGCAGCCGCCGCATCGCCCGGTTCGCGTTCGAACACGCGCTGAAGCTGGGCCGTAAGAAGGTCACGATCGTGCACAAAGCCAACGTGCTGAAGGCGCTGACGGGCTTGTTCCTGGAAACGGCGCAGCAGGTTGCGCAGGAGTATGAGGGCCGGATCGCGTTCGATGACCGGATCGTGGACGCGTGTGCGATGCAGCTGGTGCTGAACCCGTGGCAGTTCGACGTGATCGTCACCACCAATTTGTTCGGCGACATCCTGTCCGACCAAATCGCCGGGCTAGTCGGTGGCCTGGGCGCGGCACCCGGCGCCAATATCGGGGCCAAGGCCGCGATATTCGAGGCGGTACACGGATCGGCGCCCGACATCGCCGGTAAGGGCATTGCGAACCCAACCGCGCTGATGCTGGCGGCCGGGCTCATGCTGGATCACGTCGGCCACGTTGACCTCGCGGCCCGGCTGCGGCGCGCGATCGATGAAACGTTAAACCAAGACGGCATTCGCACCGGCGACCTAGGCGGGACCGCCAGCACGCAGCAATTCGCCCAGGCCGTCGCCCGCCGAACTACGCAGGGGTAAGCCGCGTTATGGCTCTGTAACTGGAGTACAGCGCCATGGACCTATCAGAAATCAAGAAGCACGCCCCCGTCATCGGCGCCGACGGCGTGCATATCGGCACCGTCGACCGCGTTCATGCCGGTCTGATCAGACTGGCCAAGATAGACAGCAGCGACGACAAGCAGCATACGATTAAGACAAGTCTGATCGCCGAGATCGAGGACGGCACCGTTCGCCTGTCCGCCAACGCCGATGTGGCCGTGATGATGGAACACACAGGCGATTAGAGGAATAATGGCGGAAGACCCGTACAAGGTCCTGGGCGTTGCGCGGGATGCTACAGAAAAGCAAATCCGCGCGGCGTTCCTAAAAATCGCCAAGACCAGCCACCCTGATCTCAATCCCGGCGATCGAAAAGCGGAGGAGCGGTTCAAGGCTGCCGCCAACGCAAATGATCTGCTGTCCGACGCCGAAAAACGCGCGCGGTTCGACCGGGGTGAGATCGATGGTACGGGCCAGGAACAGGCCCGCGGCGGATACCGTACTCATGCCGAAAGTCCCGCTGGCACCCGCTACGGCTCTAGCACGTTCAGCGATGACGAGATGAACGACATTCTATCCGGCCTGTTCCGCAACGGTGCCCGCCCCGGCGCCACCGGGCCCGTACGCGGGCGAGATCATCGCTACACGCTGATGGTCAGCTTCGTCGACGCCGCGCAGGGCGGGCCGCAACGCATCAACCTGCCGGATGGCGGTGAGATCAACGTGACAATTCCCCCGGGTACAGAGGCCGGGCAGACGCTGCGCCTGCGCGGTAAGGGCGGGGCCGGCACGCCGCCCGGTGACGCGCTGATCGACATCCAGGTCGGCACCCACCCGCAATTCCGCCGCGACGGGGCCAACATCGAACTCGACCTGCCGGTTCAGTTCCGCGACGCGATCCTGGGCGCGCGCGTAACGGTACCGACGCTTTCGGGCGCGGTCACAATGGCAGTCCCCGCGGGTTCGGACGATGGTACGCGGCTGCGGCTGCGCGGTAAGGGCATTCCGGCCATCGGCACCAGCCCGGCCGGGGACCTGTACGCCACGATCCGTATCACAATCGGCCCCGTGGACGATGCGCTACGCGAGTTCCTGACCGGATGGACCCCGCCATGACGGATCCGATCCCGCTAGAGGCGTTGCCCGCCACGATCAGTGGTATCGACTTGGTACAGGTCGAACAATGGATCGAACTCGATTGGGTGCGGCCGGATGGGACGCCGGGGCGCTGGCAGTTCACGGCCATCGACGTGGCCCGCCTACGCCTGATTGTGGAGTTACGCGCCGACCTCGGCGTCGATGATAACAGCCTGCCGGTCGTGTTGCACTTGGTGGACCAGCTGTATGCAGCGCGGCGGGCACTGGGGCACCGCTGATTTTCGCGCGGCTGATTTTCGCGCGGCTGATCATCACGCGGCCGCGATAGATTTGTGTGCGTCAGTCTGCGCAGCCTCCCGACACCGGTCGGAGTGGCGCAATGACGGACGCGAACGATTCTGCTGGCTGGCGGAGACCAGTACGAATGGCCAGAACCTGCCCGTGGTGACGAAGTGGGTCCGGTCGTGATCCTGACCCTGAATGCCGGCAGTAGTAGCCTGAAGTTTGCGGTGTTCGACGGCGCATCGCCCATCTTGAGGGGCGCGATCGACACCGGGCACAAGCAAATCCAGACGGACACGACCAAGTCCTGGCCCTGGCCCTATGGGATCGAGGCGGACGGCCTGACGCGGCTACTGGCCTGGATCGACGATCATGACGGCCACGCCCCCGTATCGTCCGTGGGCCACCGGGTCGTGCATGGCGGCGACCGGACCGGACCGGCGCGGGTCAATGCGGGGCTAATCGCCGATCTGGACGCGCTGACGCCGTTGGCACCTCTGCATCAGCCGCATAGCCTGGCCGCGATCCGAGTGCTGATGGGCACACATCCGCATTTACCGCAGGTCACGTGCTTCGACACGTCGTTCCACCACACGATGGACGCCGTCACGACCACCCTGCCGCTACCGGCGTCATGGCGGGGTATGGGCGTGCGACGCTATGGATTTCATGGGTTGAGCTACGCCCATGTCGCGCGTCAGTCGGGGTTGAATGGGCGGGTAATCGTGGCGCATTTGGGCTCCGGTGCCAGCCTGTGCGCGATGCGGGATGGGCGCAGCGTGGACACTACCATGGGCATGACGGCGCTGGATGGCGTCATGATGGCCACGCGCCCCGGGCGGCTGGATCCGGGTGTGTTGCTCTGGTTGCTGCAGGCCCGGGGGCTGGACGCGGCGGCCATTGAGAACGGGTTGTACCACCAGTCCGGACTGCTGGGCGTCGGGGGCGCGGCCGATCTACGCGCGCTGGATCCCGCATCGCTGGCGCGGGCAATGTTCGTGCGCAGCGTCGTGCGGGAGACAGGTGCGCTGGTGGCAGTGCTGGGCGGCGTGGACGCGTTCGTGTTCACAGGCGGCATTGGCGAACACCAGGCGTCGGTCCGGGCGGATGTAGGCGCCGCGTTGGGCTGGCTCGGCTTAGCGGTCGATAGCCGCAATTATTCTTATCAACCCAGCATGGGTTTAGCGCATATCGGCCCGTCCGTATGGGCGATCCCGGCCGATGAAGAGGCGGAGATCGCCCGTCAGGTCAGGGCGTTAGCGTAGGCCGAAAAAAGAGAGCACGGCGATGACGACGACGACGAGACCGACGATATAAATAATGTTGTTCATAGTGTTGTGCTCCAATTTAGCTGGCGAGTAACGCGGCGCGGACACAAAAAGTTTTTCGGCAGCCTGGGGAGACTTGGTCCGTGGCGAATCCAATCGGTTGCCGGACTACGCTGATTCCGTAGGCGAACGCAGCTACCGCTAGGCGAAATGTCTGTGGTTGACGATGGCCGGTGATAGGAACAAATTGCGAACATACGAGTAAAACGGAATGTGTCAGACAGCCATCATGGGACAGCGTGCCACCCCCGACCCGGCCCTGTTGCAGCAGCTGCGCACCGCTATCGCACGGATCGAACGGCCATCCGCGTCCCACGGCGCGCTGCCGTTCGGCCTGGCCCCGGTCGATAACGCGCTGGCGCAAGGCGGCCTGGCGACCGGTGCCCTGCATGAGGTGACGGACGGCGCGCACGGGGCCGCCGCCGGGCTATTCGCCGCCGGGATCGTCACCCGCCGCCCGGGCCCGGTGCTGTGGGTGCTGGAACAGGATGACGCCTTCGCCCCCGGCCTGGCCGGTGCCGGGCTGCATCCCGACCGGGTCATTTACGCGCGCGCCGGCCGCGGGGGCACGCTGCTTGTGATGGAAGAAGGGCTCCGCCATGGCGGTCTGGCCGGCGTGGTGGCCGAGTTGTCGGGCCGCCTGTCGCTGACCGCATCGCGCCGGCTGCAATTAGCGGCCGAAAGCACCGGCACGATCGGCCTGGCGCTACGCCGCCCGCGTATTGCGTTACCGGACGAGGTGACGGCGGCGCTGACCCGATGGCGCGTGACCGCCATGCCGTCCGGCCCGCCAGCGGCGGATGCGCCCGATATTCCGGGCGTGGGACGGGGACGGTGGCAGCTGGATTTGCTGCGCAGCCGGGGCGGGCGAACGGGGTCTTGGGTGGTGGAGGCGTGCGATGCGACGGGTTGTCTCGGTATGGTTGCCGCACTGGCCGACAGACCGGCTGCACGACGCGCCGCTTAACGGGGGCGCATGCGTCACGGCATTACATGACGGCCGCCGCCGGGTCGTGGCGGGCGCGAACCCCGCCGCCCAGGCGCTCGGCCTATGCGCCGGCATGGCGCTGGCCCACGCCACAGCACTCGCACCCGGCCTACAAGTGCGAGAGGCCGAACCCGACGCCGAGCAGACTGCCCTGCTACGGCTCGCAACCTGGTGCCATCGTGTCACGCCGCTGGTTGCGACCGACGGAGCGGACGGGCTGTGGCTGGATGTGACTGGCTGCGCCCATCTGTCCGGCGGTGAGGCGGCGATGCTGTCCGCGCTGGCCACGGACCTCATGACGATGGACATACATGCCCGGTTGGCGCTGGCCGATACGCCGGGTGCCGCCCACGCGTTGGCCCGGCATGGGACGGAGCCGTACGTCGTCGTGCCACCGGGCGAACACCGGGCGGCACTGGCCCCCCTGCCCGTCCACGCGCTGCGCCTGCCATCCGGAACGGTCGCTACACTGCGCCGGCTGGGCTTCGACACAATTGGCGCCCTGCTTCGTGTCCCCCGCGCACCCCTGTCACGCCGGTTGGGCCCGCAAGTGTGCCGGCAACTGGATCGGGCCGCGGGCGCGCTGCCGGAGCCGATTATTCCCATCGTGCCCACCGAACTGCTGCAGCACCGCCTTTGTTTCGTCGAACCGCTGCTGACGCCCGAGGCACTGGGCACCGCGATCACCCATTTGCTGGATCCGCTTTGTACCCGCATGGAGCAGAACGGCCTCGGCGCACGGCGGCTCGATCTGCTGTTCGAACGCGTGGACGGCGCAACGCAGGCCATCCGCATCGGCACCGCCCGCCCCAGCCGTGATGCACCGCACCTGACGCGCTTGCTGCTGGAGCGCCTCGATACGATCGACCCGGGCCTGGGGATCGAGGCGATGCGCCTGATCGCGACCCTGGCCGAACCGCTACGCTGGGTACAGCGCGGCGCCGGGGAAACGCCGGACGTGTCGGCGCTGGTCGACCGGCTCAGCAATCGGCTGGGTGCGGACCAGGTGTATCGGGTGGAGCCGGTCGAGAGCGACGTACCCGAGCGCTCCGTCCGCCGGGTGCCGGCCCTGGCGCCACAGCACGGCACAAGTTGGCCCGCCGGCGCCCGTCCCGCTAGGCTACTGACCCCGCCCCGCCCCATCGAGGCGCTGGCGTTGCTGCCCGACCAACCGCCCGTAGCCTTTACCTGGCGTAAGCGCCGCCATCGCGTCCGCCGTGCCGACGGGCCCGAACGGATTTATGGCGAATGGTGGCGACGCGACGCCGAAACCCACGCCGTCCGCGACTATTTCCAGGTGGAAGACGAAGAGGGCCAGCGCTTTTGGCTATTCCGCCAGGGCGATGGCGTGGACCCGCAGACAGGTGGGCTGTCGTGGTATTTGCACGGGTTATTTTGATGACGTGCGAAGTAAGGCCGGGTGCGCGCCCCTTGGACCTCGCTTCAAAAAGCGTGGTCTGGGGCCCCCGGCCCCAGCGGGTCGAGGGCAGCGCCCTCGCCTTCCCACCATAACCATGTACGCCGAACTCCAAGTCACAACCAATTACAGCTTCCTCCGCGGCGCCAGCCATCCCGAGGAGCTATTCGCCCAAGCCGCCGCGTACGGCATCACCGCATTGGGCGTCACCGACCATAACTCCGTCGCCGGCATGGTCCGCGCGTGGCAGGCGGCGAAGGCGACCGGTGTGCGGCTGGTGCCCGGCTGCCGCCTAGGCCTGCGGGACGGCACGGCGCTGCTCGCATACCCGACCGACTTATCCGCCTGGTCCCGCCTGTGCCAACTGCTAACACTGGGCAAAGCCCGGACGGGCAAGGGCGGCTGCGACCTGGATTGGCCCGACCTAGACGCGGGCGGCGCCGGGCTGCTGTACACGCTGCTGCCCGGCATAAGCATGGCCACAGAACTCGGCCACCTGCGCACTCTCGCCCCCGGCCGCGCCACCGTTGCCGGCACAATTCGCCGTCGCCCTGGTGAGGCCACGCGTCTACACGCCATCGCCCACCAGGGTGCGGCCGCCGGCATCCCCATGATCGCGACCGGCGACGTGCTGTTTCACCTGCCCGAACGCCGCATGCTGCAGGACGTCATGACCTGCATCCGTGAGGGCTGCACGATCGACGACGCCGGGTTCCGTCGCGAACGCCACGCCGACCGCCACCTGAAACCGCCCGCCGAGATGGCGCGCCTATTCGCCCGCTACCCGGACGCGATCGCGCAAACGATAGCGCTCGTAGACCGCTGCACGTTCGACCTGTCGCAGATCACCTACCAATACCCGGCCGAAATCGAGGACCCGGCGCTTACGCCCCAACAAACACTCGATCGTCTGACCTGGGCCGGCGCCGCCCAGCGCTATCCGGGCGGCATCACGGATGCGACGGCGGCACAGCTGCGGCATGAACTGGCGTTGATCGCGGAGCTGGATTACGCGCCCTATTTCCTGACCGTACACAGCATCGTTCGCTTCGCCCGCAGCCGTGACATCCTGTGTCAGGGCCGGGGCAGCGCCGCCAACTCGGCCGTCTGTTTCGTGCTGGGCGTGACCAGCATCGATCCGATCCGATCCGGCCTGCTGTTCGAACGCTTCATCTCCGCCGCCCGTAAGGAGCCGCCGGATATCGACGTCGATTTCGAGCACGAGCGGCGGGAGGAGGTGATCCAGTGGATTTACAACACCTATGGCCGGGACCGGGCGGCGCTGTGTGCGACCGTCATCCGCTACCGGGCCCGGGGTGCCGTGCGGGAGGTGGGCAAGGTGCTGGGCCTGACGGAGGACGTGACGGGCGCACTCGCCAGCCAAGTCTGGGGCTGGAGCGAGGAAGGCGTGCAGGACACGCACGCCCAGGCGCTGAACCTGAACGTGGCCGACCGCCGCCTGCAGATGACGCTGGGCCTGGCGCGTGAGCTGATCGGCTTTCCGCGCCATCTGGGCCAGCACCCGGGCGGCTTCGTGCTGACCCATGACCGCCTGGCCGACCTGGTTCCGATCGAACCCGCGTCGATGAAGGACCGGCAAATAATCGAGTGGGACAAGGACGACATCGACGCGCTGCGGTTCATGAAGGTCGATGTACTGGGCCTGGGCATGCTGGGCTGCATGCGCCGCGCGTTCGATCTGCTGGCCGACGCCGGCACGCCCATGGACCTGGCTACCATTCCGTCCGAGGACCCGGCCACCTACGCCATGATCCGCCGGGCCGACACGCTGGGTACGTTCCAGATCGAAAGCCGGGCACAGATGGCGATGCTGCCGCGGCTAAAGCCCACCACGTTTTACGATCTGGTGGTGCAGGTCGCGATCGTTCGCCCCGGCCCGATCCAGGGCGACATGGTGCACCCGTATTTGCGTCGGCGGGAGGGGAAGGAGCCCGTCCACTACCCAACGCCGGAACTGGAAGACGTGCTGGGTAAGACACTGGGCGTGCCGTTGTTTCAGGAACAGGCGATGCGGGTCGCGATCGTGTGCGCCGGGTTCACGGCCACGGAGGCCGACCAGCTACGCCGGGCAATGGCGACGTTCAAGTTCACGGGCGGCGTCAGCCATTTCAAGGACAAGCTGATCGACGGCATGACCGACCGCGGCTACGACCGTGCGTTCGCCGAAAAAACGTTCACGCAGATCGAGGGGTTCGGCGCGTACGGCTTTCCCGAAAGCCATGCCGCGAGCTTTGCCC
>JANPPS010000186.1:0-7926 GCA_031428635.1 Rhodospirillales bacterium
CCGCGGGACGGTGACGGGGACGCCCATGTTTTTGGCCGTATTGAAGAAAGACGAGGACCGGGCGAACGTGATCGCTTAACTCGAAACGCTTAAGTAAAAGCGGCCGCCACCCGGGCGCCCTCGGCTATACCCCGGCGGCGCCGGTCGGGCGGCACGGTTACCTCCCGCACGATGGTGGCGGGGCCTGGCGATAGTAGCAGAATGCGATCGGCGAGCGACGCAGCCTCTGCCAAATCGTGGGTGATCAGCAGGGCCGCGGTTGGCCGTTCACGCAGAACGTCACGCAGCACCGCCCGGCTTTGCTCCGCCGTGTCGGGGTCCAGCGACACGAACGGCTCGTCCAGCAGCAGCAGCGCGGGCGCAATAGCGAAGGCTCGGGCGATCGCGACCCGTCGGGCCATGCCGCCGGACAACGCGGTGGGATACAGCCCGGCTGCGTCCGACAGCCCGAGCAGGCTCAGCAAAGCGTCGGCAATCGCGGGCGTCGACGGGCGCACCAGTAGTATGTTTTGCCGCACGGTGCGCCACGGCAGCAGGCGCGCGTCCTGGAACACCGTACCGATGCGGGGCGCGGTGCCGCCCGCCCAGGTAATCCGGCCCTCGAATACGTGATCGAGCCCCCCGATCAGCCGCAGCAGCGTTGTCTTGCCACAGCCGGACGGACCGACCAGCGCAACGACCTCGTCTGCCTGCAGGGTGAAGCGCAGTCCCGCGATCACCGTACGCCGGCCGCGCACGGGAGCCGGCACGTCCTTCTGGACGATATCGACATCTAGGATCACCGCCATCGGCTGGCCCGCCGCTCGAGCGGTTGCAGAACGAACCATTCCAGCACCTGCACCACCGCAATAAAAGCCAGGGTGTAGGCCAGGATCCCAGCCACGTCGAAGAGCTGAAAATACACCCCGATCTGAAATCCCACGCCATCGCTACGCCCCAGCAGCTCGGCCACGAGTACGATTTTCCAGATCAGCGCCAGGCCGGACCGCGCCGCGCCGAACAGGTAGGGGTAGAGCTGCGGGGCCACGACATGGCGTAAGATAGACCAGCGAGGCATGCGAAAACTGATGGCCATGTCCAGCAGCGCCGTGTCGAGCGCCCGCGCCCCCTGCCGCAGCACGACGGCCGTGCTAGGCAGCTTATTGAGGGCGACAGCCGCGATCACCGTGTACTCGCTCAGGCCAAACCACACGTAGATCAGCACGATGCTGACCAGCGCCGGCAGGTTCAGCAACACGGTCAATGCGCTGTCCAGCAGCCGATCGAGTACACGCAGGCGCCCCATCGCGATCCCAAGGGCACAGCCCAGAACCATCGCCACCACGAACGCGGCCGCCACCCGCAGCAGGGTGATGCCGAGCTGTGCGCCGAGCCGGCCGGACTGTGCCTCGGTCATCAGCACACCGAGCACGGCGGTGAACGGCGGTAATAGCCGGCTGTGTGCCGCCCGGCCCGCCCCCTCCCACGCGGCCAGCATGAGCACGGCCGGGCCGAACTGAACGAGCAGTCGCGTCAGGTGGGTGTCCAGAGTGTGCCCGGCGACAAATGCAGTGCGGATCCCACCAGCCCAGGGCCGCCGGTCTGTGCCAGCAAGTCATAGAGGGGCGGGATACCGTCCAGCGGCCACGACGCCCGCACGCCACGGCGATACCAGTCCCGCAGCCGCACCAGCTCATCCCCCCCAGTAGCACCCGTAAGCGATGCGATACGGTCCCACTCTGCGTCGGAGGTGGCTAGGATCGCGCGGGCGCTGGCCGACGCGGATACCAGCCCCTGCACCGCCTCTGGGCTGCGACGGGCGAAAGAATCGGCGAACACCCAGCCCACGAACGGCACCCCCGGCGGTGCGCCCAGCGCCACCACCACGCTCTCCATCGCCAGCACGCGCCTTGCCCCTGTCGCCCCGGCCCCTGTTGCCTCAGCCCGGGCGGCGAACGGCCAGTAGGTTAGTACCGCGTCCAGCCGGCCCGCGGCGGCCAGTTCGGCCAGCAATGGCGGCGGGCCGAACGTTTTGTCACAGGTGGCGTCCAGGTCGATCCCCAGGTTCCGCGCTGCGTGGGCGCGTAGCAGCAGCCAGCTTTTATCGAGCGGACTGCCCGCGATGCCGAGGCGACGGCCCGGCAGGTCGCCCAGCCCTATCACTGGCGACCCAGCGGGCGCGATCACAGCACCCAGTGCGGCGGACGTGGGCGACAGCGTCCAATCGGCACCCATGGCCCGCTGGCGCGATACGAATAGCCAGTCCTGCACGATCAC
This sequence comes from Rhodospirillales bacterium, assembly GCA_031428635.1. GTDB lineage: Bacteria > Pseudomonadota > Alphaproteobacteria > Acetobacterales > Acetobacteraceae > JANPPS01. Next base: position 2,257 of record JANPPS010000186.1, read on the forward strand.
ATCCACACGCCCGGCCTGCAACGCGACCTGCGGGGCCTGGCTGGAGGCAAACTCCACCGCCTCGATCGCCAAACCCGCCATGGCGTCCAGCCCGTGCGTGCGCATCACGTCCAATTCCCAAGCGACGGAGCCGAAGCGCAGCGTACCGATCCGGATCGCGGCGGCGGTTGTGGCGGCGGTGGCGGCAGGATGGTACCCGAGGGCTAGCGCGAGCGGCGCCAGCAACAGGGTACGGCGTGTATTTGGCATCACTCCCTCCCCAGGGCACTTATTGCGTCAGTGCAAGGGAGGCGGCTAGTTGTCAATCCGAGTGGCGTACAGGGGGGCTGACAAACCAATAAGCAAGGCTCATGGTCACAACAAAGCGGTGCGCCGAAAAGGCCATCCTCGGGGAAACATGGTGGTCGTTCGGGGCCCTATCTTACTAATTACGGCAGTATTGCTTGCCCTGCCCGTTCGCGCGGCGGAACCGGTGACGGTCGGCATCGCGTATCTGGGTTTGGCGCACGGCCGTATCGCGCCCCTGGTCGCACTCACCCCACCGGTTACCGATGAGGGCGTGCAAGGCGCGCGGCTGGCACTGGCGGATAACGCGACCACCGGGCGCTTCGTGAACCAGACCTACAGTTTGCATGAGGTGCTGCCCCCCGATGCACCAGGCGTTCTGGCCGCCGCCCGCACATTGCTGGATACGGGGGAGCGGGTGATCGTCCTCGATCTGCCGGCGGCGCTGCTGTTGCAGGTGGCTGATCTGCCCGGCGCCGCCGACGCCGTGTTGTTGGACGCGACCAGCGAGGATGACAGCCTACGCGGCACCGATTGCCGGCGGGCGGTGGTGCACATGCTACCCAGCCGCGCCATGCTGGCCGATGCGCTGATGCAGTTCCTGGCCGTCAAGCGCTGGCGCAATCTGTTGCTGGTACAGGGTCCAGAGGCCGACGATCAGGCCTATGCCGACGCCATGCGCCGGTCGGCGCGTAAGTTTGGTTTACGGCTGGCGGCGGATAAGCGCTGGACGTTCGAACCCGGGGCGCAGCGCACCGATACCGGCCACGTGGCGATCGGGGCGGAGGTCGCGCGCTTCACCCAAGGCCTGTCCTATGACGTCGTCGTGGTGGCGGACATAGCAAACACGTTCGGCGACGACCTCGCCTATCGCACAACCGACCCCCGGCCGATTGCCGGTACGCACGGCCTACAGCCGGCCGCCTGGGCACCGTGGTTCGAGCAATGGGGTGCCACGCAGCTACAGGCCCGGTTTATCAAACAGGCGGGCCGGCCCATGACGGCCCGGGATTTCGGCGCATGGATGGCCGTCCGCGCCGTGGGGGAGGCAGCGACCCGCGCCGCTACAGCCGACGCAAGTGCCATCGGCACCTATCTGCATAGCCCGGCGTTCGAGCTGGCTGCGTATAAGGGTTCCCGCCTGACGATCCGGCCCTGGGATGGCCAGTTGCGCCAGCCAGTACCGCTGTTGGACACGCGTAGCCTGGTTTCCGTCAGCCCGCAGCCCGGGTTTATGCACCAATTTTCCGAGCTCGATACGCTCGGCATCGATCAGCCGGAGACGTCATGCAAGTTCTAAGGAACGCGTGCCTATTGCTGTTGCTGACCGGCTCCGTCCGGGCGGAGCGGCTGTTTGTGTCCAACGAGAAGGACAACACCATTACCGTGATCGACGCGACCACGATGACCGTCACCAACACGATCAAGGTCGGCGACCGCCCGCGCGGCATCGTGCTCAGCCGCGACGGTAAGAGCCTGTATGTCTGTACTAGCGACAGCGATCATATCGAGGTGCTGAACCTGCAGACCCTCACGGTGGACCGGGTGCTACCGAGCGGGCCGGACCCGGAGCTGATGGCGCTGAGCCCTGACGGCACCACGCTGTATATCGCCAATGAGAACGATAACGTCGTCTCCGTCCTCGATATCGCCGCCGGGCGGATCGCGGCGGAGATCGCAGTCGGCGTGGAGCCGGAGGGTATGGGCATCAGCCCCGACGGCGCGGTGCTGGTCAACACGTCGGAGACGACGAGCATGGCGCATTTCATCGACACCACCACCCGCAAGCCGATCGCCAACGTCCTTGTCGGTAGCCGGCCGCGTGTGGCGCGCTTCACCGCCGACGGTGCCCAGGTCTGGGTCAGCGCAGAGGTGGGGGGCACGGTATCCGTCATCGACACAGCCCAGCATGTCGTCACCCACACCATAAATTTCGCCATACCCGGGGTTCCGCCCGAAAGCGTTCAGCCCGTCGGCATCGCCATGACCGCCGATCAGACCACCGCCTTCGTCGCACTCGGGCCGGCCAACCGCGTGGCGGTGGTGGACACCCACACGTTCGAGGTCCGCAAGTACCTGCTGGTCGGGCAGCGCGTCTGGAACCTGGCATTCTCGGGCGATATGAAGCGGTTATATGCGACCAACGGCGTCAGCAACGACCTGTCGGTGATCGATGTGGACGGGCTGCGGGTGACAAAATCCGTGCCGGTGGGGCGCTTGCCCTGGGGCATCGTGGTGGTCCCCTGATGCCAGACGGTTCAACTCGTATCGCGGCGCTGGAGGTCACAGGCCTGACGCATCGCTTTGGCCACGACGCTGTACTGGACGACGTCACGTTCACGCTGGTCCCCGGCCGGTTCACGGTACTGCTGGGCCGCAATGGCGCTGGTAAGACCACGCTGTTCGCGCTGATCACCCGACTACTACAGGCGCAGACGGGCGGTATCAGCGTGTTCGGCCAGCCGTTCCGCACCCATCCGCAGGCGGCACTGGCCCGGATGGGCGTTGTGTTCCAGCAGCCAACGCTCGACCTCGATCTGACGATCGCGCAGAACCTGCAATACCACGCGGCATTACACGGCATGTCCACCGCCAATGCCCGGCCGCGCATCGGGGACGAGCTGACGCGGATCGGGCTGCAAGACCGGGCCGGGACGCGGGTACGTCAACTATCGGGCGGGCAGCGCCGCCGGGTTGAACTGGCGCGCGCGCTGCTGCATGACCCGGCGCTACTATTGCTGGACGAGCCAACGGTAGGACTGGATATGGAAAGCCGCGGCTTTTTGCTGGACCACGTACGGACACTCTGCCGGGAGCGCGGGATGGCGGCGCTGTGGGCGACCCATTTGATCGATGAGGCGGAAGGCGATGCCGACGTGATCGTGCTGCACCGTGGACGCATTCTGGCGCAGGGCGGCGTGGCGGACGTGGCGGCCGGGTATCCGAGCCTGAAGCACGCGTTCGACGCGTTGACCGCAGCATGACGACCCCCGGCACGACGGCCCCCGGCATCACAGCCACTGGCATGACAGCCCCTGGCATGACGGCCACCGATCCGACCGCTGGGTCGGTCGCCAGCTACGGCCGCTGCATGGCCGGGATCGTGCGGCGGGAGGCGTTGCGCTGGGTGCATCAACGCGCGCGGTTCGTCTCCGCCCTCGTGCGCCCCCTGGTGTGGCTGGCGATCTTTGCCGCTGGGTTCCGCTTCGTGCTGGGGGTGTCGATCATGGCACCGTATGAAACGTACGTTCCGTATGAGGTCTATATTGCGCCCGGGCTGATCGCGATGATCGAGCTGTTCAATGGCATGCAGAGCAGCCTGTCGATGGTCTATGACCGGGAGATGGGCAGCATGAAGACGTTGATGATCAGCCCGTTCCCGCGCTGGTTCCTGCTGCTGTCTAAGCTACTGGCGGGCGTCGCGGTCGCGGTCGTGCAGTCTTACATTTTCCTGGGCATTGCGTGGTTCTGGGATATCCAACCGCCGCTGCTGGGGTACCTGACCGTGCTGCCCGCGCTGGTGCTGTCGGGATTGATGCTCGGCGCGCTCGGACTGGTGCTGTCGTCGTTTATTCAACAGCTGGAGAACTTTGCCGGGGTCATGAATTTCGTGATTTTCCCGATGTTCTTCGCCTCATCCGCACTCTATCCGCTGTGGCGGGTGAAGGAGAGCAGCCTGATCCTGTATTGGGTGTGCGAGGCGAACCCGTTCACCGCCGCTACCGAGCTGATCCGCTTCGCGCTGTATGGCCAGATGAATTGGGTGGCGGCAGCGATCGTGGCCGGGTGTACGCTGGTATTCATGGCGGTCGCGGTGGTGGGGTACGATCCCGGCCGTGGCATGATCGGGCGGCGGGCAGCGGCGTGAGGGCGCCGTCGCTTCTGGTTGCCGCGCTGCTACTGGGCGCCGCAGGCCCCCCGGCCGATCCCGACTGGCCCTGCGTACAGCGGCTGGTGCCAACGCTCACACCCGGCACGCTATGGGGCGGGCACGACCCGGCCGGGGATTGGCGCCAGGACCCGGGCGTTGTGGCGATAGTCCGCGCCACGTCCCCCCGCGGGGTATCGGCCGAGGCGGCAGCAGCGAAATTATCAACCTACGCATCGACCCTGCCCATACCGGAACGATCGGAAAAGCTGGCGGAGCTATTTGCCGGAATGGTGGACGAAACGAACGCTCAGCGGTCCGTTATCATCGACCGGCTGCGCACCATAACCCGGCGGCAACGGCTGCTGGCCGACACGTCATCCCGCGTCAGTGCCGAGTTGGCAGCCCTACCGGCGGATACACCTGCGGCACAACGAACGGAGGTCGCGCAGCGCCGCGTGCTGATCAACCGGGAATATGAGGAAGTCGAGCGCACGATCCGCTATGCCTGTGAGGCACCGGTCGCGATGGAGGCCAAGCTCGGCACGCTGGCACGGGCGCTTCAGAGTAGCCTCGAGTAACTAATCGAACGGCTCCGGCACTAACGGGGCCGATGGCAGGCCCGCAGCCTCCCACCCGTCGAAGCCGTCAGGATACCAGGCGGCGCGGGCACCCATCGACGCCGCCCGGCGGGCCGCATTCCAACTCATCCAGCAGTTAGGCAGGCAGTAGAACACGATGACGCGGTCGCCGGCCGCGTGCAGCCGTTGGCGAAACGCGGTTTCCACGGCGTCTGGCAGGGCGCCACGCCCAGCCTCCGGCCACCACACGCTGCCCGGTGGACCGTAATGCGTGGGCGGCAGCCACGGTGCGCCGGGGCGCATAGCTTCCGGACGGCGCGGCGCCGGTAGCACGTCGACCAACAACGCGCCGGATGCGGCCAGGGCTCGGACTTCCTCTGTCCCGACAACAAGCGCACCCGGTACGGTGTCGGGCACCGGGGCCCGGTAGCCGTCCATCCGGTATGTATCGGGAATGGTTACCGCAGGATCCGCCGATGCAACGCCGGACCACAGCACCAGTGCGGCTGCATACGCCCTCATTGGGGGGCAGAATTATCCAGTGATGGGACGCCGTAATCGACGAGTACCGCCGCGATTTCGACTGCGTGCTTGGTGATGGCCTGATTGATGCGCCGTCGCCACTCCGGCTCGTTCGCACGAACGCCCATGGCGATCCGGTAATCGAGGCGCGGGGCGTTCGGCTCGCTTTGTAGGAACCTGGCCGTGAGCGGCAGGTGGTCGTGCTGTATCGCGTAGCCGGCGGCCGGTCCCCACACCAACGCCACGTCGATGACGCCGTCCAACAGGTCCTGCATCATCGCGCGAGGTGGGTTGCTTATGCGAGTGTCCACTCGCAGCGGGTAAGGACGCACGTTGTCCATCAGGCCATGCCGCACCAGCAGATCCGTGGGTGGCGTGGCCGCGATTATGCCGAACCGTTTGCCGGCCAACGCG
>JANPPS010000187.1:0-1778 GCA_031428635.1 Rhodospirillales bacterium
GCTCCGCTGCAACGCGCTCAGCGTGGGGCTGCTATCGGCGGGCGGAGTGACGATGGTCGTCTGCGTGGCGCTCACGGCCTGCAGCACGTCGGTCGCCACGCGCGGCAGGTACACACCCGGCTGGCGGATGTTGGCCGCCCGCTCCTCTGCCGTGCCCATGCTGCCCATGATGGTGTTGGCGCGCCCGGCCTGGACAGTAGTGTCGAGCGTCATTTCCGGGAAGTAGAACCCGGCCGGCGCATTGGCGGCGGTGCGGCCGTCCAGCACGACCTTCACGTCCCCGGCCGGCGTGTTGGTCAGCGTGAACGCGCCATTGGAGTCCGTAAGCACCGACTGGTCCTCGTGACCCAGCACGTAAACTCGCACGCCTGCGATGGGGTGAAGGTAGGTGCGCGTACCGTCCGGGTTGTACGTCACGTCATCGCGGCTGCCGGGCTGAAAGTCGGCACCCGGGTCGGCGACGATGCCGGTGATGGACGTGCCGGTCACGGGCGCGGTGGCGACGGTGGTCCACGACACCAGGCCTTCGGTCCCGGCACCCAGCCCCGATGCGCCCGGGTCCAGCAGCGCGCCATCCGCGGCGCCCTTGATCAGCGAGCCCTCGACATGCAGCGTCATGCGTGAGCCGCCGGGCATGGCACCCTGCGGCAATAGGGTGACGCTGGTGTTGCCAGCGGTCACGACCACATTGGCCGCCACCCGGGCACCCGACGCGTCGGTTATGAACACGCTGTCGCCCGTGATGGTAGCCGGATCCACCGCCCGGCTAAACTGGATGGTGGGGCGATAGGTCACCCCCACCTCGCTCGCAAAGCTTGTGGGCGTCACAGCCGTGATCGTCAGCTGGACGAGTGCGGCCAACGAGCCTGTCGCACTTGCCTGGCCCACGCCACCCTGGCTGTCCTGTGCGCTGACGATGAACTGGTGCCCGCCTAGTCCGAGCGTTCCGAGCGGCAGGGCGATTGTAAATGCGCCCGTGTCGTCGACGGCAAGCGGGATCGCACCGCCGCCATCGACGCTGAGGTTCACGCCAACCAGCGTCGCACCCGATGACGCAGTGGCCGTGCCCGTCAGGGTTGCACCCGCAGCCAGGTCCGGCAGCGCGTTGAGCGCCACGGTGGTCGCGTTGGCACCTGGCACAATAAAGGCCAGCGACTGCGTGGCCGTCAGCCCCGCCAGGTCGGTCGCCCGCAACGACAGCGCGTGGGACCCGGCCCCCAGCACGCCGAACAAGCCACCCGTATCGATCGCAAAACGCCCCGCGCCGTCCACGGCCACAGCCCGCGCGGTGCCGCCATCGACGGACACGCTCAGTGAGGTTAGCGGCGCAGCGTTATCGAGGGCGTAGCCCCCTGTCACGAGTCGCCCGCCCGCCGTGCCCGGCAGCCCCCCGTCGACCAGGATCTGCGGCCCGGTATCCGTGCCAAAATGGGACAACGTCCACTGCCCGGCCGAGGCACCCTGTTGCAGCCCCGCCGTGCTGTCGAACGAGAAATGAATGCCCGCATAGATCCGGCTGATCGCCGCTTCCTGCGCCGCTGCATCGAAATCGCCAAAGCTGCGTACGATTCCGGGCGCCGTGAGGCTGGTCGTGCTGAAAGCCTTGGTGCCAAACACGCTCGTCAGCACGGCCGACGCGGCGCCGCTTAAATCGGAGTGGCCCGAGACATAGGACGGGTGCGGCGGCGTCTTCATCAGTGGCGTCCAGTTTGGGTCGGCAGCGACCGTCGCGTCGCCCTGCCGGATGGCGGTGATGGGCCGCCACAGATCGTAGAAAT
>JANPPS010000188.1:0-8062 GCA_031428635.1 Rhodospirillales bacterium
GCCCTTTCGTAATGCCCCGGCTGCTGCTCACCAACGAATTGGTGCTCGCTACTCATAACCCGGGTAAGCTGCGGGAAATTACGGCGCTGATGGCACCCTGGGGTGTGGCGGTGCAGTCGGCGGGCGCACTAGGCCTGCCGGAGCCGGATGAGACCGCGCCCGACTTTGCCGGCAATGCGCAACTGAAGGCGCTGGCCGCCGCGCGCGCTACCGGGCTGCCGGCGTTGAGCGACGATAGCGGGTTTTGCGTGGCGGCCCTGGGCGGTGCGCCGGGCGTGCTGTCGGCGCGATGGGCGGGACCGGATAAGGACTTCGCCGGCGCCATCGACCGGGTGCTGGCGGGCATCACGGGCGACGATCGCCGAGCCTGGTTCGTGTGCGCGCTGTGCCTTGGCTGGCCCGATGGCCACACCGACACGTTCCTGGGCCGGGTCGAGGGTACGGTCGTGACGCCGCGCGGCACGCAGGGCTTCGGCTATGACCCGGCGTTCTTACCCCGCGGTGGGATGCTGACGTTTGGCGAGATGGAGCCTGTTACAAAACATGCCATCAGTCACCGCGCCCGGGCCATGGCGCAACTGGAAGCCGGGTGCTTACATCGCGATTGAAAATCGAGGACGAGTGATGGGTAAATTCTTTGGTTTGGCGATGCTCGCGGTTTTGGTCACTGCTCCAGATGCGATGGCGCAGCACTATTATGGCCGCCCGATGCGGCTGGGCTTTCACTGCCGCACCCACATTAGGACAGCGTATGGCATCAGCCCGTTGGTCTGCCCGATCGCCAATGCGAAGCCGATTGGGCGCGCATGCGCCTGCCCGGCGCCGGGTTATGGGCCATTTCTGCGCGGACACACTGTACGCTAAGGGCTGCGGCTCCCGCGCTGGCTACACTCTAACGCGGTGGTATCGACCCGGCCTGCGCGCCTATTCGGCACAGGTTCGGACACGGCTAGTGCCGGGGCAGTGACCTGTAACAAGGGCGGCCTCGCCGCGAACAGCGTACCGGGCGCTGCACAGCACCCGATACACCCGGCGATTATTTGGCAGGGGCGACGGCGCTAGATCAACCCTCGCGCCACCGCCAGCAACGCCCCGGTTGGCGCCCGCAGCGCTTCAAGCACCGTGAAATGGTCCGTCCCCGCCACTGGCACCAGCACCCCTGCCCGGTGCGCCGCCGCCCGCCGCTCATGCAGGTCGCGGCTGTTCGCCACTAATGCCGGTAGCTCTGCCGAACCATAGGCGATCGCCATTGGCTTATCCGGCATCGGTAGGCGCTGCGGCGATAGCGTCGCCACTTCGACATCGGTCAAATGCAACTTCTCATCGAGGTACGTGTCCCGGATCGGCCCCAGCTCGAACAGGCCGCTGATCGGCAGCGCGGCATGCACCGCCGGGTGGGCCAGCGCCATGGCAGCCAGGTGCCCGCCGGCCGACCAGCCGGTGACCACGATCGGGCCGCCCACGCCATGCGCCGGGCCGTTGGCCGCAAGCCAGGTCAGCGCGGCGTCGATCTGCGCGACGATGGTCGTAAGCGTCGCGTCCGGCCCCAGCGTGTAGCCCGGCAGCGCCGCGGACCAACCGGTCGCCAGCGCCCCCTTCATAACAGCCGCGGCACCCTCGCGATCGTTGCGCTGCCAATAGCCCCCGTGGATGAACACCAACGTGGGCGAACCCGCGGCACCCGGAAACAGATCCCACGCCTCACGCTGGGTAGGGCCGTAGGCTAGGTCCAGATGCGCCGGGTGGGCCACGCGCATCGCCAGCGATTCTTCACGCAACGCGGCCACGTAGGCGGGCCCGTCCGGGCAGGCGGCGGTGTTGTTGAAGGCCGCGTCGCGGTCGGCCTGGCTTAGGGTTCCCCAATCGTTCATACCGTTTCCCTCTGATGGCTTGAATGAAGCACTGCCGACAGCTCCCGCCGCAGCGCATTGAACGAAGGCGATGTTACGTCACGCGGACGCGACAGGTCCACGGTCACATCGCGCACGATGCGGCCCGGACCCGGCGACATGACCACGACCCGGTCGGCGAGCGCGATCGCCTCCTCGATCGCATGGGTCACGAACACGATCGTCAGCCCCGTTTCCGCCCACAGGGCTAGCAACTCGTTCTGAAGCCGCTCCCGCGTCATCGCATCCAACGCACCGAACGGCTCGTCCATCAGCACCACCCGCGCGTCGTTGGCCAGCACGCGGGCGATCGCGACCCGCTGCTTCATCCCGCCCGAGAGCTGATGCGGGTAGGCGCCTGCGAAAGCATTCAGCCCGATCATCGTCAGAAAGCGGTCGGTAGTCGCCGCCACCTCCTCTCGGCTGCGTCCCCGGCTTTCGGGGCCGAACGAGATATTACGGCGGACGGTCAGCCACGGAAACAGGCCGTAATCCTGAAACACCATGCCGCGGTCGGGTCCCGGACCGGTCACGGGTTTGCCGCGGACGATAACGCTGCCCGCCGACGGAGCCTCGAACCCGGCGATGATGCGCAATAGCGTTGATTTGCCGCAGCCGGACGCGCCGATCAGGCAGACGAATTCGCCGTTTGCCACGCTCAGGCTGACGCCACCCAGGGCGATCGTGTCGCCACCCGTGCTGGCAAAGCGTTTGGTGACGTCGGTGACGGCAATTATGGGCGGTGTCATGCGTGCTGCGGGCTCCATGCCAGCATCCGGCGGCCCAGCAACACTACGGCTTGGTCGGACAGGAAGCCTACGGCGCCAATGATGATCATGCCGGCGATGACGATCTCCGTCCGGGAGGTTTGGCGTGCGTCCATGATCATGGCGCCCAGCCCGGTTTCCACGCCCGTCATCTCACCCACGACAATCACGACCCAGGACAGCCCCAGGCCCAGCCGCAGCCCCGTGAAGATGCCCGGCATCGCGGCCGGCAGCACAACCCGGCTGAACATGGCAGTGGGCGATGTACCGAGCATGGCGGCTGCCTCGAACAACCGCGGCTCCACGCTGCGGACGCCAAAGATTGTGTTGATCAGGATGGGGTAGAACGCGCCCAACGCGACCAGGAAAAACGCGCTGCGCGGCCCGAGGCCAAAGACGATCATCGATAGCGGTAGCCACGCCGTGACGGGCACCGGGCGTAGAACCTGCAGCGCCGGGTCCAGCACGGCCTTCGCCAGCCACAGCCGCCCGATCAGCATGCCGAGCGGCAACGCAAGCAGCGCCGCCAGCACAAACGCGCCGTAGACGCGGGACGCGGACGCAACCAGGTGGGTCAGCAGCATGCCGCTGAATGCGTCGTCATTCACCCCGCCCACTGCCAGGTCGTACAACCCCCACCCGACCTCCGCCGGTGATGGGATCAGGCGATACCCCTCGCCCCGCGTACTGGCCCACCATGCCGCGAGCGCCAGTGCGGGCAGTAGCAGCGCCAGCGGGCCAGCCGCAGATCGCCGGGTCATGCGATACGCGCGACCTCGTCCGAGAAAATGGGATTCAGGAACGCGACGTCCGGTAGCACTTTGATCTGCTTGGCCTCCAGCATGTGCTCAGCGTAGGTGCGGGCCTGGGTGACGATTTCCGGCGTCATCCGCCACGTATATTCGACGTTGGGCAATGAGATGGCGATGGCCTCACGCTTTTGGCCCAGCTTGGCAACCGCCAGCGCCGTCGTCTCATCCGGATGCGCCGTGGCGTACTCGGCCGCGCGGCGCTGCAACAGGATTATCGCTCGCACCAGGTCGGGCTTGGCCGCCACCGTTTCGCTATGCGTGGCCAGAATTTGGTTCAGCGATCCCATGGGTGTCGAGTACGGGTACTCCACGATTTTGCCGACACCGGTGCTGAGCGACACGCCCGGCGCCGGTTCTGCGCCGACATAGGCGTCCACGTCGCCACGGGCGAGGGCGGCATGCATCTCGCTAAAGCTGACGCGGACCGGGGTGATATCGCGCACGCTCATACCCTCCATCCGCAGCCGGTCGAGGATGAAGACCTCCTGCGTCGAGCCCGGCCAGATCGCGACCCGGCGGCCGCGCAGGTCTTTGAGCGTCGTTATGTCACTATCTTTGCGCGCGACGACGCCCATTCCCTTGTTGCAGACGGTGCCGACGACAACAATTGGCTCCCGCGCCGACGCACCCTGTATTGCGGCCGCGACGCCGAATGTGCCGAAGTCGACCGACTTGGTCACGACCGCCGCCTTACCGTCGGCCGGGCTTTCGAATGCGATGACCTCGATCCGGATGCCGTCCGGGACGAAACGTTCGTAGAAATACGGGGTCAACGCGTGGATCAGCTTGAGCGTGCCCATGCGTATAACTGTCTCGGCGCGCGCTGTGCGGGAGACGAACGGCATAGCAAGGGCACCGGTGAGGATGGCGCGGCGGGCGAGGCGCATGGGGGTTCTCCTGATACGGGCCGAGTTGCAATAATCGAGCCAGCCTCATCATTCAGAGCGGGCGGCCATTTTGCCCGAAGACCAACCGGTGTTGCGTCTTTATCAATCATGTCCGCACGCAGATCGATCAGCCCCGGTTCCGCGGGTCCGTGCTAGCCCCCGTAGCGCTCGCGATCATAGCGCTGCCACTAGCCGTCATTTGGACTGGCTGAGCGTCCCCTATCGGTCAAATCCGGCGATAGTCGACAGGAACATGCCTTTCGTCCCGTAATCGCCAGGGAGAGTAAGTCGCCCTCTCTCACCAATCACCATGGCTCCAACGGCGCGCGACCACATATGCGCCATGCCATGTCGAGCCCTCCACTAGATCTAGGGACGCTGGCTGGGACGTATCGATGACCGGGCCGCTTGCACTCTACATTCACTGGCCGTTCTGCTTGAAGAAATGTCCGTATTGCGACTTCAACAGCCACGTCCGTCCGGCAATCGATCAGGCCCGGTTCAGGCAGGCGTTGCGGACCGAATTGGCGTGGGAGGCCGCCCGGCTCGGGCGACGTACGCTCGGCTCCATCTTCTTCGGTGGCGGTACCCCCAGCCTGATGGACGCGACCACCGTCGCCGACCTGATCGACGACGCCACCCGGCTATTCGACCCGGTGCCCGGCCTGGAAATCACGCTGGAGGCCAATCCCACTAGCGTTGAATTGCAACGCCTGCGCGATTTCCGGGCCGCCGGAGTCAACCGCGTGTCGATGGGAATACAAAGCCTGGACGCTGGCGCGCTACAGTTTCTGGGGCGGGAGCACGACGCGGACCAGGCCATCGCCGCCCTACACCTCGCGCGCGACACATTTCCCCGCGTCAGCTTCGACCTGATTTATGCCCGCCCCGGCCAGGAGCCCACCGCCTGGGCGGCCGAGCTCGATCAGGCCTTGGCTCTGTCGGCAGACCACCTGTCGTTATACCAACTGACGATCGAGCCCGGCACCGGGTTCGAGGCATTGCACCGCAGCGGTGCTCTGGTGCTGCCAGACGACGACACGGCGGCGGACCTTTATCACGCGACGATCGATGCCTGCGCCCGCCATGGGCTGCAGCCTTATGAGGTGTCGAACTTTGCCGCACCCGGCGGTGAGAGCCGGCATAACCTGGCCTACTGGCGCTATTCCGATTACGCCGGTATCGGACCCGGCGCGCATGGCCGGCTGACGTTGGACGACCAATTGCGCGCAACCCGCCGCCATCGCGCGCCGGAACCCTGGGCCACGCGCGTCGAAACCCAAGGGCACGGCAGCACAAACGAGGAGGTAATCGAAAGCCCCGATCGTGCGCGGGAGATGCTGCTGATGGGCCTGCGCCTGACGGAGGGGATCGACGCCGCCCGGTTCGCCGCCCGGACCGGGGTAGCGCTGACGGACGCCACCGACGCCGACACCCTGGCCCGCGCGATCGACGCCGAGTACGTGACCTGGGATGGGGTGACGCTGGCCGCCACGATCGAGGGACGGCTACGCCTCGATGCGTTGCTGAACCGGCTTGTGGTCTGAACGCACCCGCCTTACGTGACGCCCATGCACGACGAAATCGACATCCCGCCCTCCCCCGGTCCCGCGACCGACGCGCCAGCGCCCGACGTTGAGGTGGACCCCATTGCCCAACTGACGGCCGAGCGCGACGATATGCGCGATCGCTGGATCCGGGCGGAGGCCGAAATTGCCAATGTCCGGTCCCGCGCGAAGCGTGACATCGACGACACCCGGCAATACGCGGTGCAGAAGTTCGCGACCGATGTGGTGGAGACGGCCGAAAATCTGCGCCGCGGCCTGTCTGCCCTGCCGCCGCACGAACCCGGCGAGCCCGATATTGTAACCCGGCTGCGTGACGGACTGGACGGGGTCGAGCGGAATTTCGTGAGCGTTCTGGAGCGCCACGGCATCCAGCGCGCCGACCCGACCGGCACCCCGTTCGACGCCAATCTGCATCAGGCGATGGCGGAGGCGCTGTCGACCGAGCACCCGCCGGGCACGGTGATACAGGCGCATACGCAAGCCTGGACCCTGAATGGACGCCTGTTGCGCCCGGCCATGGTTGTCGTCGCCCGCACCCCTTAATTGGGGCTGTCGGTCTTGTCCCGGCCCACCCCGGTCAATACATAAAGCTTCGTCAAACAGGGCAGCGCGTGGTGCTTCGGGCCAGGCGCCGCTGCTAATCAGGAGACAGCAATGAGCAAGGTTATCGGCATCGACCTCGGCACGACCAATTCGTGCGTGGCGATCATGGAAGGCTCCACCGGGGCCGATGTGCGCGTGATCGAGAACGCAGAGGGTGCCCGGACGACGCCCAGCATGGTCGCATTCAGCGACAACGGCGAGCGTCTAGTTGGCCAGAGCGCCAAGCGCCAGGCTGTGACTAACCCCACCAACACACTCTATGCCGTGAAGCGCCTGATGGGCCGCCGGTTCGACGATCCGCTCGTCGAGAAGGACCGCGGCATGGTCCCCTACACCATTGCCCGCGGCGATAATGGTGACGCCTGGGTCGAGGCGCGTGGTGAGAAATACTCTCCCAGCCAAGTCAGTGCGTTTATCCTGGGCAAGATGAAGGAAACGGCCGAGAACTATCTCGGTGAGAAAGTCACGCAGGCCGTGATCACCGTTCCTGCCTACTTCAACGACGCGCAGCGCCAGGCAACGAAGGATGCGGGCCGCATCGCGGGGCTTGAGGTGCTGCGTATCATCAACGAGCCGACAGCAGCCGCGCTAGCCTACGGTATGGATAAGAAGGCTGGCGGTGTCATTGCCGTATACGACCTGGGCGGCGGTACGTTCGACGTGTCCGTGCTCGAAATCGGTGACGGTGTGTTCGAGGTGAAGTCCACCAACGGCGACACGTTCCTGGGCGGCGAGGACTTCGACATCCGCGTCATCGACTACCTGGCCGACGAGTTCAAGCGCGAGCAGGGCATCAACCTGCGCACGGACAAGCTTGCGCTGCAGCGGCTGAAGGAAGCGGCCGAAAAGGCGAAGATCGAGTTGTCGAGCAGCAAGGAGACCGAGATCAACCTGCCGTTCATCACGGCCGATGCGTCTGGCCCGAAGCACCTGGTGATGAAGCTGTCCCGCGCGAAGCTGGAGAGCCTAGTGGACGACCTGATCGAGCGTACGCTGGCCCCGTGCCGCGCGGCGTTGAAGGATGCGGGGATTACAGCGGGTGAGGTGCAGGAAGTTATCCTGGTCGGCGGTATGACCCGCATGCCCAAGGTGATCGAGATCGTGAAGCAGTTCTTCGGTCGCGAACCGGCCCGCAACGTAAACCCCGATGAGGTCGTGGCGATCGGTGCCGCGGTCCAGGGTGCCGTCCTGAAAGGCGACGTGAAGGACGTGCTGCTGCTGGATGTGACGCCACTAAGCCTCGGCATCGAGACGTTGGGCGGCGTGTTTACCCGGCTGATCGACCGCAACACGACGATACCGACCAAGAAAAGCCAGGTGTTCTCGACCGCCGACGACAACCAGGGCGCCGTCACGATCAAGGTGATGCAAGGCGAGCGGGAAATGGCGGCCGATAATAAGCTGCTGGGTAATTTCGACTTGCAGGGCATTCCCCCCGCACCCCGCGGCGTGCCGCAGATCGAGGTTACGTTCGACATCGACGCCAACGGCATCGTCAGCGTCCAGGCTAAGGACAAGGCAACCGGCAAGGAGCAG
>JANPPS010000189.1:0-6584 GCA_031428635.1 Rhodospirillales bacterium
CCCGTCCGGGTCATGGAAGCGGAAAGCGGGGCCGTGACCCAGCTCACCGTCATGCCAGCCCACTGCCTGGCCGGACGCCTCCAGCGCCGCCACGCGCCGTTGCAGCGCCTGCGGACTACGCGCCCGGAACGCCGCATGGCCCAGGCCGGACGTGGCGGATGCCGTGAGCTGCAAGGAATAGCGCTCGTAATCGTCCCAGCAGCGCAAATAAACAGAGTCTCCCTGCCGCCCGCTTTCGGTCATGCCCATTACGTCGACGAAGAAGCGCAGGCTCTCCTCGGGCGTGGGCGTCAGCAACTCCAAGTGAGCGAGGTGGGCCACGTCCATACAGGGTTCGCTATGGGCCGCGCCCGAATTAGTTTCATTTAGCATCGCTGATTCCACGGCGCGTCAGTGCGCCGCGGCCTCCTTTGCAACCATACCGCTTCCGCGGACCTGTGTGGCAGTGATGGCAACGGCCGCACAAAAGGCGGGAATGGCCAGCATGGCGAAAATGGTTTCGAAGCTCCAACCCAGGCCCAAAAGCGCGCCGCCGACATAGGAGCCGACGATGCTGCCCAGCCGTCCCACTCCCAGCATCCAGCTTACGCCCGTCGCACGCGCCGCCGTGGGGTAGCAGCTGGGTGCATAGGCGTTCAGGCCGGTCTGCGCGCCGCTCATGCAGAACCCGGCCAGCGCCACCAGCGCGGCTAGCATCGCCACCCCCTGCGACACCATGCCGAACTGCGACAGAATGAAGATGACAAGCGCGCCACCAATATACGCCACCCCAATGGTCATCGCCGGGCGGGCCCGATCCATAACGTAGCCGACGGCCACCGCGCCCATGGTTCCGCCGATCTGGAAGCCGGCGGTGACGTAGGACGCGGTGTCGATCGACATGCCCGCATCCTTCATGATCGTCGGCAGCCAGCCCGTCATCAGATAGATGACCAGCAGCCCCATGAAGTAAGTGATCCAGAGCGACACGGTGGTTGCGCGGAAGCCACTCGTAAACAACGTGCCGATGGCCGTGCGCGCCGGCAGTGGCGGCTCGTTTGAGATGAAAGTCTCTCGGCCGGTGAAGCGGTGGCCCGTGACGCGGCCCAGTACGGCAGCGATCCGATCCGACCGCGTTCCACGTAGGGCCATCAGCCGGGCCGATTCCGGCAACGCCACGGCCAGGATTGGCACGAGCAGCAGCGGTATGATGCCGCCCACGAGCAGCACGGAGCGCCAGCCATAATGGGGGATCATATAGCCGGCCCCCAGCCCGATGAGGGCCGACCCAAGGTTGAACCCCGTAAACATAATCGTGATCATCAGCGACCGATGCCGCTGCGGCGCATACTCTGACAGCAGCGTCGTGGTGTTGGGCATCGCGGCACCCAGGCCCATGCCGGCCAAGAAACGCAGAAACGCCATTTCGGACGCGGTGGACGCATACGCCGCGGCAACCGTCAGCAGGCCGAACAAAAGAATGGCCACGATCAGCACCGGCTTACGCCCGAACCGGTCCGATGATGGGCCGGCCAGCAGCGCACCCGCCGCCAAGCCGAAGGGTGCGGCGCTCATTACCAGGCCGAACGCAGGCCGGCTGATGTGCCACTCGTCGATGATTGGGGACGCCACAAACCCCATAATGGCCACGTCCATTCCGTCGGCGACGACGACCAGGAAGCACATGGCGACCAGGAACCACTGAAACGTCGAGATCGGGCGCGCATCGATGAACGCCTTGATGTCAACGCTTGGCCCTGGGGTGCTCGCGGCGGCGCTCATGTGCGTGTCCCGTCATGCTGGACGGAGCTTTGGACAAAGCCGGGCATCTGGCGGCAGTGCATCGTGCGGACTTTCCCTGCGGTGCCGTTGGCCGGCCCCTGCGTTCATCGTTACCTGACCAGCATGTTACGGTATTGGCTGGCCGAAGCTACTAGTGATTTATCCCAGACTGCCCGGCTCTGCCCCATCGTTTTCCCCGGCGTACCTATTACCGGCGGTTATAGTGGGTGCCAGGCCCTGTTCCGACAATTCAGTGAGGTAGTCGCGCAGGCACGCCACAAAGGCGCGTCCGGCAGGCGGCAACGGGCGGGCGCGTGGCACGATTAGTCCGGCCGGGCGGTCCGGCGCAGTTATCGGTAGCGGCACGACGCGCAGCGTGCCGCGGATCAGGTCGCCGACCATCATCAGCCGCGGAATCGCCGAGAGCATGTCGGTTCCGTGCAGCATTTCACGGATAAAACCGTATGAGCTGGAGCGCATGGGCGCATCCGGTGCAAGCCCGAGTGAGACGAGCAGGCCCTCAATCTCCTGTCCGACGCGCTGCGTGATCGTGGGCAGCACCAAATCGTAGCGCCGAAGCTCATCGGGGGTCACCTGCGGCGCTGCGAACAGCGGATGGCCGGGGCGGGCGAGTATGGAAATCGGCTCGATCCACAGCGCCTCGCGATCAAAGCCATCCGGCACCGGCGGTTGGTACAGCCGGCCGACGATCAGATCTATTTCCCCTGCGGCGAGCAGCGGCAGCAAGTCCTCCGTCCGTCCCTGCTGCAGCCGGACCCGCACGCCCGGGTGCGCCTTCTTCATCCGGGTCAGGGCGCCCGGCAGCACGCCCGCGGCGGCGACGGGCAGGGCGCCGAGTGCCAACATGCCGCCGCCGGGTGCGGAGAGCAGATCCAGCTCCTCGTCCAGCCGGCGTAGTTCGGCGAGAACTCGCCGGGTGGACAGCACGAACACCGCGCCGGCCTCGGTGGTGTGGACGCCTCGGGGGTGGCGTTCGAACAGGCGAAGCTGCAGCAACTCCTCCAATTCCTGCAGGCTTTTTGTGAGCGCGGGCTGGCTCAGGCCCAAGGCGGCCGACGCTTTTAGGAGGCTTCCATGCGTAGCGATGGCGTCCACAGCCCGTAGCAAATGGAGGCGTAGCCGCTGATCGAGGTACCGCTTTGGCGCCATCGCACCAGCATACCCAATCCCGGCTGATATCGGGAGCGGCTGTCGGCGGGCAGGTGTTCGTCCGCTTTGCGCGTAAGGCATAGTCGTCGACGGGTCGTGTCCCTGGACGTGGTGTAGGAGGTAGCTATCGCGGTGAACTGAGTTGAGAACAGCAACACGAACCCAGAAGCCCACAATGAGCAATCGAGAGATTGTCCTGCGTGCGCTGCTGACGAAAGGCACGAACGCTGGATGAAGCTTGCGGACAGATATTGTCGGTATCCTTCCCAACGAGGCCGCTGTCACCCGTCTGGTCGGGGCTGACGCACTCTTGTTGCTGTCTGTGGGGCGCGAGTTTCCGGAGTGAGCGCAAGAGCTATTCCAACCCACCGCCAGCCAGAGCCCAAGATTGCGTTACGGGTATAAATAGGGTAGCCCCCTATACATTATGGAGCCATCATGCACACGGTACGCGACAAGAAGAAACTGCTGGCCAGGATCCGGCGCCTGAAAGGCCAGGTCGAGGCGATCGAGCGTGCGTTGGAGAGTGAGACTGGTTGCGAGCAGGTGCTGCATCTCATTGCAGGGGCCCGCGGTGCGATGGCCGGTCTGATGGCCGAGGTCGTCGAAGATCATGTGCGGACGCATCTGGTCGATGAGGAGAAGTATCCTGGTGCGCTGGACAAGGATGCTGTGGAGCAGCTTCTCGATGTCGTTCGCAGCTACCTGAAATAGGAGTGAGACCGATGTCGCAAACCCTGTCCCAACCGCTGGCACCCTCCCTCGCCGGGCACTCGCACGTGTTTTTGGGTAGCGGTCATGAGCAATCGGAAAAGCGTACCTGGGCGGTCATTTGGCTCTGTGCGGCTATGATGGCGCTCGAGATCATCGGCGGCCTGGCATTCGGTTCGATTGCGCTGGTCGCGGACGGGCTGCACATGTCCACGCACGCGGGCGCACTGCTGCTGGCGGCACTCGCCTACCGCTACTCGCGCAAGCATGCCACGGACGAACGGTTCACGTTCGGCACGGGAAAGTTGGGCGACCTCGCGGGTTTCACGTCCGCCATCATCCTGGCGATGATCGCAATTCTGATCGGCTACGAGTCTGTCGTGCGGCTGTTTTCGCCGGTGCCGATCCATTTTGCTGAGGCCATTCCGATCGCCTGCCTCGGCCTGGCCGTGAACGTCGGTTCCGTTTGGCTGCTGGGCGCCGGGCATGACCACGGTCACGGCACCGGGCACGGCCATGGCCACGACCATGAGGGGGCGCACGCCGACCATGACGAGGAGCACCGCATCCCGGCCGACGATGGCGCACTTATTCTCAGTGTGTTCGAGGACGGGGTCCCACCGGTTTTCCGACTGCGCCGCGAAGGTGCCGAAGCGCTTCCGGCGGCAGCCGTCACGATCGAGACCGTACGACCCGGCGGCATGCGCCAAAGTTTCGCGATGGCCGACCGGGGCACCTATCTAGAGTCCACTGCGGCTATACCTGAACCGCACGCCTTCACCGCGCACGTGACCGTCGCCGGGGTCGCCCACATGGCGGTCTTTACCGAGCATGACCATGGCGATAGCGCAGCGCACCGCGACCATAACATGCGGGCCGCCGTCATCCATGTAATCGCCGATGCCGCGGTCTCTGTATTGGTCATCGTCGGCCTGCTTTTGGCCCGAGTGTTTGGCTGGCTTTGGATGGATCCTCTCGCGGGGATCATCGGGGCCTGCGTGATTGCGTCCTGGGCCTATGGCCTGGTCCGGGACACGGCTGCGATCCTGCTCGACATGAATCCGGACACGGCGATGTCGGCCCGGGTTCGCGCGGCTATCGAGCAGGACGGTGATCGCCTGACCGATCTGCATCTATGGCGGCTGGGACCGGGGCATTTCGGTGCGATACTCTCGGTCGCCACGATCCGGGGCAGGGGAGCGGCCTTCTACCGGGCACGCCTCGCCGGATTCAAAGTGCTGTCGCATCTCACGATAGAGATCGAGCCTCAGGGCTGAAGATGGATGCGAAGACCGGCTTGTCTTCCTTCGACCAATGGCAATCTGGACCCATTATCAAGCCATGACGATCGGCCCTATCCAGCGGTGGTTAACATCCTTCGTTATTGGCGCATCTCTGTGCGCTGATTTCGGGCGAGTTTTGTCGAGGGCTGATGCCGCACCGATTAGGGGCACGGCCGCGATTGCGATGGACACCGGCAGCGTGGCGATGCCGCGCAAAAGCAACCTGCCAAACGGCTTCTCGGACATCGGGGGCATCTTCATGGCGGCGCTTCCGCCCGCCTACACCCCGCCCGCCTACACCCCGCCCGCCACTCAGCTCGCGTGGTCCCGCATTGTTTACGCGAGCGTCATCGCGTCGCACGCGGGCATGTCGCTCGAGCCTACTCTCGGACCACCCATCCACGTCTGATATGACGGTCGGCTGAATTCTGCGACGCCTGCCGCAGGCGCTCCGCCATCACCGCTGGCGGATGTCGATGCGGCTTTCGGACGCGAGTAAGCGACACGGGACGAACTGGACGAGAAGATCAGGGTCGCGTTCGCGTAGTACGGCGTGCTGACCCGTCCGGTCGCGGTCAACCGCGAGATACAGGAGATCGCGCGGCGGCCGCGGGGTAAGGATGCGGACCGAACGCGTGCAGAAGCCGGTGTCGGCTGATTGCTTGCCTCCATCTGAAGACGTCCGGATGGGGGTCGGCCTATTACAATGATAGATGCCTACAACGTCAGGCTCTGGCTGGAAGCGGACGGCAAGCTTTCTAGAAAACGGCGCAACAAACGCATGCTCACTGACCACCATGACAGACCCCCGTTATCGCCTGATGGACACCGGAGCGGCAGCAAAGGAGCGGTCCAGTGAAGTGTTGGGCCAAATGGCGCGGTAAGCGTGGACCAGTTCGGATAAGCCAGCATGACGCACGGTTGGTCGATCCCGAAGGGCCCGGCTAAAATTCAGTCCGTGGCCGAACTCGGATCTCGACTTGTGCACGCTGTCCCGGCCCTATGGGTTCAGGAAACCTCTTCAACTTTCGGCGTTGTGCATACCTACGCCGGGGTAGCCGGTGGCGAACGACGTAAGAAGGAAAAAAGGATGCGGCTTACTATTGTGATGGTTATGTCTGGGCTGGCTTTTGCGGTTCCTGCAAAAGCGCAGGTTCCAAATATACAGCAGCTGCTTCAAGGGTTGACCACTGGCAATCAGGGTCAGGACCAGGGATTACGTGATGCCTTCGAGCGGGGGTACCAGCGTGGGCGGCAAGACGAGGCCCGCCTTCAGCAAAATGGCAATCGCCGTGGAACGGACCGGCGTGAAGACGGTAACAATCGGGACGACCGCCGGTCAGACCAGCCCTACGACCGGCAAGACGACGGCTCCTATCGTAATCGCTGACGCAGGTCAGGTACGGCGCAGTTGATTCTTAAAACTCACCTAGGCCGGTTCACGTGGCGATAGTGCCATGATGAGCTGGTCCGGGAGGGCCACCTGCGGTCCTTCTCCCTTACGTGCTGCCCCTGCTCGCTAGAGCAGATTCGGTTCATTCTGGCTCATACCCTGTCGCGGTAAAGTAGTTGGCGCACTCGTCCGGCGTGTATGCTGCCATTGCCTCTCCGATCGCGGTCCAGAGGGTCGGGATCGTGCGTGCGGCGGCTTTGCGCAGG
>JANPPS010000190.1:0-11821 GCA_031428635.1 Rhodospirillales bacterium
GGTGCGCAACGCGATCATGGCGCTGACGGCTGCGTCCAGATCGAGGCCGTCGCCATCCGACTGGCGGCGGCGGCGCACCCGGCCCACCGCTGCCCGCCGTACCAGCCGGGCGATGCCGGCCCGCACCGCCGCCTCCGCTACGATCGCTGCCCGCAACGGGCCGGGATCGGCGGCGCGTGCCGGCACGTCACGCAGCGTGGTCCAGTCCGGGCGTTCAAATCCCGCCATGGCGTCCCACTCGGGGTAGGTCGCGATCACCGCGCCGCGTTCATCGGGCGCCGCCTCCCGTGCGCGGCCAGCCGTGCCGGTGCCGCCGGTACCGCCCGGTTCGTTTCCGGCGTGTATTTCGGCCTCCAGCGGCGCGCCCGGCTGCTCCGGCAGGTCCCATAAATGGGCGCCATCATCCCGGTATTCGGGTATCGCGAGGTATTCACGCGCGTTGAATTGCACCCGCATCTGGCCTAGATCGTGGCCCAGGGCGCGGCCGATCCGCAGGCTGAGGGCCGGGTCGCCCAGTCCTTCCGCCGTCGCGGCGGCAAACAGCGCGCGGCCCTTTGCAACGAAGCCATCGGGGTCGGCATCGCCCGTGTCGAACAGCGCGCGGGCCAGCCGCGCCATGAGATTGGGTGCGGTCTGCAACGGGGATGGCAACCCCTGGTGAAATGGCGACCACACATGCCGTAGGCCAGGTAAGCGGCGCATGGCCAGGCTTTCCACCCGCGCGTCCTCTACCAGCGTTACCAGCGCGATCTCGATCGGCGCTAGCTTACCGCTTTCGAAGCGCACCGGTGGTAACCCCAGATGCGCGCCGGCATGGGCCAGTGTCGCCAGATACAGGTGGCGGGCCGCCACCTCCGTGCCCACGGGAACCCAGGCCGGTAGCAGTACGGCCCGGCCTTGGATGGTGGCGCGCGGTGTCACCCGTCCTTCAGGGGCGGTGCGCATCTCACCCGCCTCGCCCCACAGCGCTGCGAAGGTGGAGGCTAAAAGCCGCTCCAGCGCCTCCGCCCCGGGCACGCCCGGCTGCCGGGTCAGCAACGCCGCTGCCCACGGATCCTGCAATGAAAAGAACGCCCGGCGTTTGGCGGCGTCGCTGGAATAGGCTTTCAGGCCCGTGGCCACGAATGCCTCGAACGCCTGGCCAGTGCGTTCCTGAAACAGCGCCGCTGTGTGGCGCGCCGCGAGCGTCACGCAGTCCGGTGTCGCCCGGGCCAGCGTTTCCATGCCCGTCAGCCAACGGCCGAACGCAGTGCCGTCCCGGGCGAGATCCAGCGCGCCGGGCAGGGCATTCAGCAGGGCCAGCGCCGCCCGGGCCCCGGCCGTGTGGCAGATCAAAGCGGCAGACCGGCCACCGAGCGCCAGCAAATCCAGCCTGCCGTGGCCCGCTATGCTCGCGGACCAAAATGCCACGTGGCAGGCCGCTCCCGCATTGGCGTCAAACAGCCCGGCCGCGGCTGCGGCCCAGTTCTCGATCGCCGCCGGATCCCCTTGCGGCAGGCATTGCCACGTCCGGTGCAGCAGCGGCGACAGAGTATCCCGATGCCGCACCAGCCGATGCAGCCGCGCGGTGGCCGTTATCTCCGTGTCTGTCAGCACGGCCGACGGCCTCACGGCGCGATCGCAGCGATCGCAGCGTCTAGTGCCGCTTGCAGATCCCGGTCGTCGGTTAGCGGCAGCACGATGCCGGCCCGCAACGCATCGGGCAGCGCCACCCCGCCCGCAAGCAGTCGCCCGGCGTGGATAAGCATCCGGGTCGATGCACCTTCCTCCAGCCCATGGCCGCGCAGGTTCCGGGACGCCTGACCGACTTGAACCAGCACGGCTGCATCGGCCATGCCGATACCGGCCTCACGCGCGATGATCCGCGCCTCGTTCGCTGCGTCGGGATATCCGAATTGTAGGGCGACGAAGCGTTGCTTTGTCGACTCCTTCAAATCCTTAACGGCGCTCTGGTAACCCGGGTTGTAGGACACCACGAGCTGAAAGTCGGGGTGCGCCTGGACCACTTCGCCCCGGCGCTCCAGCGGCAGGATGCGCCGGCTGTCGCCCAGCGGATGGATGACAACGGTTGTGTCCTGCCGGGCCTCCACGACCTCATCGAGGTAACAAATCGCACCGTGCCGTACGGCGAGCGTGAGCGGCCCGTCTTGCCAAGTCGTACCCGCGGCGGTCAGCAGATGACGGCCCACGAGGTCGGCGGCGGTCATGTCCTCGTGACAGGAGATGGTGATCAGCGGGCGTCCCAGCCGCCAGGCGATAAACTCGACGAAGCGCGTTTTACCGCATCCCGTCGGGCCTTTGAGCATGACCGGGACGCGCTGCTGGTAGGCGGCAACCATAATGGATACCTCGGTACCCTGCTCCTGATAAAACGGCTCCTCGGCGATACGGTATTCGAGTAGTTCCATACGTCCGCCTCTGGGTTTGCGGGGGGTTGATCGAGCGGCGTTTTTTGGAGGTTTACTTAGGCGCGATGGCGTCCAGAATCGGCGAGGCAGGTTTCAGTATAGCGCTGCAAACGCGAATGCCAGAAGAGGGCGCATCAGCGGTCGATTGCAGCTGTTCGATCTGGCCAGTGGAGCATGTAGGCCCGACATCCACGTATTAAATCAGTTAGTTCCGACCCTGAACGTCGGTCCGATCGCACCTCGGCGCGCCGAACCAAACCATTACCGTTCGCGTCGCGACCCGCGGCGAACTCGGCCGTCCGGGCGCTGCGAAAATAACTGCTGGGCCGACCGGATCGGCATCGTCCCAGGCCCGGGCGGCCAACCCAGGCGTCAACGATTTCAATGGATCGGCGGCATAGGTCGGTGGTGAACCACGCCCGCGTCGGGTACCCGGTGCCGCGGGCGGCGCTGGGTCACTCACCCGTCCGACTCCGCTTCCTTACAGTTACTAACGGCACCAGTGCTTGCAAATAAAGAAGCGTGGCTCCAAACCTACTACAATCTTTGCCACTTTTTAATGCTGTTGGCATTGAGCTCAGAAACACAGGATATCGCCATGCTGTCCGGTCGCCGCCGCTTTCTCGCAAGTGCCGCCGCCGTGCCGTTGGTATCGATCCGTAGTGCCAAGGCGGCGGTATCTAATTTTCGCCTCGCACACGATCTGCCAGCCACACATCCGCTGCATCTCCGTGTCCTAGAGGCGTGTGATCGCATCGCGCAGCGTACGAACGGCCAGGTCGTTATTACGGTCTACCCGTTCAGCGCGCTCGGATCGGATCTGGCATCGCTCGACATGGTCCGGGCCGGACAGATCGACTTTTTCAGCCTGCCGGGTCTTATCCTAGCCTCTCTGGTTCCGGCCGCTTCGCTCAATGCCGTCGGGTTCGCGTTCTCCAGCTATCAGACCGTTTGGGAGTCCATGGATGGTGCACTCGGCACCTATATCCGGGGTGAGATCGAGAAAGCCGGCGTCGTTACAGTCGGTCGGTGCATGAATAACGGCTTCCGGCAGGCCACGACTCAGACCAAGCCAATCCTGAAGCCCGCGGACTTCGTGGGCGTCAAACTGCGCGTGCCGCCCAGTCCGCTTTCGACCAGCCTGTTCAAATCACTGGGTGCGGTACCAATCGCTTTGAACCTAGACCTAGTTCACAAGGCGTTGGAGGATGGCACAGTCGATGGGCAGGAGACACCATTGGCGCTGATGATGGGGTCGAAGCTCTATGAGGTGCAGACCTATTGCAGCCTGACCAACCATATGTGGGACGGATACTGGATGTTGGCGAACCCGGCCATGTGGCGGGGCCTGACACCCGCCATCCGTGACATTGTGGCCGAAGAGTTCGATGTCGCGGCGTTGGCCGAGCGTAGCGACCTTGCTAAGCTAGACCCGAACCTGCGCGGCGATGTCGCAATGGCCGGACTGACGATCAATCCGGTTGAGACGGCCCTGTTCCAGCAGGCGTTGCAGCGCGCGGGCTTCTATAAAGAGTGGAAGTCCAAGTTCGGCGACGTTGCCTGGCGGAAGCTCGAGGATGCAGCGGGCGGCCTGTCGTAAGCCTTATCCCTATACGCTTGTCTGGTGCCGCTTGGTGTCGGGCTACTGCAGCCACCGCACTAATGCGTCCGCCGCCGCATTACACGCCGCCACCAGCACTGCGGCGTAGATCGTACACGCCATGACCATCGCCAGGTCGAGCGTCACCAGCGCCGTGTACGTCAGGCGCCCTAGGCCCGGCAGGCCGAACACAACCTCAATCAAAATCGTCCCGCCGCCCAGCAGCGCGCCCAGGTCCAAGCCCAGCAGCGCTACGGCGGGTATCAACGCGCCGCGCAATACGTGCCGGATCAGGACGGTGCGTTCGGACAGGCCCTTGGCGCGGGCCGTGCGGACGTGGGGCAGGGCCGACGCGGCGCCGATGCTGGTGCGCAACACACGGCCGTAGACGCCGGCATAGACAATCGCGAGCGTGGCGCAGGGCAGCGCCATCTGAGCCAGAAATCCGGCCACGCCCGCGGGCCGCGTGCCAAGTGCCGGCACCCACCCGAACCACGGACGCGCCCAACCCTGGGTCGTAAGGGTTACGACCTCACCGAGCCAAAACACCGGGATGGACGTGCCCACCAGCCCCAACGCCAGCACTAGCCCGTCCCAGCGCCGCGCCCGCACCAGCCCGATCGCGAGGCCCGCGGCGCACCACAGTATGGCCGCCCCCCCCCCGAGTGCCACCGTCACCGGCGCGGCACCCAGCACGGCCGGCACCACCAACTGCCCACGATTGACGAACGATGGCAGGTCCCGGGTCACAAACAGCCGGCGCATGATGGTGGCGTATTGCAACGGCAGCGGCTGATCGAAGCCGTACTCAGCGCGCACGGCGGCGATCGTCTCCGCCGGCGCGCCCCGCCCGGCCAGGCGGGCGGCCGGGTCGGCGCCGGGGATGGCGAAGAAGATCAGAAACACCAGCACGCTCTGCCCAAACACCACCAATAACGGGCGCAGCAGGCTCATTGGCGACGTGCCGAGGCGAGGACGTTCAGGCACAGCACTGTCACGAGAATGAGAAAGCCCGGCGCAATGGCGACCAGCGGCCGGCTGCTAACCAGCGCCTGCCCGTCCGCCAGCAGCGTGCCCCAGCTGGCATGCGGGGCTTGCACGCCAATCGACAGGACGGATAACGACGCCTCGGTCAACAGCATCATGCCGGCCACCAGTGGCAGAAACGCGAGCAGGGTGTCGCGCAACTGCGGCAGCACGTGCCGCCACAGCACGCGGGCTGGCGATGCGCCAACGGACCGGGCGGCGGTGACGAACTCAGCGTGGCGTAGCCCGGCCACCTGCGCCCGGATCGGCCGCGCGATGTAGGGGACGTAGACGATCGATAAAATACCGGCCGGTATCAGTAGGTTGTCCCCCTGCGCGGAGCCGACTAGCACGGCCGAAAGACAGATCGCCAGCAGCGTGACCGGAAACGCCCATAGCAAATCGAGCCCGCCCGCGATCACCGCGTCGACCGGCCCGGCCAGGAACCCGGCCAGCACGCCCAGTACCGCCGCCAGCGCTAGGCACACAACCGTCGCACCCCCCGCAATCGCCAACGAAACACGCCCGCCGTATAGCAGCCGCGCCGCCACGTCCCGCCCCAACCCGTCGGCCCCCAACGCATACGCCCCGCGCCAGCCCGGCCCGATCGGCACGGCACCGAGCGCACCCGGAACCTCTGCCAGCACCGGCGTGCCGTCCGTGAGCGTCCCCAGGACGTTGGTCCGGAACGGGTCGGTACCCGACACACGCGCCGCGTAAATCGGTGCCGCGAGGCAGGCCGCGATCAGAAACGCCAGCACGATTCCGGCTATTCGATCCATGCCTGTCCGATCATCCAGCGGATTTGCTCGTGAAACGTGAAATGCTGCACCCGGCGCGATACGACGTCGATGGACCGTGGCGTGAACAGCACCACCGCCGGCGCCGCGTCCGTCATTGCCCGGTCCACGGCGGCGATGCCATCCCCGTCCCCCGCCGCTACCGCCCGCGCCAGCGCCGCATCCAATGCTGGATCGCAGTACCCGGATATATTCGGCGACGCGCTCGACTCCGCCCGGAACGCCCCGCAGCCGAATACGCCGCCCAGAAAATTAGTGGCCGACGGATAGTCCGCGTACCACGATGTAAGGCTCAGCTGCACATGGTTGGCGGTATTCTGGATGTAGTTGAACTGCACAGCCCCCGACAGCGTCCGCAACGATGGCGCATAGCCCAGGTCGGTCAGCACATCGAGCATGTAGGTCCCGATCGCCCGTTGGGTCGGACTATCATCGGTCACCAGCGTCACCCGCTGCCCGGCCGTGCCGCTGGCCGCGACCAGCGCCCGCGCGCGCGCCAGGTTCAAGGCATATGGGCAGTACGGCGCGTAGCCCAGTAGGCCCGGCGGTACGATCTGGCAGCTCGGTTCCGCCAACGTCGCGCCGCCGTACAGCCGCACCGGCGCCCGGCGGTCGATGGCCAGGTTCAGGGCTTGCCGCACCCGTACATCGTCGAATGGCGGTTCGTGCACGTTCATCGGCAGGAACCAGATCGCGTAGGCTGGATTGAGGTGCACTACCGCGCGGCCATCGGCCAACTGGCGCATCCGGTCGGCGGGCGGTGCGTCGAACATCCAATCGGCCTGACCATTCTGGACGGCGGTCAGCGCAGCCTGATCCTCCAGCCCGAACTCGTATACCACGCCATCAACATAGCCATCGGGTTGCGCGTCGTGGCTCCATTCGCGGAAATAGGGGTTGCGGCTTAGGACTAGGCGGTCGTTCGGGTCGTAGCTATCGATGCGATAGGGCCCAGTACCCGGCAGCGGGCGGGTGCCGGCGTCGGTTTGCGGTGCGCCGGCCGGCAGTATCGCGGCGTGCGGCAAGGAGATCTTGATCAGGAACTCGGGGTCGGGCCTGGTGAGGCGAATGGTGACGGTCGCGCCGTCCGCGGTCACGCCTTGGAGCGGGCAGGGGCCGGGATGGGCGATGCAGTCCGGCGCACCGTCGATCGCGCCGAAAAAGCTTTCGGCGGTCGGGCTGCCGACGGCAAAGATGCGCCGGAACGAGGCAACCACATCGGCGGCCGTCACGGGTGCACCGTCCGAAAAGCGCACCCCGGGGCGGAGGTCGAAAGTGTAGGTCAGCCCGTCTGCCGAGACGCGTGCAGACGCAGCAAGATCCGGCACGATCTCAAGCCCCGCGGCACCCGGAAGTTTGCGGAACGCCATCAGCCCGTCATGGGTGATGGAAAATAGCTGCCAATATTGCTGGGTGTAGTTCAGGTGCGGATCGATACTGCCGGCCGACGCGCGGGCGAGTAGGCGCAGGGTGCCGCCGCGGTGGTGGTCAGGCGCGGGGACCTGCGCGTAGGTGGGCGGCGCGTAGGTGGGAAGCGCCAGCAGCAGACCCAGCCACAGAACCGCCGATCTTAACGCGGTGGCTATCACCGCTCGGCCATAGCGGCCTTTTGAGCGCGCTTACAGGCGTTACTCGCAGTAACGCCCGCAATCGGGGTGGACCGGTCGGAGGCACAGGCGGCGATGATCGTCGCAAATGGTTTAGGCTGGGCGCCAGCATCGCCCTCAGCCATTCCGTCTTGCGGGATTGGGTACGACAAGTCGTCGATTGGAAACGCCATCCAGATTTTTGGCCCCACGTACTGTTGGTCTGAGCCGACCGCGAAGGGTGGTGAAACGATGTCGGCCATAGGCTGCTCCGGAACACGCTGAGGCTATGGTTGACGTCCACGCAAGGCAAGGTGGGGCCTGAACCCGGCGCTCAAACCCGCCGCAGCACGTATGCTGCCCCGTCCCACAGCCGGAACGGCCGCACGCCCGCCACCTCCAGCGCAAAGCCGTACTGGCACCACGCCTCCGCATCCGACCGGTCTAGTGCCGCATCGTCCCGGTAGGACAAGTTTAGCACCACCAGCGCCCCGCCCGGCCGCAACGCCCGCGCCGCCCCGGCCACATAGCGCGCGATGGTCTCAGCCCCGTTCTGCACGATATACGGAAAGCTATCGACGGCCAGAACCAGGTCGAGCGACCGATCGCCCCGGTCCAGTCCCTGCCCATCCGTCTGCTCGAACCGCAGCGCCGGATGCCGCCGCCGGGCCTCCGCCACCATGCCGGCCGACACGTCCAGCCCTACGACCGACCGGCAGCGCGGGGCCAGCGCCGCCGTCAGCCGGCCGATCCCGCAACCGAGGTCCAGGACGTCTGGCGGCCTGTCGGGCCAGGGTAGCCAGTCCACGATTTCCGCCGTCGCCAGATCCAGTATCGCCGGGTCGCCCAGAGAATGAAGGGCCACGCTGGCCTCCGGTGAGTACGCAACGGCGCCGTCGAAGAATGCGGCGATGCGGGCGATCCCCTCGGCCGGCGTGCCACCCTGGGCGGAGTGGTTCACGATTGTCTGCCGTACCTGCGCCGAAAGTGCGTCAAGCTGCGCCGCTCGATCTTGCGCCAGTCGCCGCATGGCCGCCCACGCCGGCGCATCGGACGGCGCGCGATCCAATGCGGCCACGATCTCGTCCGCCGTCACGAGCGCCATGACCATGCGTGCGACCGCGACCTCCGGCGAGATCGTGCCGGCCAGGCCCGCGTCGATTGCGTCTATGACAGCCATCCCAGCCGCCGCAGCCGCAAACCCTGACCGGCCAGGAAGCGGTCGCCGATGTCGTTCCGGTACCGCAGCCCCGGGATCACCACGTTTTGCGCGCGGGCCAGCGCCTCGGACTGCGCGCCCGCCACGTCGCCTGCAACGCCCGTTACGCACATAACGTAGCCGGTGCGCCGCCGGGCCAGTAGCTGCGCGCCATCCGCCCGCATGTCGGCGTAATGCGTATGGGCGGGGTCGGGTGGCGTCAGAAAGAACACGGGCGGGTCATCGGCCGGGTCGGCACCGGGCGTTTCGGCCGGAAAGGACGGGATCGTGAGGCAGATACCGACGCACCACCCGGGCCGGGTACGGAACGTGTCGCCGCCGTCGGCCATGCGCCCCAGCAGATCGCCCCAGCCATCCTGCTGTAATGGCGCCAGTACGGCGTAGCCCGGGTTACCGAACCGGCAGGTGAACTCCAACGGCCACAGCCCGGCTTCGTTCGCGATCAGGTTCACATTCACGTAGCCGACGTGCCCGGCTGCTGCCAACCGCGTCTCCAGCGGCACCAACGCGGCCAGAAACAACGCACCGGCACCCTCATACGATAGCAGCGTACCCATTTCGCCCGTCATCTCCCCCATCTCACCGGGGAAAAAGCGTTTGTGCTCGAAGTCGATGCACGCCGGCTGCAGGAAATGACGGCCGTCGAAATAGGCGCCAACGCCGACCTCGACGCCCTCGAGCTTTTCCATCAATAGCACCCGGCCGGGGGGTGTGCGGGCCAGCTGATGCAGGACGTCCAGGCCCGACGGGTGGTCGCCTACGAACGTCGCGCGAGCGTTGTTGTCGTGCTTCAGCACATACGGGCCGGGATGGATGCGCAGCCAGTCCGCAGCGTCGGCGGGGCCATCGAAACCCTGGACGCGCGCCAGTGGCAAACCGGCCTCCCGCAGCACCGCCTGACCAAAGTTGCGGTCGTACTCCAGCCGGTCACCCAGCGCGCTGCCGCCCACGACGCGGTAGCCCTCGGCCCGCAGCGCATCCTGGGTGACGCCGTGGCCTACTTTCTCGAACAACACGATCCCCTCGCGGCCGACCCAGTCCAGTTCCGCGCGCCAGTCGGGCACCGGGTCGATGATGCCGGTGAACGCGCCGGCGTAGGACCGGTCGTTCGCGTGGACCCGGACGTCATGCCCCTCGGCCAGCAGGCTTAGGTACATGTCACCCAAATCGACCCGTGCGCCGACGCCCAGTATCCGCAATGACCGCTTCCTTGTGGCGATGGGACATCAGGGTGCCACGCCGTTATCAGCGTGACGATGGACGACGTGGTCGCCGGTGATCACAACAGCTTGCAGCCTGTGCCGGTATCGGCCGGCGCCGCGACATCGCCTTTGGTCGCGTCTGGGCCCCCGGCCAACAGCTGCGCCGCGTCTTGGCCTTGGACGGCATACACATCCGCCTCGCGCGTAACTCTGCCGTTGATTGCAGCGCGAAAGGCCGCGTTCTTCGGCAGATCGCAGCCGCCATCAACGTGCAGACAGGTCCCTACGTCCTCGGTCGCCGGGCATGCCGGGGCCGAACGGCGTGGCCCGGGATAGGACGACGGCTGAGAAAATTGGGGTCGTGCAAACAGGCTGTACTGCCAGTGGCGTCCAGCGGAGAACGGTTATGCTTTTTGCGCTGCTATGCTTGCCGTTCTTCCTTGGGTAAATCACGTCTCTTGCATGGACACAAACCTTCCGACTTTGACGGGCGCCGAAACACTAAAGGCCGGCAGCCGTGGCCTGCGGGGCACGGTCGCAGAGGAACTGCTCACCATCCCACGCGGCGGCGTGTCGGAAGGCACGTACAACCTGCTAAAATTCCACGGGTCGTACGAGCAGTTCGACCGCGACACCGCAACCGAGCGTAAGCAGGCCGGCCTGGACAAGGAATGGCAGTTCATGGTCCGCGTTCGCGCCGCGGCGGGCATTATGACGGCCGCGCAGTATTTGTCGCTGGACCGCATTGCCGGGCAGTACGCGAACGGCACGCTTAAGATTACCACGCGTCAGGGCGTGCAATTTCATGGAACCACGATCGGCGACCTGAAGCCCGAGATCGCGGCGATCAATCAGGCGCTGTTGACCACATATGCTGCGTGTGGCGACGTGGTGCGCAACGTGATGACCACCCCCGCACCCCGGCGTGACGACATCCATGCCCGGCTGCAGGCGGACGCCATCATGCTGTCCGAACGCCTGCTGCCCCAGGCCCGCGGCTACTACGAGATCTTCCTTGATGAGGAGGCCAAGGCCGATGAGCCGGAGCCTGTGTACGGCCCGACGTATTTGCCGAGAAAGTTCAAAATCGGCCTGATCCATCCGGACGATAACACGATCGATGTGCTGGCCAACGATTTGGGTTTTGTGACCGTGTACGAGGGCACCGAACTGGTTGGGTTCCAGGTGTTCGTGGGCGGCGGGCAGGGGATGACGCATAACAATCCGCGCACGTTCCCGCGCATCGCGTCGGCCGTGGGTTTCGTGGCCGCGGATCAGCTATGGGCGACAGCCGTGGCCGTGATCGGGCTACAGCGGGACCACGGCGACCGCACCAATCGCCGTCGCGCCCGGTTGAAGTATGTTGTCGAGGACCGGGGCGTCGAGTGGGTACGGGACACGCTGATCGCCGATTACGGCCTGGCACTGCGGCCATCCCGCGTGTTGCCGCCATTGCTAGTGCCGGAGCTGCTGGGTTGGCACGAACAAGGTGACGGGCGCTGGTGGTTGGGCGTGCCAGTCAATGCCGGCCGGATCGAGGGTACGCTGCGTAAGGCGGTGCGTGAGGTTGTCGAGCAGTTCGGCGTCGACCCGGTGTTCACCGGACAGCAGGACCTGCTGCTGACCAACGTGGCCGATGCTGACCGCGCGGCGATCGACGCGGTGCTGGCGGGCTACGACGTGGTGCCAGCGGTAACCCTCAGCCCGGTGTCACGCTGGGCGTTGGCATGCACCTCCCTGCCATTCTGCGGGCTGGCATTAACGGAGGCTGAGCGCGTCCGTCTGGAGATCGTGGCGCAGGTCGAGACCGCCCTGTCCGCCCATGGCGCATTGAATGAGCGCATCAGCCTGCGCATCACCGGATGCCCGAATGGCTGCTCACGCCCCTACTCCGGCGATATCGGCCTGGTTGGGCGCGTGCCCGGGCAATACGCCTTGTTCGTGGGGGGCGACTTCGCTGGCACGCGGCTGTCGTTCAAG
>JANPPS010000191.1:0-25466 GCA_031428635.1 Rhodospirillales bacterium
GCATCGGTCGCCACCGCCAGTCGTTCGCTGCTGAAATCCTGGAACACCGGCAGCGTCTGCACGACGCCGGACATCACGCCGATCTCGCGGTCTGTGATACCCCCGTCGGCCGCGGCCACCAGCACCATCGTGCAAACGAGCGCCTCCTGAACGTCCAATCCGGTTCGTGCGAGCATTGTTGGTGCCTTCGTCATATGGGCGGACCCTAAATGGCAGGCCCGTTCCTGGCAAATCCAGGGGCAAATCCAGGGGCAATCAGGGTGAGAGGAACGTTCGCGTGGCCGCCACGGCCTCGGCCAAGCCCGTCCGCACAACCTCTACCCCCGGCGGAAAGGCGCTGAGCAACCGGGACGGGGTGCGCCGGTCCAGCAACACAAACACGCCGCGGTCGGTGCTGGATCGCACCAGGCGCCCGAACGCCTGCCGCAGCCGCAGCCTCGCCTTGCTATCATCGTAGCCGCGCGGGTCGCCGCCCGACAGGTGGATGCGCCGCTCACGATGCAGGATGTCGGGCCGGGGCCACGGCACGCGGTCGAACACCACCAGACGCAGCGCGCGGCCGGGTACATCGACGCCGTCGCGCATGGCGTCGGTGCCTAGCATGCAGCTATCGGTCTCGGTCCGGAACACGTCGACCAGCGTCGCATTATCCATCGCGTCCACGTGCTGGGACAGCAGCGTGAGGCCCGCCGCCTCCAGCGCCGGTGCCAATTGCGTGTGTACGGCGCGTAGCCGGGCGATGGCCGTGAACAGGCCCAGCGCGCCGCCGCCCGCCGCCAGAAATAGCTCACGATAGGCCCCCGCCAGCGCCCCGACCTCACCGGGGCCCACGTCGGTCACGACGAACGCCCGGGTCTGCGCGGCATAATCGAACGGGCTGGCCACCGAAACGCGCAATGCGGGTGATGGCAGATGCGTGGCACCGACCCGGCCCTCTGCCGTAGCCCACGACACCTCGGCATCCGCCTCCCCTGTGTCACGCAGGGTCGCGGACGTAATCAGCAAACCATGGGCCGGGCGCGCCAGCAGCGACACGAACGGTATCGTGGGATCGAGCCAGTTGCGATGCAGCCCGGCATTGCGGTCCCCCCCCGCCCGCCGATCGAGCTGCAGCGTGTGGACGAAATCGGGCCGGGTGCCGGGCTCGGGCGGTGGCAGGCCGGTCGCGGCCAGCATCGCCTGCCACGCCGTCAGCCGGTCCAGTGCGCGGCGGCGCAGCGAACGGACTGCACCCTCGATCCGGGACCGGGCCGCGGTGTCGAGCGTTTCGCTGTCATCATCGAGCTTGGCCGATAATCCCGTCACTAGCTGCTGCAGCGGGCGCGATAATTCACCCAGCGCCGCCGCAAAAACGATCGCGGCATCGTGCAGCGCTGGGGTCACGGGATGCAGGTCGCATTCGTGCTGGCCCTGGCCGGGGTCTTCACTCAGCCGGGCCAGGATCTGGGTACGCAGTAGCGCCAGGAACGCCTCCGCCGGGTTGGCCGGGGCGTCGCCCGCCGCCATGCGCCCGCCCCATCCGGCGGCCGGCAGCGCGCGGGCGGCCCGCAATGCCTCGTCCAGCGGCTCCTCCAGCGCCTCGTTGCCAGCGACCAAATCCTCCAACCGCCGGCGTAGGCCGCGCGCGCGGGACCGCCCCTCCTCGGCACCGAGCAGCCAGCTCCGCAGTATCGCCGTCTCGACCCCGGATAGTTCGGCGCTGAACGCCCCGTCGGCGGCGTCGAACAGGTGGTGGCCCTCATCGAACACGTATCGCGTCGGCACGCTCTCATCGTCGATACCGCCCCACGCCGCCTGCGCCATGACCAGGGCGTGGTTGGCGACCACCAGCTCCGCCCCCCGCGCCCGGCGAACGGTGTGTTCGACGAAGCACTTCCGGTAGTGGGAGCAGGCACTGAAGATGCACTCACCCCGGCGGTCGGCGATGGCGGGTAGTAGGCCGTGGCCGAATAGTTCGGGGAACCAGCCGGGAAGGTCGCCGCCCGCCACGTCGCCATCCGTGGTCGCCAGCGCCCACCGCGCGATCAGGCCCATGGCGATTGCGGCGTTGGCGCTTGGGTTGTGGATGTTGACCTGCTCCTCGTAGTTCAACAAACACAGGTAGTTCTCACGCCCCTTACGCACCACGACCCGGCGGCGTCGTTCGGCCGGATCGCGGAATAGCCGCGACAGCTCCCGGTCGATCTGGCGCTGCAGGTGCTTGGTGTAGGTGCTGATCCATACGGTGCCGCGGTTGCGCTCGGCCCACAGGCTGGCGGGTGCGACGTAGGCCAGCGTTTTGCCGGTGCCGGTCCCGGCCTCGGCCAGGATCATGTGCGGGTCGCCCGGCGCGTGGCGGGGTTCGAATGCGCCCGTGGCGGCGCTGACATAGTCGGCCTGGCCAGGGCGCTGTTCGGAGTCCGCACCCAGTATTTGCGCCAGCCGCGCCCGCGCCTCCGCCGGTGATACCGGTAACGCGCTGGCGGGGGCGGGGGGCGCCTCGTCTTCCCAGTCCGGCAGGCGGCGCCACACTTTCAGCCCGACGTCGCTGGGTTGCGCGGCGGGTTTGCCCAGCGCGGCCAGCACGGCGCGGGCCCACGGCCAGCCCGCCGCACCCATGCGCGCCGCCACTCCGGCCGCGTCGGTATTCAGCGGTACATCGCGCGCACGGGACAGATGCCGCAACAGCGCCGCCGCAATGTCCGGCAGCAGCGCGGCACTGTCCTCGGTCGTACGCGGCGGATCGAGGTCGAGCGCTAGCGCCATGCCGCGCGGTGTGGGTGCCACCGACCGCGCCGGCAGGACGAAGGCGAATAGTTCCAGCAGGTCCAGGCAGGGCATCGTACCCAAACCGAGCCGGCGTAGGGTGGCCGGCGCGTGCACCATCATCGGCGGCGGGCCGTCCTGTACCAACGCGGCGGCGGCGGTCCGGTCCAGGGTCAGCAACTCGCCATCCAGCGTCAGCACCGCCGCGCGGCCATGGCCGGCCACGATCGCCGGCGCGTCCGGCAACGACAGGGGTGCGGCGTCCATAGGCCAATTTATGGCCGGTGTCGCCCCGGCTCAAGGCGTCATGGGCGTAATAGGTGGTTACTGTGATTGACCGTGGCGGGCAGCGTTTCTAGCGTACAGCCATGTCTGAAACGCTGCGTAACGAAGACCGCCCCATTCCGAAGGCATGGCCATTTGAGGAGGCCGCCCGTGTCGCCGCCCGCGTGGCCGCAAGCGGTAAGAAATTGGCGTTGTTCGAAACCGGCTACGGCCCCAGCGGACTGCCGCACATCGGCACGTTTGGTGAGGTCGCGCGCACAACCTGGGTCCGCCACGCCTATACGGTCCTGACCGGCAAGCCCGCCCGGCTGCTGGCGTTCAGCGACGACATGGACGCGCTGCGCAAAGTGCCGGACAACGTGCCCAATCGGGACATGCTGCGTGAGTTCATCGGTCAGCCCCTGACCCGCGTGCCCGACCCGTTTGGCACCCACCCGAGTTTTGGCGCCCACAACAATGCCCGGCTACAGGCGTTCTTGGACGGGTTTGGGTTCGAGTATGAGTTTGCGTCCAGCACCGAGTACTACGCGTCCGGCCGTTTCGACGCCGCGTTGTTGCGCGCGGCCGAGCGTCACGATGCGATCGTGGCCGTTGTGCTGCCGACGTTGGGCGCCGAGCGGCAGGCGACGTACTCGCCGTTTCTGCCCATCCATCCCCGCACCGGCCGCGTGATGCAGGTCCGCATCGACCGGATCGACCCGGCCGCCAACGTGCTCGAATGGAGGGACCCGGAAACCGACGAACGGTTTCAGACAGGCATCACCGGCGGTGCCTGCAAGCTGCAATGGAAGGCCGACTGGGCCATGCGGTGGCACGCGCTGGATGTCGATTACGAAATGTCGGGCAAGGATCTGATCGACAGCGTGAAGTTGTCGAGCCGGGTGTGCCAGGTGCTCGGTAGCCCGCCGCCGGTCGGCTATACTTATGAGCTGTTCCTCGATGAGCACGCGCAGAAGATCAGCAAGAGCAAGGGCAACGGCCTGAGCGTAGAGGAATGGCTGCGCTATGCCCCGCCCGACAGCCTGGCGCAGTTTATGTACAATTCGCCGCACCGGGCAAAGCGGCTGTTTTTCGACGTGATCCCTCGCGCGGTCGATGAGTACTTGACCAACGCCGCCAAGCTACCCGCCCAACCGCCCGCGGAGCAGCACGCTAATCCCGCGTGGCATATTCAGGGTGGGCGCACCGTGGATGCCTGGAGCCCGGTGCCGTTCGGCATGTTGCTGAACCTCGCCAGCGTTGTGAACGCGTCGCGCCCGGCGATGCTGTGGGGTTTCCTCGAACGGTACAGCCCGGGTATTACGCCGGATCAGGCGCCGTTCCTTAATGGTCTTGTCACGTACGCCGTGCAGTATTACCGCGACTTCGTGGCGCCGGCGAAAGTCTTTCGTGCCGCCACTGCGCTGGAGCGTGATGCGATGCTGGACTTGGCAAGCACCCTCACGGCGCTGCCCGCGAACGCCACGGCCGAGGCTATTCAGGAGGAGGTCTATTCTGTCGGTAAACGCCACCCGTTTCCGGCGCTGAAGGACTGGTTTGCCTGCCTTTACCAAGTCCTGCTCGGTCAGTCGGAGGGGCCGCGCTTCGGCGGGTTCGTCGCCCTGTACGGTCGGGACGAAACGGTCGCGTTGATCCATGACCGGCTCAGTCCGGCCCTACCTTCTGTATCGTCCGCCGCCTGATGCCGCCCGTACTGAAGAAATGCCTCCGTCAGCTACCGGCCGTACTCGGCCTGATGCTGCTGGTAGGCGCCGTGTATGTGGTCTGGAAGGAGTTCCGTAACCTCAAGATTGCGGATGTCAAAGCGGCATTGGCCGCCATCCCACCGCGGGCGTTGCTGCTAAGCTTTATCTGGACTGTGCTGTCATACGGTGTGCTCACGTTCTACGACCGCCTTGGCACGATCTATGCCGGTAAGCCGGTAAGCTACGCCCGGGTCAGCTTCGCGTCGTTCTGCGCCTATGCGCTGTCGCATAATTTAGGGTTTGCCGCCGTCAGCGGTGCCGCGGTACGCTACCGGCTCTATGCGCATTGGGGGCTGACGCCGCTACAGATTGCGAAGGTCGTGGCATTTTGCAGCCTGACATTCGGGCTGGGCGGCATGGTGCTGGGCGGCGCCATCTTGTTCTTGGAGCCGGATGCCATACCGTTCTTCGGCGACCACGTCCCGCGCTGGGGCATGTACCTGGTTGGCGCGGCGTTGTGGGCGGTGGTCGCAGCCTACGTAAGCCTAGCCAAGTTTGTCGGCACGGTCCGGTTAATGGGCAATAACGTTACCCTGCCCGACTACCGTATGGCGGTCGTGCAGGTGGCGCTGGCGACGTTGGACGTGGCAGTCACGGCCGCCATTGTCTACCAACTGCTGCCGGCCGCGCCGGGCCTGACGTATCTGCGGTTCCTGGGCGTGTACGTCGCATCCTACAGCGCCGGGCTTGCGGCCAATGTGCCGGGCGGCTTGGGCGTGTTCGATACGGCGATGCTGCTGGGGCTGGAACCATATTTGCAACCGCCGCAGATCCTGGGCGCGATCGTCGTGTTCCGACTGTATTACTACATTATCCCCCTATTTCTGGCCGGTAGCCTATTTGCCGGCAACGAAATTCTGCTGCGGGGTGGTGCCCTGGTTAAATCCAACCCGGCCGGCCCCCGGCGTCAGGCTCTGGCGCGGTGGAGTGAGCCGGCATTGGCTACCGGCGCCGCCACGGGGGCCGTAGCCTTGTGCGGGGCGCTGCTGCTGGCCCTGGGCGTCATGGACGAACGTCCGGACTTTTCCTGGATCGATCCGGATTTTGCTGAGTTGGCGGCCAATGCCGGACAGTTCGTGCCGTCGTTGATCGGTGCGGCGCTGATCGTGCTGTCGATCGGACTGGCGCAGCGGGTGACGCTGGCTTGGGGCAGTACGATCGTGCTGCTGCTGGTGGCGGCCGGGTACACGGCGGCGCAGCGGACGGAGCTGTGGATCCCCGCCGTGCTGGTGCTCGCGACGCTATTGGTGGCGCCGTTCCGCGACGCCTATTACCGCCACGCCCGGCTGCTCGCTGGACCGTTACGCGCCAGCACGGCCGTGCCGCTGATGGCGTTGATCATCTGCGTCCTGGCTCTGGCCGGGTTCGAGCCGAGGATGCGGAGCCTGCAGGATAATAATTGGCTGGAGGTCGTGCTGTCGCCGGACGTGCCGAACGGATTGCGGCTGGCGGTGGCGCTGGCGGTTGGGCTTGCGTTGATCGCGCTGTGGCGGCTGATCCGGCCGGGCCGGGTCAGTTGGACGGCCTGGGGCTGTGAGGGGCGGCTACTTTACGCGGCTCTGGGCGCCGTGCCCCCCGTGCATGCGGACGGGATCGTGATGGGAGAGATGGCGCGCGCCGGAATTCCGTTTCGGCGGGTCGGTCGCGTCATGCTAGGCCTGGGTGACCCGGCCGGTGCGGCGTCCGACGCCGCGTCCGCCATTTGGAATTTAAGGGATTTGGCGGCGCAGGAGGGACTGGACGCCGCCGTCTGGCGCGCCGGCCCCGGATTGCTGCAGGTGTACGCGGATTTGGGGCTGGCAGCACTACCACTCGGTGCCGACGGCCTGCCGTTACCGGAGACGCCGGGTGACACCCCTGTCGCGCAACAATACCTGTGCTGCGTCGCGGAGCGGGACCTCAATCAACTACTGCCCCTGCTGCCGGGGCTGGCCGGCGGTGCGCTGGCGGATGCGGCGGATTAGGCTGGCCGGCGTGGTACCAGGATGAACGCCGTCATTTCCTGCACCGGCTCGTCCCGCTGATTGAGGGTCGTGGTCCGCACCTGCAACACACCGCGATCGGGGCGGGAGCGGGAGGGGCGGGCGCTCAGCACATCCAGCCGGACATGCAGGCTGTCACCCGGTCGAACCGGGCGTGGCCACACCAGGCCGTCCAGCTGCGCGCCCAGCGCACCGCCGGGGAAGCGGCCCATGAATGTGTCGGTCTGCAACCGCATCGTCATCGCGGCCGTGTGCCACCCGCTGGCGACCAACTCACCAAAGATGCTATGCCGCGCGCCTTCCGGGTCGATGTGCTGCACCTGGGGATCGTATTGGATGGCAAAGGCGATGATCTCGTCCTGTGTCACCGGGATAGCGTGGGAGACAAAGGTTTGGCCAATCGCGACGTCCTCGAAGTACATGCCTACCCTCGCTTTGCGCGCCACAATCGGCCAGGCCCCAACCTCCGGCAAGCGGCATGAGCAACGGGCGCGCGTCCAGCATTACGGAGGGACTGCCCCACCCGCTGGGCGCCACGTGGGACGGGGTCGGCGTGAACTTCGCGCTGTTCTCCGCGCACGCCACCCGGATCGAGCTCTGCCTGTTCGACGCCACCGGCCGGCAGGAGCTGGAGCGTATCACGCTACCCGAATACACGGATGAGGTCTGGCACGGCTACCTGCCCGACGCCCGGCCCGGGACCGTCTACGGCTATCGCGTGCACGGCCCATGGGCACCGGAGGCCGGTCATCGGTTCAACCCGCACAAGCTGCTGCTAGACCCGTATGCTAAGGGGCACGTGGGGGCGATCGCCTGGGGGCCTGAGGTGTTCGGCTACCGGTTCGAAAGCGGCGATGACCGGATTATCGACGTGCGCAACTCGGCGGCTAGCGTTCCGAAATGCATCGTGATCGATCCGGCGTTCACGTGGTTGCGCGACCGGCGCCCGCAGGTACCGTGGGACCAGACCATTTTCTACGAGGCGCATCTACGCGGCTTCACCCGCACCCACCCCGCCGTACCGCCCGAGTTGCGCGGCACGTTCAGCGGCATGGCGGTGAAGGAGGTGATCGACTACGTGCGGGCGCTGGGTATCACCAGCATCGAGTTGCTGCCGATCCACACCTTCGTCGATGAAAGCAACCTGATCGAACGCGGGCTGACGAATTACTGGGGCTACAACACGATCGGCTTTTTTGCCCCCGACCCGCGCTACAGCAGCAAACCGGCCGCGGCACATGCCGAGTTCAAGGACATGGTCGCGAACCTGCATGACGCCGGGCTCGAGGTGATCCTGGACGTTGTGTACAACCACACGGCGGAGGGTAATGAGCGCGGTCCGACGCTGTCGTTCAAGGGGATCGATAACGCCAGTTACTACCGGCTCGCTCCGGATCGGCGGTTTTACATCAACGATACGGGTACGGGTAACACGCTGAACCTCAGCAACTCCCGTGTGCTGCAGATGGTGACCGACAGCCTGCGCTATTGGGTGCAGGAGATGCATGTGGACGGGTTTCGCTTCGACCTGGGTACCATCCTAGCCCGCGAGCCGCATGGCTTCGATCAGAGCAGTGGCTTTCTGCATGTGTGTCAGCAAGACCCGGTGCTGAATAGCGTGAAGCTGGTTGCTGAACCGTGGGATTGCGGACCGGGCGGCTATCAGGTCGGCGAATTTCCACCAGGGTGGGCCGAGTGGAACGACAAGTTCCGCGATGACGTGCGCCGGTTTTGGAAGGGCGATCCGGGCATGACGCCAGCACTTGCGGGCCGGCTGTCGGCGTCGGCGGATTTGTTCGACCGTCGGGGACGTAAACCGTGGGCGACGGTCAA
Source organism: Rhodospirillales bacterium (assembly GCA_031428635.1). Lineage (GTDB taxonomy): Bacteria > Pseudomonadota > Alphaproteobacteria > Acetobacterales > Acetobacteraceae > JANPPS01. The sequence continues at coordinate 8,591 of JANPPS010000191.1, forward strand.
CTTTATCACCGCCCATGACGGGTTCACGCTGCGTGACGTCGTCAGTTACAATAATAAGCATAACGAGGCTAATGGCGAGGGCGGACGCGACGGTAGCGATAATAACCACAGCTCAAACCATGGCGTCGAGGGCGAGACTGACGACGATACGATCAATACGATCCGTCAACGCCAAATGCAAAATATGCTGGCGACTTTGTTACTCTCGCAGGGAACGCCGCTACTGGTTGCCGGTGATGAGTTTGGGCGTACGCAGTCCGGTAATAACAATGCATATTGCCAGGATAATACGATCAGCTGGCTCGACTGGGATGTGCCCGCCTGGGGTCAGTCGCAAATGAAGCTGGTGCAACGGTTGATCAAATTGCGGCACGACTATCCGATTTTGCGCCGTGGCCGGTTTTTTACCGGGGAAGAGATGGCGGGCGCGGGCGTGAAAGACGTGACGTGGTGCCGCGCCGATGGAACGGAAATGGCGTGGTGGGACTGGCAGGACCCGGCGTTGGCGTGCCTGGGTATGCTGATCGACGGCCGGGCGCAGGCCACGGGGATCAAGCGGCCGGGCGCGGATACGACGATGCTATTGCTGATGAACGCCCATCCGCATCCCGTCGCGTTCGCGTTGCCGCCCGCCACAGGGGGCAAGGGCTGGCACCGCGTGCTGGATACGGCCGCTCCGGACCGGTTGACCGAGGACTTGTTCCCGATCTTTGCGCCGTACGAGGTTCCGTCCCGGACGCTGTTGGTATTCGCGTTGCACGCCTGATTGCGGGTTGCGCCGGGACCGCCCGATGCCGATAACACGGTATTATGACGATCCTAGGATAAGCTAATGAGCCGCCCCGCATTAAGAATAACCCGGCAGGACAAAGCCGACGGGAGTGCCGCCTACGTGTTCGAGGTGTGGGACCCGTTTGCCGCCATATACACCGCACAGCAAAGCCTAGACGCGGCGCTGGCCCGGGTGGACGCGTTGCTGGAGCGGGTTCGCGAGTTGTGGATGCGCGCCGATGCCAGTCAAACGTCGTTGCAGGACGTACCCGACCCCACGGCACCCGAGGACGTGGAGTGGGCGGAGTTCCGTGCCAGTGCTCAGGCTAACCGGGTGCATGAGACGCGCAACTTCGATCAGCAGAATTGGCGTAAGGCTGTGGGCGGACGGCAGGCAGCGATAGAGACGACGTGTAACGAGGTGGGGTTCAGGCCTCAGACAGCGGGGTCCTGAAACACAGAAGGCCCCGGCACAAGTGCCGAGGCCTTCACATTGTTCGACGACCGCAGTCGCCGGACGGTATCAGCCCGCCGAAGCCGAAGCGACGAGGGCAGGCATCCAGGTCACGGCGCGGGTCCGTAGTACGAAACAATGAGACACTGGATCACCTCCTTTCTGTTGTTGATAGTACGTAGTTGGGGCACCTATCGCGGTGCACAAGGCTTTCGGTCGTCGATCGCACGGCGACGTCATACGTAAGATTGAGCGGCCGAACGATCATAGACCGGGTATTGGTCGGGCACCCGAAAGCCTGGCGGTAACCCCAATACCCGCATGCATCGGAATTGCGGTATGGCGCATGTTCTAATCACCGAATCGTCCGACGGCCTGGGCCAAATATCAGCAAATAGTGACGCGTGCTGAATTGCCGAACCAGATCTGTTAGATGCTCAGTCCGTTTGGCTTCGTTAGGGCGCACCCGTCGATGCGCCACGTACCGTCCTGCTGCCGCTCCATCGTGTATAGCGCGAGCGCTGCCGCACCGTCAGGGCCGACCAGCATGACGTTTTGCACGACCCGTTCGCTGGTCGTCGTCAGCTGTCCGAACGTGAAGGAGCGCCACCGGTAAACCGGTGGATAAGCCTCCCGCACCATCGCCATGAAACGCGGAGCATCCCCGAACATGGCCTGTATGTTTGGCGACGCGAAGCCAAAGGCGGCATCACCGGCATCCTGGTGGAATGCGTCGAGTTGCGACGTGATGACGTGCTCGATGGCTTGGCGATCCGCCACCGAGACGGGCGCGGCACCATTGGCACGCGCCGGGCTGTAGCTGCAGCAGAGCAGTGCCACGATCATGGAGGCTGCTAGAACACGCATTATAAATCCTCTTTTCAGATCACTGCCGACAAGCCCTCCGCACTGCTGTATCAGCCGAAGTTTGCGGCCACTCGGGCAACGGTCCGGGTTGCGTTCCGTTGCATGGCGGTCGGCTTCGTACCTCACTCGGGCAGCATTAGCTCCGTCGCGCGCCCACCCTCGACCAAATGCGTCTGTAGTACGGTATCCACATCCGCCATACTGCCAATCCGGTACCAAACCCCGTCCGGATAGATCACCAAACACGGCCCCAACTCGCACCGGTCCAAACACCCGGCGCTATTCACCCGGATGTTGGCGATGCCTAGCTCCTTCGCCCGCGCCTTCATGTAGTCGCGCAGGTGCTCCGACCCGCCGGCCGCGCACGACCCGCGGTTGTGTCCGTCGGGGCGACGATTGGTGCAAACGAACAGATGCGCGTCGAAGAACATGGGGGAGCCCCTAATTGAAGTAACGCAGCCGCAGCGTGATCCGCCCACCGGCCGGGGTCAGTCCAAACCGCGCGTCTAAAAAACTGGGCGGCCCAAAGCGGAACGGCGGGTTATTGCTGAACCCGATCCCCTCGGTGGGGATGCCTAACAGGTCGCGGTCCACCTGCTCATTCATATTCTCATCATGATAGACCTGGGCCGCCCAAATTCCCTCGGGCACGTTTGGTACGGTCACGATCGTTGTGCCGGGCACCGCAAACGCCTGGGCGTTATAGGGGCAGTCTTCGGTCAAAAATAACGCCTCCGGGCAAATTCCTACCTGGATCAGACCGGTCGCATTCCGCACGTTGGTAACCACAACCTGCAAATCGCCCGCCATCACTGCGCCGGGTAGGCACGCCCACGCCAGACCGAGGGCCGCCCGCGCCAGGCTCGCCACAACGACGTCCATTGCACTGCCAACACGCCCAAGATGCCGATCGGGTGAAGCACGGCACTCAACCAGGGCTGCCGAAACCGCCAGGCCAGAATCAGCCGGAACCCGATCGTCACGACCACGGCCGCGATCGCCCACGGGTTCGGCAGCAGCAGCCATGGCACCGCCTGTCCCCCGGCCAGTATTACGGTCCATAGCGGCAGCGCGCGTGCGGACGCCATGCCTTCGGTCGCGTTTTTGCATAGCCCCTCCCAGACCTCGGGCGCGTTCGTGTACATGCGACAGGTGGCCAAACGGCTTGCGTCGAACAAGCCCGTCATCTGCCCCGCCCGGCGGAATGCTCGCGGCAGGGTCAGCCCGTCATGCAGCGATGCGCGGATTGCCGCATGCCCGCCCGCTGCCGCGTACGCGTCCCGGCGCGCGATAAACAACTGCCCACACCCGGCACCCAACCCGACATCGGGGCGCCGTCGCATGATCAAGATCGGCAGGTAACCCAGCAGTAAAAAGTGGATAAGCGGCAGCAGCAACCGTTCCGCCCAGGTCACGGTAACCTGCATTGGAAAGCCGCTGGCCAGGCCGACGGCGTTGCGGTCCATGAAGCCGGCCATGCAACTCAGTGCATCGGGGGCCAACCGCACGTCGGCGTCGACCCAGACCATCAGGTCGTGCCGCGCCAGCCCCGCCAGCGCCTGACACGCATGCTGCTTACCCGACCAACCCAGCGGCAGCGCTACGCCGGACGCGACGCGCAGGCGCGGGTCGGTGATGCGCGCCAGAATGGCGGGCGTGGCGTCGGTCGATCCGTCATCCAGCACGACTAAATCTACCGTCACCCCCGTACTCGCCAGCACGGCGGCGCAGGCATCGGCTATGTTCGCCGCCTCGTTCCGCGCGGGTATCAGCACCGAGACGGACGGTATTCCGGCGGCCCGGTCAGGGGTGCGGTACAGCGTGAGGTTCCACAGCCCCAGTAGCGCCGGGCCAATCGCCAGCACGATCACTACCGCGAGCAAGACGGTCATTCACTGGCCTTGTGCGGCTCATGAGCGGGGTTGAACCGGCGTCCGGTAGCCCATGCCCGACCGCGGCGATAAACGTCGTAAATGCCGCCCACGCCAGCCCCACCATGGATGAGTGACACGAACGGCGCCGGGTCCCGGGCCTTCGATAGCTGGGCAAGATCGTCCATCGTTTCCGTCAATGCTTGTTCCAGCTGCGCAGTCCATCCGGCTACGCTGGCATCCGCAGGGGTCGAGACGGGCGGGCCGAACTTTGCTAGCGCTTCTGGCTTACTCTCATTCCAAAAAGCGTATTCCACCGCCAGCGGTAGTAACACCGCATCCGGCACCCGCCGCGCCAGATGCGCCAGGCCCGGCCGCAGCCGGATCGGTCGCTGCCGAAGGTCCGTAAAATGGCCTTCACCAGTAATCCACATCGATGTGCCGGGCCGGCTGAGTATGTGCAGGCTGGTTGCCATGAAACGCGCCGCACCGCGTAACGAGGATTGATCGACCCCGAATACGCCCATTTTGCGGAGCACCCCGTATTGCTGCAAGGCGGCCGCATCCATCGGGCCATAGCCGGCGCGATCCGGAAATAACCGAATGCACAGTAAGATATAGAACGCCGGATCCCACCAGGACGGATGATTGCCGAACACGATAATTGGCCGCCCCGCCCATGCCCGCGGTAGCCCGGCATGGGCGACACGCACGGCGTTGAACCGGCGGTAGAAATACCAACGCAGGTACCAGCCGAACGCCCAGTTCAGCCGGGGTGACCGCTCCGCAACCGGGTCGGCTGCCCGGGGGGGAGCAGTCATATCAGACGCTGACTTTGACGCCGGCTGCCACGTCCTGATGCAGGCTGTCGGCGGCGATCCAGCCGCTCATCAGCACCATCGGCATCCCGGGCCCGGGATGGGCCGCACCGCCAGCAAGATACAAGCCGGGTAGATCGCGGCTACGGTTACCCGGCTTGAACGCGCCATTGACCTTACCGTGGCTGGCGAGGCCATAGATAGCGCCATCCAGCACGCGATACCGCTCGTGAATATCCTGCGGCGTCAAATGGTGCTCGAAGACAATCCGCTCCTCAATGTCCGGCATACCGGCGCAGGTCTTCAGTTTGTCCAGGATTACCTGACGATAGGCCGGGAACATTTTCGACCAGTCGTGATGCGGGCGCAGGTAGGGCGTGTGGACCAGCACATACAGCGCCTCGCCACCCGGGGGTGCCACGGCCGGGTCGGTACTGGACGGTGCCGCGACATAGGCGGTGGGATCAGGCGCTGGTTCACCCTTGCCATAGATCCAATCGAACTCCTCCTCCGGATCGCGGGAGAATACGAAGTCGTGGTGTGCCAGGTGCTCGTAGCGCTTGTTCAAACCGAGGTAGAGCACGACGCCCGAACACGCGGGTTCGCGCTTCCAACGGCGGGCGAAACTACGGGCGGGCGCACCACCCACCAACTCGCGGTAGGTACGAACGCTATCCATGTTGCTGACGACGGCCGATAGCCCAATCGTCTCACCCCGTTCGGTGACAACACCCGTGGCCCGGCCGTTATCGGTTACGATATGCGCGATACCGATCCCGGGACGCATATCGACGCCCAGCTCACCGGCCAGCCGCTCTAATGCTTCCGGCACGGCACGGGTACCGCCCATCGGGTACCACACGCCTTTTTCAGTCTGCATATGCGCGATGCTGCATAGGACGGCGGGCGACGCGTAGGGCGAGCTGCCGACGTACTGCACGAAATGGTCCAACATCTGGCACACGCGTGCATCCGGCACCCGCTTACGGATTTGGCCGGCGACGGACGTGCCCATACGCAGACTCAGCACGTCCTTTAGCGTCGCGAGGTTCATGCCCTTGAACTCGAGCGTATCGGTAATGCCTTCGACCGACTTCCAAAAGAAGAACTTCTCCGACACGCCGTGCAGGCCCTTGGACATCGCCATGAAGTCCTCGAAGCCCTGCTCGCTGCCCGGCGCGTACTGCGCGATTGTGCGGGCCATGGCGGGCACGTCTTCCTGCAAGTCGAGTACGGACCCGTCCTCGAAAAAACAGCGCCATTGCGGGTCGAGGCGCACGAGGTCGAGGTAGTCGTGCATATTGCGCCCGGCTTCCGCAAACACGCGGGCCAGGATGTCGGGGACCGTCAGGATCGTGGGCCCCATGTCAAACCGGAACCCGTCCTGCTGCAGCTGCGCGGCCTTACCGCCTAACCACGCGTTCTTTTCGAACAGGATGACTTTGTGCCCGCGTGCAGCCAGCACGCAGGCGGCGGCCAATCCGGCTAGGCCCGCACCTACGACGCCCACAGGCGCGTTGGCACGCATCGGAAGCATGGCGTTCATAGGGCCTCTGCAATGGCGGGAATGTAATGGTCGGAAGACATGGCGCTCGGCTGTTCCCAATCCGGGGTCAGGCCAAGATCTTGCGCCATCAGACGGGACGTGATGCGCGCGCTTTCGAAAATCACCGGCAGGCCGCTGCCGGGGTGGGTGCCGCCGCCGACGAGGTAGACGCCGTCCAGATCCTCGAACCGGTTACGCGGGCGGAAGTGCAGCATCTGCGCCAGATTGTGCGCCAGGTTGAACGTGGCACCGCGATAAACCTGTAAATCATGCTCCCAGCCGGCCGGGGTCAGGATCTTCTCGTACCGGATCCGGCTCTCGATGTCGGGGATGCCGATCCGTTTCAGCCGCTCGAACACCAGGGCGCGGTATCGTGCGGTCTCGGCCGCCCAATCGACGCCCTCACCCATGCGATGCCCGACGGGTACCAGCACATACAGGGTGGAGTGCCCGGGCGGTGCCATCGCCGGGTCGGTCACGCAGGCGTTCTGCACATAGAAGCTGGGCTCGCTCGGTGCCTCGCCCGCCTCGATCTCGCGGATATTCCGCTTGTAGTCCTCGGACAGATAGATCGTGTGATGAGACAGGTCGGGCAGCGTACCCTCGATGCCCAGATACATCATGAAGGTGCTGCAGCTAAACTTCTTCGACGCGATCTTGCGGTCGGACCAGCGGCGGCGGACGCGGTCGGGGACCAGGGTTGTCATCGTCTGGGCGAAGTCGGCGTTTACGACCAGGGTGTCGTAGTGCTTTTCCTCGCCGCCCACGCGGACGCCGATTGCGCGGCGGCCTTCGAACAGCACTTCTTCAACCGGCGCATTCAGCTCGATGCGGGCGCCCAGGTCGCGGGCAACGCGGGCCATGGCACCCATGACGGCACCGGTGCCGCCGCGCGGGTGATAAACCCCGTATTCGTATTCCATAAAGCTTAGAATTGTGAATAGGCTCGGGCAGCGAAACGGCGACATGCCCAGGTATTTGGACTGAAAGCTGAACGCGAGCCGGATGCGCTCATCCTTGAAATAGGTGCCGAGGTCGCTGTCGACGCTGCGATGTGGGCGCAGGCGGGACAGGCCCTTCAGCACCGATGGCCGCATCAGGTCGGCCATCGAGTTGAATGCGTTCTCCAGCACGGGGCGAAACACCTCCAACTTCTTCCGGTTATCGGCCATGAACCGCGGGAACGCGGCGGCGTCTGTGGGTGAGAAGCGGGCGATCTCGGCTGCCATGCGCGCCATGTCGCCAGTGGCCTGAATGTCGCCGCCGGCCTCGAACACCAGGTGATATTGCGGATCGAGCCGGATGAGATCGACCTCCTCCTCCAGCGTGCGGCCGCAGGCGGCAAAGATGTCAGAAAGCACCCGGGGATACAGGAAGAAAGTCGGCCCCAAGTCAAAGCGGAACGTGCCCACATCCGTTGGGGCTGTGATGGTGCTGGACCGTCCGCCGACCATGGAACGGCGCTCGAACACCGTCACATCCATGCCGGCCTTGGCCAGCAGCATGGCCGCGGCCAGTCCGCCCGGGCCTGCGCCCATAATGGCTGCGGTTTTAGTCATCGTGCGGTGCGATCCAGGCTGTTGCGAACAGATAGGCGAGACGTGGTACGGAACGACATGCGACGCAAACTAGCCCCTCTCTCGTTAGCTCGATAGATGCTGGTTACAGGTGGGTTAATGGACGATCTTGTCATCCCGGAGAGTTGCCTGCCCTTGGATATTGCCCGGGCGGCCCAGCCAGCATGGGCCGGGGCGGGAGTTGGTGCCCGCCTTCGTGTCATGGCAACGCTGCGGCGGCTGATTGCGCGCGACGCGGGTGCCCTGGCCGCGACCATTGATCGTGACCCGGCCGACACCCTCGTGGCGGAGGTGCTGCCGCTCGCCGAGGCCGCGGCCTTCCTGGTCCGCCATGCCCGCGCCATCCTGGCACCTGTGGCCCCCCGGGGCCGTGCGCCGCTTTGGCTGTGGGGCGTGCGGGCATTGATCGTGCGCGATCCGTGCGGCGTCGTGCTGGTCTTGGCGCCCGGTAACTACCCGTTATTCCTAGCCGGGGCGCAGGCGTTGCAGGCACTGGCGGCGGGCAACGCGGTCTGCGTCAAACCGGCGCCAGGCTGCACCGCGCCGATGCGGGCACTGGCCGCACTGCTGACGCAGGCCGGGTTGCCGGTGGGCCTGTTCTCGGTTTTGGAGGAGGACGCAGGACCCGCCGCGGTCACCGCCGGGTTCGACCACATCGTGCTGACTGGCTCGGCCGACACGGGGCGGCGCGTGCTGGCGACCGCGGGGCTGACGCCGTGTACGTTGGAGCTGTCGGGGGCGGATGCGATGTTCGTGCTGCCCGGCGCGGATTTGGCGCTGGTGGCGCGCTGCCTGGCGTATGGGCTGCGGCTGAATGGCGGCGCCACCTGCATCGCGCCACGCCGGGTATTCGTGACCACGGCGGATCACGCGCCATTGCGCGACCGGCTAATGGTATTGCTGCCCGCGTTGGCGGATGCGCGCATGCCAGACCGGATAGCGGCGCAGTTACGGGACTTGGTGGCCCTGGCGGTTGGGCAGGGTGCGTCCGCGGTCGTTGTTCCCGGCCGTCCCGTGGTGGTTGACGACGCCCGGCCCGACATGGCGCTGCTGCAACAAGATGTGTTCGCGCCCTGGTTGGCGCTGGTGCCGGTCGCGACGATGGAGGCGGCATTGGTCGCGGACCGTGCCTGCCCCTACGCGCTAGGTGCGACCGTGTTCGGCCCGGACCGCGCGGCGGCGGCGTTCGCGCGGCGGGTGCACGCCGGGTCGGTGTGCGTGAACGACGTTGTGGCGCCGACCGCCGATCCGCGCCTGCCGTTCACGGGCCGTGGCCGCAGCGGATATGGCGAAACGCGGGGCGCCGAGGGGCTGCTGCGCATGACGGTCGTGAAGACCATCAGCCAGCGGCGCGGCAGTTTCCGTCCGCATCTGGACCCGCCGCGACCGGACGGGGCGCGCCTGTTCGGGGCCATGGTGGCTGTGTTGCATGGCGGCTTGCCGGGCTGGTTGACGGCGTTTAGGCTGCTTCGAAAACGAGGGTAAACCATGAACATGCGTGCCGACGCCATTCAGTCTGCGCTCGAGTTCTTCGACGGCGGCGGTTTTCGCGACCGCCTGGCCGCGCTAGTTGCGATCCCCAGCACTAGCCAGGATCCTGGACATCTGCCGGACCTGATCGCCTATGTCGAGCACGTGCGCCCATGGCTGGAGCGCATGGGGTTCACCGTCGAGATCGTGCCCAACCCGATCGACGGCCTGGGCCCGATTCTGCTGGCGGAACGGCTGGAAGCCTCGGGTCCTACGGTCATTACCTACGGCCACGGTGACACCGTCCGGGCGCTGACGGATCAATGGACAGATGGCCGCTCCCCGTGGGTTTTGGTGGACGAGGACGACCGTTGGTACGGGCGCGGGACGGCCGATAATAAAGGTCAGCATGCGATCAACCTGTCGGCGTTGGAGCACGTCATCGCCGCCCGCAACGGCCGCCTGGGCTTCAGCGTAAAACTAGTGCTGGAGATGGGGGAGGAGGCCGGGTCCCGCGGCCTGCGGGAGGTAATTGCTGCCCGGCGGGAGCAGTTGGCGGCGGATGTTCTGTTAGCCAGCGACGGGCCGCGCGTACACTCGTCCGTGGTCACGATTTCGACCGGCACGCGCGGCACGTTCCACTTCGACCTGATCGTCGATGTGCGGCCAGGGGGCGTGCACAGCGGCAATTGGGGCGGTATCACAACCGACCCGGCCGTTGTGCTGGCCCATGCGATTACGAGCCTTGTGGACCGCCATGGCCGCATCCTAGTGCGTGGCCTGGTGCCGGTGGCGCTGCATCCTGCTGTGAAGAGCGCGCTATCCGGTCTCGTGCTGCAAGCGGAGGGGGAGGCGGCAACCATCGATCCGGAGTGGGGTGAGCCCGGGCTGACCGCGGCCGAGAAAGTGTACGGCTGGACCAGTCTCGCGGTACTGGCGATGATTTCCGGCCGGCCCGAAAATCCGGTCAACGCGATTGCCCCCAACGCCCGCGCGCACCTGCAGCTACGCTACACCGTCGACGTGGATCCGGCGACGTTCGAGGCGGCGATACGTACCCATCTGGACGCGGCCGGGTTCGGCGCCGTGCAGCTGATCGCCCATGGCGTTCGTATGCCCGCGCGGCGGTCGGACCCCACCAATACCTGGGTCCACTGGGCGGTCGCAAGCGTCGAGCAAACACTGGGCATGCCCGTGCAGGTAATCCCCAATAGTGGCGGCGGCCTGCCGAACGACGCGTTCATGGACCATTTGGATGTGCAGCTGCTGTGGGTGCCGCACAGCTATAACGGGTGCAAGCAGCACGGGCCGGACGAGCACCTGCTGAAGGCACCGGCGCGGCAGGGTATGGCGGCCTTCGCCGGGTTGTGGTGGGATTTGGGAGAGCCGGGGTCTCCGGACCGGGCGGGGTAGCGGCTACCTGCTCGGCGCTCGTAAAATCGCCTCGACAATGATCTGTACCTCGAGCGCTTCCTGCAGCGTCGCGAGGTGATGCGGCCCGCCCCGCGTCATGCGCGCGACCGCCTCTAGCTGCCGGCGGAGAACAAGCGGCCGGGTCGCCTCGTTCGGGGCCGCGCTGGGATCTGTCGCCCAGGTGCCATCGGGCTGCTCACGTTCTGCCCAGGACCAATCGCGCAACCGAACTGCCCCGGTGCCGCGCAGGGTCCAGGTGTTGTGGTCGTCAGCGGTCGTTGTACCGACCGCGCCGGTTAGGTTGATGGGAACGTCGCCAGCAGTCAGACGCGCGTCGATGGCGCGTTCCGTGCGGCCCTCGAACCGTTCAACGTGGGCCGATATGAGCTGTAGCGGCCCGAGCAGACGTCTGGCCAAAAAGAGAAAGTGGGAGACGACTTCCCGCGTAAACCCACCCTCCTCGGGCGCGTCCAGCCACCCGGCGGCGGCCTGCTGCCAGGGTCGCGGCCAGGTGGCGAAGGCCACGTCGATGTCCAGCGCAGAGGCTGTGCGATCGGGGTCCTCCGCGATCCATTGCTGCAGGCGCTCAACCGCCAGGCTAGAGGCGAACGGAAAGTTGACCGCCGCGCGCTGACCGGTGGCCCGGTTAATGAAGGCCTGTGCACCACTGACGTCGGTCGCCAGTGGTTTTTCGAGAAACACGGCCCGGCCCGCGGCGAACGCCTGTTCGGCATAGGCGATATGGGTCGCGGGGGGCGTCGCGATGTACACGCAATCCGCGGCGTCGATCGCCGCAGCGGCGGAAACCGAGCGGGGCGCGCCGGGCATGATGGTGTCAATCCGGTCGAGTGCCGCCGGGGCTGCGTCCCAGATGGCAGCGATCGTTACGAAGTCGGATGAATGGCTCAGCGCGGCACTCAACATCCGGTCGCCCATAATGCCAGCGCCGATGATCGCGAGACGAATGGGTGAGGTGGCCATTAGTTAATTCCCAACCCCGATGGTGGGCGCGACAGGGATTGAACCTGTGACCCTTCGCGTGTGAAGCGAATGCTCTACCGCTGAGCTACGCGCCCGGTCCGATGGCTTGATGCCCGGGAAGCGGCGGTTTGGGGGGCGCTCAACGGGATGTCAAGTTACGGCGTGGCCGGAGCGCGCTATGTCACCGGTATGCGCGCCCTCTTGATCGTCACCATACTCGCCGCAACCCCAGCTTGGGCAGAAACCGAATTGCACTACGCGGGTTACGCGGCCGGGTCGCGGGTGGTGGCTGTTACGGCCGTGTTCGACCTGGCCGGACCCTCGTACCAGGTCCGCACCAGCTTTCGTACTGCGGGTGCCGCGGCGGCGCTGTTCCCGGGTGGGACCGATGCGATCGTCACTGGCCGGATCGTGGCCGGGCGGCCGCGGCCGGACCGGGCGTTCAGCAGTGGCGTGTTCAAGGGTCAGCCGCGCGTTACTCAGATCGATTACACCAACGATACGCCGCACGTGCGGCAGATGCAGCCGCCCAATGATGACGGGCGTGAGCCGGTGCCAGAACTGCTACAGGCCCATACCGTCGACGGCCTGTCGGCCATGGCCGACCTGCTGCGCCATGTGACGACGACCGGCACATGCGAGGGCCAGGCCACGACCTATGACGGCCGCCGCCTGAGTGAGATCGAGGCGCGGACGGGCGGCACCGACTTCCTACCGCCGTCGTCACGGTCGAGTTTTTCGGGCAACGCGCTGCACTGCATCGTGACCGCACGGTTTGTGGCCGGGTTCATGCCGGACACGGATGAGCAGTTCCGCAAACCCCAGTTGGCCAACGCATGGTTCGCGCCAGTGACGCCTGGCGGTCCCCCCGTGCCGGTCCGGATTTCGATACCGACCAAGTTTTTTGGCGAGGCGTCGCTATTCATCACCGAATAAGCCTGCGCACCACCTCCGGCAGTGCCGCGAACCCGGCGGCCGTCGCGGCAGCCCCAGTTGCGTCGTCGCCATAGCCCCATTTCGCAAATACGGCCGGTACACTTGCCCCGGTCGCGGCCAGAATGTCGTTCTGATGGTCGCCGACCATCACCGCAGCGCGCGCATCGCCGCCGGCTGCCGTAAGCGTCGCCAGCAGATGCGCCGGGTCCGGCTTGCGCGTGGCAAAACTGTCACCGCCACCCACTGCGTCCATGTGGCGCAGCAGGCCGCATGCGGCCAGTAGCGCGCGGGCCGCATGCTCTGGCGTGTTGGTGCAGACGGCTATGCGCCAGCCCTCAGCCGCTAACGTATCCAGCGCGTTGGCGGCGTCGGGGTAGGGCTGCGATTGGTCCGATAAAACCCTGCCGTAGTCGGCGGTCAGGGTACGCAAATCGTCCTCCGTCGCCGTGCGGCCGCGGGCAATCAAGGCACGGCGGACCAGCACCATAGCGCCGTCGCCGATCCAGGGCCGTATTTCAGCAAGCGTGTAGCCGCCGCCTGTGACCCGGTTCAGGCTCGTCAGTAGCTCGGGCAGCGTGTCCACGAGGGTGCCGTCGAGGTCGAGGATTAGGGTTGGGCGCATCCGCGACCTTTGACACGGGGCGTCGGCGGGGGCTACGGGTGCCCGCATGTCCGGTACCGCGATTCTGTTAGCCGCCGGGTTCGGCACACGTATGAAGTCGGCGTTGCCGAAGGCCCTGCATCGTATCGCGGGCCAGCCGATGTTGGCGCATCTGATCGATAGCTGCGCGGGCGTGTTCGACCGTATCGTGGTCGTGGTGGGGCCCGGCATGGACGCGCTGGCCGCTGTCGGCGCGCCGCACGTGACGGTGGTGCAGCAGGATCGGCTGGGCACAGCGCACGCGGCGTTGCAGGCGGCCGCGTATTTCGGCGATGGCGACGTGGCGGTGCTGTACGCCGATAATCCGCTCATTCGCCCCGATACCCTGCGCCGGCTGCTGGACGCACGGCGGGAAGCCGGCCTGACGCTGCTGGCGATGCGCCCGGCTGACCCCGGGCGGTACGGGCGCGTCGTGATGGACGGCGCCGACGTCGCCCGCATTGTCGAGTGGACGGACGCGACCGAGGCGGAGCGCGCCATCCCCCTGTGCAACGCAGGAGTGCTGTGCGCGGACGCCCGTGCGTTCGAGGGGTGGCTGCATCAGGTTCAGCCCAGCCCCGAGGGCGAGTACTACCTGACAGACTGTGTGGCCCTGGCCCGCGCCGCTGGCGTGCGTGTGGCGGCGGTCGAGGCCCCGGAGGAGGAGTTGCACGGCGTGAACTCCCGCGCCGAACTGGCGGGGGCGGAGGCGACGGTGCAGCGGTGGCTGCGCAATGCGGCGATGGCGGGCGGTGCTACGTTGACGGCGCCGGACACTGTCACGTTCAGTGCCGATACCCGCCTGGCGCCCGACACGATCGTCGGCCCCCACGTGGTGTTCGGGCCCGGCGTCACGGTTGCGACGGGCGCTGAGATCAAGGCGTTCAGCCACCTTGAGGGTGCCGACGTGGGTGAGGGAGCGGTGATTGGGCCCTATGCGCGGTTGCGCCCCGGAACAGTGGTGGGCGCGGGCGCGCATGTCGGTAATTTTGTCGAGTTGAAGGCGACAACGCTGGGGGCGGGGGCGAAGGCGAACCATCTGAGTTACCTGGGCGATAGCGCGATCGGGTCCGGCAGCAACATCGGCGCGGGCACGATTACCTGTAATTACGACGGCTATGCCAAGCACCGCACAACGATTGGCTCGGGCGTGTTCGTAGGTAGTTCCGCCGTGCTGGTCGCGCCGGTTTCCCTGGGCGACGGCGCGTTCGTGGCGGCGGGCAGCGTGATCACAAGGGACGTCTTACCCGACGCGATGGCATTCGGGCGCGCGACGCAAACGGAAAAGCCGGGGCGGGCGGCGCTGTACCGGGCGGCGCGGCGGAAAGTCTAGTGGTACACTAGCCGCTCCTCTTGGACGGAGACGGCCCGTACGACTGGCCGATCGAGATCGAAAAGTCCTCCGGTCTTCGGTTCAACCTCGGTCAAGCAGCGGCGTGTCTGACCGTTGGTATGGCTTTCGAATGATCCGAATGCATAACGGCCCCCAAATAGGGCCTGTGGGTGGGGGCGATAACCTTTTGCCGCCGACGCCGGGCGCCATCGGTCGCCTAACCGCATAGCGACACATGTGTGCATGACGCACCCCTTGTTGCCCGCTAGTGCTCTGCCCGGTTATCGCTCGCCGAATAGAGAAAGTATTTCCTCTACGTAAGGAGATCCCGGGTTTGCCGCAGCGCTTCGGTGGCTTTCAGCGGTTCCTCACGCGTCGAGCAATATCCGCTAGGTTTAGTGACAGGTTCGGGAGAGACGGGGCTAAGAGGGCGTTTGGGTTGTGGTCCAGCAAATCTAGCCATGTCTCCAACGCATCGTGCCCGACGCGAAGGCCGGCATCCAACCCTGCCTCGCCCTTGGCGATGATGACTTCCTCGTGCCCGACGCGGTCGCGGCGTCCATTGGCCCGAAATCAATGAGTACATTTCCGTTCGCGCCCTGATGGGCCACCCCACATACCTCAATGTAGACACAACCCGGCCCGCCCCGCAGCCAAGGAATACCCTCATGCTGAACCAAACCGCCCCCCTACCGCTGAACGACCCGAGCCTGTTCCGCCAGGCCTGCCATATCGGTGGCCAGTGGATCGAAGCCGATGACGGCACGACCGTGGCGGTCCGCAACCCGGCCACTGGCGACGTCATCGGTACCGTCCCCGCGCTGGGTGCGGCTGAAACCCACCGCGCCATCGCCGCCGCCGCCCGCGCCTACCCGGCTTGGCGGGCGCTGCTGGCTAAGGAACGCGCCACCATTCTACGCCGCCTATTTCAGCTGATGCTCGACAACACCGAAGACCTCGCGATCATCATGACCGCCGAGCAGGGCAAGCCGCTGGCCGAAAGCCGGGGGGAGATCACGTATGCCGCCAGCTTCATCGAGTGGTTCGCCGAAGAGGGTAAGCGCGTGTACGGCGACATGGTGCCGCAGAACGCGCATGGCCGCCGCATCCTGGTGATGAAGGAGCCGATCGGCGTTTTCGCGGCGATTACACCCTGGAACTTCCCGGCCGCGATGATCACCCGCAAGGCCGGACCCGGATGGGCCGCGGGCTGCACCGGCGTGATCCGTCCCGCGAGCCAGACGCCGTACTCCGCTTTGGCGCTGGCAGTACTGGCCGAACGCGCCGGTATGCCGCCCGGCGTGTGTAACGTCATCACCGGCCCGTCCGGCCCGATCGGCGGCGCACTGACCAGCAGCCCCACGGTGCGCAAACTGACGTTCACCGGATCGACCGAGGTCGGGTCCAAGCTGCTGGCCCAAATCGCGCCCACGGTGAAGAAGGCAAGCATGGAGCTGGGCGGTAATGCGCCGTTCATCGTGTTTGACGACGCCGACCTGGACGCGGCGGTTGTGGGTGCGATGGCGAGCAAGTTCCGCAACGCCGGGCAAACCTGCGTTTGCGCCAACCGGCTGCTGGTGCAGGCGGGCGTGTACGACGCGTTCACGGCTAAGCTGAAGGTCGCGGTCGAAGCGCTGCGTGTTGGCAACGGCATGGACGCGGGCGTGACGCAGGGCCCGATGATCAATATGGACGCCGTCGAGAAGGTCGAGCAGCACA
This sequence comes from Rhodospirillales bacterium, assembly GCA_031428635.1. GTDB lineage: Bacteria > Pseudomonadota > Alphaproteobacteria > Acetobacterales > Acetobacteraceae > JANPPS01. Next base: position 24,987 of record JANPPS010000191.1, read on the forward strand.
TCGCCGACGCTGTCGAACGGGGCGCAACGGTCGTCCTGGGCGGCCACCGTCACGCACTGGGCGGCACGTTCTTCGAGCCCACGATCCTGACTGGCGTCCCTCGCACGGCCGCGATCTTTCACGAGGAGACGTTCGGCCCCGCCGCCGCCCTGTTCCGGTTTGAGACCGAGGCCGAGGCGATCGAGATGGCCAACGACACCGAATTCGGCCTGGCCGCCTATTTCTACGCCCGCGATGTGGGCCGTATCTTCCGCGTGGCCGAGGCGCTGGAGTACGGGATCGTCGGCGTGAATGAGGGCATCATTTCGACCGAAGTGGCCCCGTTTGGCGGCGTAAAGGCGAGCGGCCTGGGTCGCGAGGGTGGCCGGTACGGGATCGAGGACTACTTAGAGATCAAGTACGTGGCGCTTGGTGGGATTGGTACATGATCTACGACTATGATCTCTTTGTAATCGGCGGTGGCTCTGGCGGCGTGCGGTG
>JANPPS010000192.1:0-8424 GCA_031428635.1 Rhodospirillales bacterium
ATTGGTCCATTCGGTAAAACCGCTTCCCCACCACTCATGGTTCTCGGGTATCGGATGAAACTGCGGAAGATAGAGCGCGATTGCCCGAACTTTGGCCATGGTTGGATCACCAATCTCTTGGAAAACTGCGCGGCGAGCATCGTCTAGCGGTGGCCCGCCTACCTTAAACCCCACCCGCTCGCAAGGAATCTACGCGCGACCGGCATACGCGCCGGGCGCACCCCCAATAGACGCACGCCCCGCCCTACTCTAACCCACCCCAAACGACCGCAAACAGGAACACGCATGCCCACAGCCCTCGTCACCGGCGTCACTGGTCAGGACGGCGCGTACCTCGCGCAGCTACTGCTCGGCCGCGGCTACACTGTCATCGGCCTCATGCGCCGCTCCGCCAGCTCCGACGTCATTGGCGAGCGGATGCGCTGGCTCGGCATCCTCGACCACGTACAGCTCGTGGACGGTAATTTGACCGACCTCAGCTCGCTCATCCGGATCATCCAGGACCACAAGCCCGACGAGATCTACAACCTCGCGGCCCAGTCCTTCGTCGCCGCCAGCTGGCAGCAGCCGTTACTGACCGGCACTGTTACCGCGCTGGGCGCCGGCAACGTGCTCGAAGCGGTCCGCATTGCCCGGCCTGAGGCACGCTTTTACCAGGCGTCATCGAGCGAAATGTTCGGCCTGATCCAGGAGCCGATGCAGTCCGAACGCACGCCGTTCTACCCGCGCAGCCCCTATGGCGTGGCCAAGCTTTACGCCCACTGGATGACCGTCAACTACCGCGAAAGCTTCGGTCTGCACGCCAGCTCCGGCATCCTGTTCAACCACGAAAGCCCGTTGCGCGGCATCGAGTTCGTGACCCGAAAAGTCACCGACGGTGTGGCCCGGATTAAGCTTGGCCTGACGGATCACCTGTCGCTCGGCAACCTCGACGCCAAGCGCGACTGGGGCCACGCGCGGGATTACGTGCAGGCTATGTACCTGATGCTGCAGCAGGAAAAGGCCGATGATTACGTGATCGCGACCGGCATCACGACCAGCATCCGTGAGCTATGCCGCCTCGCCTTCAGCCATGTCGGCCTTAATTACGAGGACTACGTCCGTATCGACCCGCGCTTCATGCGCCCGGCCGAGGTCGAAATCCTGCTTGGCGACGCCAGTAAGGCCCGGCAGCAGCTCGGCTGGTCGCCCGCCACGCCATTGGCCGACATGGTCGTGGAAATGGTGGACGCCGATATCGCCCGGCACCACGCTCGGATGCGTTGATGCCGGTGCCCCGCCGCATCCTGGTCACCGGGTCTGGCGGGTTTGTGGGTGTCCACCTGATGCCCGCACTGGCCCACGCCTATCCGGACGCTGCGATCACGGAGGCCACAGCCGACGTAACCGACCGTGAAGCGGTCATGGACGAAATCGCCACCGTAGCGCCAGACGCGGTCATTCACCTCGCGGCCATCGCGGCCATCCCCGCCGCCCGCCAGGACCCGGCACGCGCGTGGCATGTGAACCTGCACGGCACATTGCATATCGCGTCCGCGGTGCTGGCCCACGCGCCGGGCGCCACGCTGCTATTCGCCTCCACCGCCGACCTGTACGGGGCCACGTTTCGGTCGGGCGTGCCGATCGATGAGACGGCGATGCTTGCCCCCCTCAACACCTATGCCGCCACCAAGGCCGCCGCCGACCTAGCCCTCGGCGCCATGGCGGCGGAGGGGCTGCGCGCCATCCGCATGCGCCCGTTCAATCACACCGGACCCGGCCAAACCGACGCGTTCGTTGTGGCCGCGTTCGCGCGGCAGGTCGCCCGTATTGCCGCCGGGCTGCAACCGCCCGTGTTACAGGTGGGCGACCTGTCGCCGTTACGCGACTTCCTCGACGTGCGGGATGTTTGCGCCGCTTATGCCCAGGTCCTGGCCGCGGACCTGACGCCGGGCGCGATACTGAATGTTGCGTCCGGCCAATCCCGGCGGATCGGCGACGTGCTGCGGGATTTGTTGCATGCGGCCGGGGTCACAGCGGATATTCAGACCGACCCCGCCCGCCTGCGCCCGAGCGACATCCCCATCGCCGCCGGGGACGCAGGCCGACTGCGCGCGCTGGGCTGGGCACCCGCTGTGCCATGGGCCCAAACCGTGGCTGACACCCTGGCCTATTGGCGTCACAAGATTGCCGCATGAATCCGGGACCGGCCCGGGCGATCTAAACCCACGGACAAGGTTGCCCTCGCCACCGGCTATACCGGCACGATCGCCCATGACGGATTTGCGGACGACCCAACGCTCGCCGTCCACCCTGTATCCTTCTCAGGATGGCGCACCGGCTGGGTAACTTCTATACGCCTTTTATGACGGAGGTTGCCCTCGACCAGCATGCTCACTTCCCAGCATGCGCGACGCCCGTCGATGCAGCCTGCGCGAAGAATGTGCAAGAAATCGCGGACCTCTACCCGACAGCGATGTGGGATAACGCATCGCGCGATATCCTGACGATCGGCCCGGAACTTGATCCGATCGCCGTTGGAAAGGGGGCGTTTACGACCTGGCAGTGGGTCAATATCCACCTTATGCGTACCGCTAGGCCGCACAAGAAAGCAGCGACGGTCGGTGCCGCACGAAACGAGGGTCCGTATCTGGTCGAATGGCTGGCCCATCACCGAATCGTCGGTTTCGACCACGCATTCATCTACACGAACAATAATACGGATGGTTCCGACGCCATTCTGGAGCTGCTGCACGCGGCCGGGGTCATCACGCTGATCCGCAACGTCGTCGGTGCGAGCGTCTCGCCGCAAAAGAAAGCCTATCAACACTCGATCCAGCTTCTGCGGCAGCTGCGGGAGTATGAGTGGGTGGGTTATTTCGACTTCGACGAACTGCTTGTCCCGGATCAAGCGTTCGACTTTTCGGTCCGGACATTCCTGGACCACGGTATTGCCAAACGTGGCGGAGTCGCGCCTGGGGCAGTCCTCCTCCATTGGGATTGGTTCGGCAGCGACGGGATCATCCATCACGGGCCCGGCCTAATGGCGGAGCGTTTTACGCTTCGCAAAGACTACGCCTGCATCAAGCCGCTGGTCCATTTGCCGAGCATTTCGGAGATGGACAACATTCACGTCCCGGATTTCGACGTGCCGTTCGTCAATTCCGCCTTCGACGATGCGATAATGACGCCCTGGGTGAGTTATCCGATCGACTATAGTGGCGCCCGCCTTCATCACTATTTCCAACGGTCGTTCGCTGAGTTTGCCAATAAGCGCTTCCGCGGCTTGGGCGACACGGCGGTAAATACACCTGGCCGGGATTTCGACACGTTCTTTGACTGGGAACCGGTCGCCGGAACAGACGGAACCCGGCGGGCGTTCCCCGAGCCTTTGCTGGACCGCGTCAAAGCCGAGATCGAACGCCTTCTTACGATTCCCGGTTTACGGGAGGCAGTGTCGGCAAGCGAGGCGGAACACGCGAAGATCTCGGCCGCGATGTTTGGCGACGACATCGTGGCCGTTTGGGAGCGGCTATCGGGTAAGACCGCACCCGTCACGCCGTAATCTGACAAAGCCGGCCGGTGGCGAGTAGGCCGCATGACAAGTTCGCGCTATACCGCGCTATGCCCACCAAGCCCCCCGGTTCATCAGGCCGCCCGCCAAGCCGCCCCCCCACCCCACGCGATGCGCCGCGGGGCGCCCCGAATGACGGCAAGCGTCCCGGCCCGCCCCGTAACGGCCCCACGCGCAACACCGCCCCCCGAACGGACGGGGCAGCCCGTCCCGAGGGTCCCGCACGGGCTGGCTTCACCCCCCGTGGCTCCGATTACCGCGATGCGACTACCCGCAGTGCAGGACCCGGCCGCAGTGCAGGACCCGGCCGCAGCGCAGGCGCGGGTCGAGGTGCAGGATCGGACCGCAGCGCAGGACCGGGCCGCGCAGACGCCCCTGCACGGGCCAGCTACGCCCCCCGTGACCCCGATGCCCGCAACGTAACTACCCGCAGCGCAGGACCAAGTCGAAGCGCAGGACCGAGCCGCGCAGACGCTCCCGCCCGGGCCGGCTACACCACCCGTGACCCCGATGCCCGTAACGCAACTACCCGCAGCGCCGGACCAAGTCGCAGCGAAGGGCCGGGCCGCGCAGACGCCCCCGCCCGGGCCGACTACACTACCCGTGATCCGTCCGAGCGACCCCCGGCCCCCGCGAGCACCGGCACGCCGGCCCGGACCAAGCCGCCCGCCCGCGACCGCAAGGCGACCGGCCCCCGTCCCAGCCGCCCGCCAGAACGCGAAGCCCGCGTGCCCCGCACGCTGGGTCAGCCCGCCGCACCGGCCCCGGCCGCCATGCCGCCGCCCGAGCCTAGCCCGACCACGCTGCGCGCACCTGCCGCAGCGCAACCAAACCCGGAATCGTCCGCCACCCGTCCCGGCGCGTACAGCACCGACACGCGCAGTCCCGACAGCCGCAACTCGGGCCCCCGCGACGCACCGCGCGGTAGCGTTTGGCTGCACGGCACCCACGCTGTTGCCGCCGCCCTCGCCAACCCAGCCCGGCGCCTAAAGCGATTGCTGCTGACCGAAGACGCCGAGGCCGCACTTGCCGAGCACACTCCCCAGCCCTGGCCGCTGCCGACCGAGCGCGTGGTCCGTGCCAAACTCGACCTGCTGCTGGGCCGCGACACTGTCCATCAAGGGGCCGCGCTGCTCGCTGATCTGCTGACGTCGCCGCCGCTCGCGACCGTTCTCGAACGCCCGGGCCCGGTGTTGGTGCTGGACCAGGTGACCGATCCCCGCAACGTCGGCGCCCTGTTGCGCAGCGCCGCCGCGTTCGGTGCCGCGGCTGTGTTCATGCAGGACCGCAATGCGCCCGAGGAAACCGGCGTGCTGGCCAAAGCCGCCTCTGGCGCTCTTGAGATCGTTCCCTTATTGCGCGCCGTCAACCTGGCCCGAACGCTCGCCGTCCTGAAGGCGGCCGGTTTCTGGGTCGTGGGCCTGGACGCTAGCGGTCCTCCCCTACGCGGCGGGCCGCTACGCGAACGCCGGGTCGCGCTGGTGTTGGGCGCGGAGGGCGCGGGCCTACGCCGCCTGACGCGTGAAACATGCGACGAACTCGCGGGCCTTGCTATGCCTGGCGGTATGGAGAGCCTTAATGTGTCCGCCGCGGCCACCGTGGCACTGTATGAATTGGTCCGCCCGGAATAGCCGATTGACTGCCGAAACCGTGAAAGTCCCAGTGTAGAAATTGTTAACCATCTCCGCCTAATCTTTCGCCATGACCGCGGCGATCATGCGGCACGCGCAACGCCAGAAGGGCATAGTGAGGGGGAAATACCCTAATGCTGAGTTCCTGGTGCGCTCTTTCTGACGATCTCCAACTGGCCCTCGCTCAGTCAGCCATGCAACGGGCGGCTGAGACCATCGCGAAACAGGCCGAGACACTGGCCGGCGTGATGGAGGCAGGCGAATTATCCGATCAGGGCGGCCCCGATGCGCTCCGCCTATTGGCGGCCGTCGTTCGGTCGATCAAACCCGAGCCGGCCCATGTCGGACACTGCTGAGATCGACGCCATTAAGGTCGGGCGGTGCTAGACAGGTAAGCACGCAGGCCCGATCGGCTCGAAACTCTTATAGCCCAAAATGAACTCTTGATGGCCCATCGCCTCGGACTTGGTCCGCGCGCCACCCGCCACCGCGCAAACCAGGTCCACAATCTCCGCCCCAACACCGTCCAACGTTCCCCTGCCTTCCAAAATCCGGCCGGCGTCTATGTCCATATCGTCCTCCATCCGCCGGAACGTGTCGGGGTTGGCGCAAATCTTGATGACGGGCGACAGCGCCGACCCAGACACCGATCCGCGCCCGGTCACGAACAGCACCACGTGCGCACCCGATGCGATCAGTTCCACGATCTCCGCATTGTCGCTGATATTTGGAAAGCCGAACCGCACCTCACCATCCGGCACAACGTCCATCAAATATAGCCCGGCCCGCGGGGGGATATCGCCGGGCTTGATCAGGCCCACGATCGGCGAGCGGCCAGACTTCGCATAGGCACCCATCGACTTCTCCTCGATCGTCGAGAGCCCGCCATCCGCGTTACCCGAGGCGAAACTACCGTAGCCGAGCGTCGCGTAATAAACCGCCGCCTTGGCCACCGACGCGCGCAGTGCGGTGGCCAGCGCCGGCGTCGCGGCCCGGGCGGCCATAATGTCCTCGCAGCCGATCAGCTCGCCCGTTTCTTCGAAAATACAGGCCGCACCGGCCGCGACCAGGGTATCGAACGCGCGCCCCGCCGCCGGATTACCCGTCAGGCCGCTGGTCCCGTCAGACCCACCACAGATCGTGCCGACGATCAGATCGTGTACACCCATCGGCTCCGTCGGCGCCCCGGCCAGGGCAGCCATCTGCGCCGCCACCCACGCGCGCCCGGCGGCCACCGTCCGGCGTGTGCCGCCGCTTTCCTGGATCACCAGCGTCTCCACCGGCCGTCCGCTCTCGGCCACGATCCGCGCCAGTTGCCGCTTGTTGAAGCTCTCGCATCCCAACGAGACGATCAGCACAGCGCCCACGTTCGGATGCGTGCACAGCCGCTCCATCACGCGCTGCGCGTAGGCGTTGGGGAAGCAGCCGGGGAAGCCGATCAGGTGAACGTCCTGGCCATGGAAAGCGGCCGTCACTTCCCGCGCGACGTGGTGCGCGCACTCCACCAGGTACGCCACGGCGACAACGTTGCGAATGCCCTTACGCCCGTCGGAGCGCCGCCAGCCGCGCATATCGGCCCCGGCGGGCGCGTCAGCCAATGACGTAAGTGGGCGTGTAGTCGCTCCGAATGTTGTGGACATGGACATGCTCCCCGCGGGCAATGACCGCCGTCGCCCGGCCGATCGGCGCGCCGTATTTAATGATCTGTTCGTCCAGCGCGATCGGCCGCCGCGCCACCTTATGCCCCCGCCCGATCGGCGCATCCGCGCGCACGGACACGCCGTCGATCAGCAACACGTCCCCGGACGCGACCGGCGCGCCCAGCACCAGCACGTTGTCATCGCCATCCAGCAATAGCAGCCGAGGATCGAGCACGCTCATGGGGCCTTCGTCTTGTAGAAACCTGTCTTGTCGAACATGGACTGCGTGCTGTGGTCGGCGCCGATCGTGTAGCTTACCCGGCCGCGCAGCCGCAAATCCTGCGCGTATGATCCGGCCGGGAATATGGGGAAGCCCAGTACCTTGATCGCCCGCGTTTCGCGGTGAGATCCGGTCAGCGCCGGCATCGCCCGCCCGATCAGCATCGTGTCCGGCTGCAACGCCCGGATGCTCGGCGGCAGTAACTCGTGCGTGAGCCCCGCCACATTCAGCACGTCACCGGTCACGCCCGTGGGCCGCCGCTCGCGGATGATGGCAAACAGCGCGACATCGGTCATAGCGGCGTTTCCTTCAGCATCAGATCGCATTGCGGCCGGTCCTGCCCCGCGAAGCGTAGCGCAGTGTGGCCGAGACCTCCAACGTGGATTCTCCGTTCGATTGGGCTACCGTTTGTCACGGGCCAGAGCGGGAACGACACGAAGCAAGGCCGGCGGGAGCCGTCGCCGTTCGGGACTTGTGGCTCGGGGCTTGGGTAACGGCGCAGCTTTGCGCTACAAGGATCGCGCGCCGGGTTAGCACAGTGGTAGTGCAGCGGTTTTGTAAACCGAAGGTCGCGGGTTCAAATCCTGCACCCGGCAGATCCCGCAAGCCAAAAGACAATCCACGGGAACAGAGCAGCCTCAATCCTAGCTCATTCACCCAGGCTGAAGTCCGAGTGGCCGCCGGGTGCCACCGACCGCGGCCTTAATTCGGCTTGCTACGCGGCATGGGTCCCTCCCGACTCAGCCCGTGCCAGGCAAGCACGGTTTCGACTTGGAACGCGACCAGGGCCGCCACTGTGCAGCCTAACGCGGCGCCGAACAGAACCACTAGCCACGAGGCGATCTGTGTATCTCGCAAGCCGCCAAGGAAAAGGACGAAGGCCGCCCCGCACGTGGAAGCGGCACCAGTGGCTGCGAGTACGACCGCCGCGTCGAGCGCCACGCGTCGACGACGTAGGCGGATCAAATGAGAAACCAGACTTCCGAGTTTGACCGGGTCCGTTTCAACGTCCGCCAATTCGGTAAGGTGCTCCGTATGATCGGAGACGCGATTAAGCCGGGTGTTAAACATGTTGAGCAACGTGCCGATCCCCGACAACAGGAAGACCGGGGTAAGGGCGACTTGGATGACATGGGCGACATCATCCACGCCACCGCCGCTGCCGGGAAATAGTGGGTTAGTCACGGAATGTACCGGAGGTGACCACTCATGGGGTGCTTATCCCACTGTTTCTGGCTGTAGCCATGATCAGCCGCAATCTCGGTTCAGTCGCCATTGGCTTTTTCTCAAACATTAATCTCTCCATAACTCCCAGAATAC
>JANPPS010000193.1:0-6607 GCA_031428635.1 Rhodospirillales bacterium
CCCGCGGCCGGGGCGCCGAACCCGGTACCGGCGCCCGTGCGGGATGCGCGACTGCAGGAGTTGCTGGCGTTGCTGCGCGGTCAGCAGGCGGCCTTCAACCAGCGCACGCTCGGTCAGACACTGCCCGTCCTGTTCACCGGGCCGGGCCGCGCGTAACCGGTCGATGAGGCGGAAATAGTCGTCCGCCGAATGCCGCCGGTTCATGGCCGCCAGCACCCGGTCGGACCCGGACTGCACCGGAAGATGCAAGAACGGCATCAGCTGCGGTAGGTCTCGATGCGCGGCGATCAGCGCGTCATCCATGTCGCGCGGATGCGACGTTGTGTACCGCACTCGCAACAGCCCCGGCAGCGCCGCGACGGCGCCCAGCAGCCGGGCAAAGTTCCAGCCCTCCGTGGTCCAGGCATTCACGTTCTGGCCCAGTAGCGTGATTTCGCGCGACCCCTGCGCAATCAGCCGCCGGGCTTCGGCCAGAATTGCGGCGGGCGGGCGGCTGAACTCGGCGCCCCTTGTGTAGGGGACGACACAGAAGCTGCAGAACTTGTCGCACCCCTCCTGTATCGTGAGGAACGCGGTCACGCCCTGGGGCGCAGCGGCGTCGGGCAAATGGTCGAACTTGGCCTCGGGCGGGAAATCCGTGTCGATCACGACCCCCCCGGCCCGGCTGGCGCGGGCGACGAGTTCCGGCAGGCGATGGTACGTTTGCGGGCCGAGCACGAGGTCCACGAACGGGGCGCGCGCCGCGATCTCCTGCCCCTCTGCCTGCGCCACACACCCGGCGACGGCCAGGATCGTGGTCTGCCCGGCGGCTGCGCGGTCTTCCTTGATCACGCGTAGCCGGCCAAGCTCCGAAAATACCTTGTCCGCAGCACGCTCTCGAATGTGGCAGGTATTGAGGATGATCATGTCCGCACCCGCCGGGGTGTCCGTGGGCGTGTAGCCGAGCGGGGCCAGAACGTCGGCCATACGCAGGCTGTCATACACGTTCATCTGGCAGCCCCAGGTGATAACGTGCAATTTCTTGGTAATCACAGGCAATGCTCCGGCAGGGCCGCCACGGCCCGCATTCCCTGAGGAATGGGCAGGCATTGCAATGGGGTCAAGCGCCAGGGGGTAGCGTTCCTGTCATAAATCGCATCCTGCCAGGGCTGGCCCGTGCGCTGTCAAGCAAAAGCCGCCGGCGTCATGCCTGCCGGATTTGCGGACTGCGCGCTGGGTTGACCAATCGGCATCGCAGGCCGGTTTTGCCGCAGCATCGCAGCCCCGTCGGCCACAACGGCGTAGACGGCGGCCGACAGCTCCTTACGCGACGCATACCGGGCGGGATCGATCGGCTGATGCAGCAGGACGGTGGCGCGCAGGCCACGCAGTTGCGCCAACCGCCAGAAATGGCTGCCGAGGGCCATGTCGCCATACCACGCGAAAACGGGCCGGCTGGCGCGCCCTATCGGCAGGCCCGCCAACTGGTCGTAGACCACCGACACGGGCTGGATCAGCGGGCGCGCGGTACCGTCTGCGATCGCGAAGAACGCGGACCGGAACGGCAGCACGCGTGACCCGTCGCTGCTCGTACCCTCCGGAAACAGGATCAGGTTATCGCCATCCGCCAGGCGGCGATGCATGTCGTCCCGCTCATGCCCAGTCCGGGTCGCGCGCCGGCTGACGTACACCGTGCGGCCGAGGCGGGCGATCAGGCTGACGACGGGCCAGGTACCGACCTCCGCCTTCGCCACGAAACAGGCATCGAGGCGCCCGCCCAGCACCAACACATCGAGCCAGGAGGAGTGATTGCTCGCAAACACGACCGGCCGCCCGGTGACCGATGCCTGACCGATTACCCGCACGCGCAGACCGATCAGGCGGCACAGCATTGCCCAGTACAGCCGGGCGAACACGACACGGCCGCGCCCCGGTATGGCCAGCATCACGGTCTGTATCAGCAGGCACGGCAGGGTCGCGATGGCGATGCTGACCCCACGCCGGATGGCCCGTGCCCGGCCGATGATGCCGCGCCGGCTGACCGCCACATCGGGACCAACCGTTCCGACGATCGCAGACAGACCAGGATGGCGCGCGCGCCGCATCGGCAACTTCATGCCCCTTCGTAGCAACCGGGACGTGACCGGACAACGACGATGGTGTGACAGTCCTGGGGCAGGACAACCGACCAGTTGTATCCCAACGAGATATAAGGATATGCTTATGCGTCGATGGTCTCGCGCGAGCGAGTGAAAAAGGGAACGCCGTGCGTCCTGGCGGGATTTAGGTCCGGGGACAAGTCGGCGGCTGCCCCCGCAACTGTCAGCGGTGAGGTACCGATCCGTCCGCCACATAATGGCGGGCCACTGAACCCGGGTTGGGTTTGGGAAGGCAGGGCCGGTGCTAGTGATCCGTGAGTCAGGAGACCTGCCATCGTCGTACAAGCCAACGCCGCCGGGCGGGTGAACCGGGGGCTGGAGACGTCTGACCATGATCACCGTCCGTCACGGCCTCGTTATGCCGCAGCACACTGCCACCGCCGCGAGGGCGTACGCATGACCGTCGCCAGCAATCTCGGCTTTCCGCGCATCGGCCATCGGCGTGAGCTGAAAGCAGCGTTGGAGCGGTATTGGGCCGGCGACCTCGACCAGGCAGGTCTTGAGACAGAAGCCGCTCAGCTGCGCGCTCGGCATTGGCGGCTACAGACCGGCGCCGGTATCAATCACGTACCGAGCAATGATTTCTCGCTGTACGACCACGTGCTCGACACCGCATGCATGCTGGGGGTGGTCCCACCCGGCTACGGCTGGTCGGCCGGACCCGTGTCGATGGCCACGTATTTTGCCCTGGCCCGCGGCTCCCGCGGTACCGCGACCGAACTGGCGGCTGGCATTGCGCCCAGTCAGCCGGCGATGGAAATGACCAAGTGGTTCGACACGAACTACCACTACCTCGTTCCGCGCATGGCGGCCGATCAGCGCTTCACGCTCACAACCAATCGCCCGCTGGCGCACTACAACGAGGCCGTGGCCCTGTCGCACCGTACGCGGCCGGTACTGCTCGGGCCTGTGAGCTTTCTGATGCTCGCCAAGTCGACGGACGGCTCCGACCTGCTCGACCTGCTGCCGCATTTGCTGCCGGTCTATGCGCAAATACTGACCGAATTGGCGGAAGCCGGCGTTGCATGGGTCCAGATGGATGAGCCGGTCTTGGCGCTCGATCTGTCGGCCAAGGCACAAGCAGCACTAACGACGGCTTACCGGGCGCTGGCGGACGTAAAGACGCCGGACCTGTTGCTGACCAGCTACTTCGCCCCGTTGGGATCGAACGTGGCCTGCGCCACGGCACTACCGGTGGCCGGGCTGCACATCGACCTCGTGCGCGGATCTGCCGATTTGGAGCCTGTGTTGGCTGCCCTGCCGGATGATCGCTGGTTGTCGCTGGGCGTCGTGGACGGGCGTAACATCTGGCGCACCGACCTGCGTGCGGCATTGGCGACTCTTACCCGCGTCAGCACGGCGCGCGGCACCCGTCGCCTGATGGTCGCCCCCACGTGCAGCATGCTGCACGTTCCGGTCGATTTGGAACAGGAAACCAAGCTCGATCCCCAGATCAAGGGATGGCTGGCGTTTGCGAGCCAGAAGCTCGATGAGCTGGCGACGCTCGTCACCGGCCTCGACGAAGGGGAGGCCGCGATCGCCACCCAGCTTCGGGCGAGTGACGAGGCGAAGGCCGCCCGTGCGGCGAGCCCGCTCGTGCACCGCGCCAGCGTTGTGGATCGGATGGCGCATGCGACGCCCGATCTAGAGCGCCGGGCTAGTCTCTATCCGCAGCGGCACGTGGCCCAGCGTGCCCGTCTCAACCTGCCTTTGTTCCCGACGACGACCATCGGGTCGTTTCCCCAGACACCTGAAATCCGGGCCGCCCGCGCTGCCTGGACCCGTGGTGCAATGACGGAGCAAGACTACACGGTCGCCATCGAAGGATGGATCGATGACGTGATCCGGCAGCAGGAAGAAATCGGCCTCGATGTGCTGGTGCACGGCGAGTTCGAGCGTAACGACATGGTCAAGTACTTCGGCGAACAGCTAAGTGGCTATGCGTTCACGCAGCACGGCTGGGTTCAGTCCTACGGTAGCCGTTACGTGGCGCCGCCCATCATCTGGGGCGACGTGGAACGTCCGGCGCCGATGACGGTACGTTGGTCTGCCTACGCGCAGTCCCGCACGACGCGCCCCATGAAGGGCATGCTGACCGGGCCGGTCACCATGCTGCAATGGTCGTTCGTCCGCGATGACCTACCGCGTGAGCAGGTATGTCGTCAGATCGCACTCGCGATCCGGGATGAGGTAACGGACCTCGAAGCAGCAGGTATCGCCGTGATCCAGGTCGATGAGCCCGCATTCCGCGAGGGCTTGCCGCTACGGCATGCCGAACGGGAAGACTATCTGCGGTATGCCGTTGCGTGCTTCCGCCTGGCGACCAGCGCGGTACAGGACACAACCAGCATCCATACGCACATGTGTTACGCGGAATTCAACGACATCATGCCGGCCATTGCCGACATGGACGCCGATGCGATTTCGATCGAGACAACGCGTAGCCGTATGGAACTACTGGATGCGTTTACGCCGCAACAGGGTGTTCAGAGCGGAGGCTACCCGGCGGAGATCGGGCCAGGCATCTGGGACATTCACAGCCCGCGCGTGCCTAACACGACGGAGATGACGGAGCTGCTATCCCTAGCCCGGCAGCGGCTACAGGATTGGCAAATCTGGGTTAATCCGGATTGCGGTCTGAAGACCCGTAAGTGGGAAGAGGTACGGCCAGCGCTCGAGAGCCTGGTGGAAGCAGCCGCCCGGCTGCGGCAGATACCTCGTCCTGTAACGGTCTAACGACAACCGGCGGGTTGGTTACCAAAATCGACCCGCCGGCCGACTTTTTGCGGTGCAACTGCACCGTTTCATGAACCGACGGTTACTCGGCAGCCCTGCATACTGGCCGTTTTGCGGCCCAGGGTGGGCCTGACCGCAGGGAGAATCGCCTACCGCGGCTGGTGAAAGCTATCGCCGATACGCGCCATTTATTCCGCAACCCCGGCCTGCTGGTCATGGACGGCGAACGGCAGACTGCGCGTAAGACTAGAAGCCCGAACTTCGCCACTCAGAACCCGCACCGCGCAACGACACTGTTCGATGCTGGTTATTGTGCCCGAGCTATGACTCCGATCCCTTGATGCGTTAACTTGTGTTGAATGCGCATCTGGCCCCTCCTGCTTTTGCTGCCATTGCGCGCCCTTGCTGCCGATCCGCAGCCTTACACCGTGACCCTGACGCCCACCGGCCAGGAGGCGGTCGACGCCGCCCTCACCAGCAGCGCCAGCCTGATTTCGCTGCGAGAGGTCGCGCCCGCCGACCCGTTCGCAATAATCTCCCGCGCCCGGGACGACGCTATTCGCCTGCTCACCGCCGCGCAAAGCTTTGGCTACTACGCCGCACAACCCCGCATTCGCATCGCCGGCCGCGACCTTACCGACCCAACCCTGCCGGCCCTGCTGGACGGAACCCAAGGGTCGGTCGCGATTACGATCGGCGTGGAGCTCGGCCCCGTCTACCACTTGCGCCGCATCGCGCTGCAGCAGACCGGGCCCTATGCCATTCCGCGCGCGGCCGCGACGGCACTTGGCCTGCAGCAGGGCGATCCGGCCATCGCGACTACCGTGCTCGACGCGACGTCCCGTATGCTCGGTGCCCTGAAACGCGGCGGTCACGCGCTCGCCACCGTCTCGGCCCCGATCGCCACCATCATCGATGGTGACCGGGGGCTCGACGTTACCTACACCATCGACGCCGGGCCACGGGTCGAGATCGGGCCCGTCAGCGTTGAGGGCCTGACCCAGGTCGACCCGGCATTCATCCGCCGCCGTCTGCTGGTGCATGCGGACGATCAGTACGACCCCGACCAGATCGAAAAGGCGCGGCAGGATCTGGCCGCACTCGGCGTATTCGCCACCGTCCGCGTCCGCGCCGCCGAACGGCTGGATCTGAACGGGCGCCTACCACTGCTGTTCGAAGTGACCGAGCGCAAGCGGCACGCGGTTGGCGTCACGGCCGCATTCTCGACCGATTTAGGCGGCAGCGCGGGGGTGACGTTCCAGCACCGGAATTTGTTCGGGCAGGCGGAGAGGCTCGACCTGGGCGCCGCCATCACCCAGATCGGAGGGACTGCCAGCAAGGGCATCGGCTATAACGTCACGGCTACCCTGGCAAAACCCGACTTTTACGCACGCAACCAAGTGCTGAACCTGTCGGCGCAGGTCATAAAGGAGAGCCTGCAAGCCTACGATCGCACCGCCGCCCTGGTTGGAGTCGCGCTGGCCCGCAAGTTTGGCGATCGCTGGACGGGCAGTGCCGGCCTACAGGCGCAGCAATCGCAGATCACGCAGGAACAGGTGAAGCGCGACTACACCCTGTTATCGGCGCCGATTAGCGTCGGCTACGACGGCATCGGCGCGGCCGCGACGCTGGATCCGGTGCAGGGCGTAAAGGCGCAGGCCAGCGTCGCCCCCAGCATTGACCTCGGTACCCACGGTGGTCAATTCACGGTGCTGCAGTTGGGTGGCTCCGCC
>JANPPS010000194.1:0-5302 GCA_031428635.1 Rhodospirillales bacterium
TCAAGCGTCGGCCTTGTTGCATGGATGGCGCGTTAGTACCGAAGCCAGGGCGATATTGGAGCGCGACCCCTCTAATGCATACCCGGATTTACGCCGTGCCGGTCAAAGCCCACGCCAATGGTCGCCACCACAATCGCGCAAGCAGAGGCGCGGGTCTGACGCTAGCTTGCGCCAGCGCGGCATTGTAACGGTCTGATTCACTGACGAGGCTGTCGCGATGGGTACTATTCAGCCGCGCACGGCCGGGGCGGGCAGCGGTCCTACTTGCGCCTGGCAACCCTGACAGCGCTAAGGTTGCAGACTGTGTTTCGGCTAGCCCTGTAGCAGACCGAAGGGCTGATTAGCGTCGTTATCCACCAGCTTGCGCTTACTCTGGCAGCATCGAATTCGCGTCGCGCGGATCACGGCGGATATTGCCGTCTATTCGCTGACCCGCATGCTGCGTTTGGGACGCCCCATTCCCGTCCGTACTACCGGAACCCAAACAGGGTGGGGGGCAGGCACGCCCGTGTCGCCGATCCCTGCAACACGGGCGCGTCTGCGCCAACCCGCCGTCAGTCTTACAGCGCTGCGTTCCGCCGGCGCTGCACGGCAGCCCCGGTCGCGAGTAGACCGACGCCGAGCATGACCAGCGACGCCGGCTCCGGAACAGGGCTGGCGATTGGGGTTGCGAGGAAGGCGTGGACCCCGCCGTTGATGCGGCCGAAGCCTGTGATTTGGCCTAAATCATTGATCCCGTAACCGTCCGAGAGCGTCCAGCCTGAACTCGGCGAGATCAGCGCGTTGAGATCATACATCGTGGTGCCATCGTATAGAAATGCATCATGGGAGTTATCAGCGGTGTCGCTGAAGCCTGTCACCTGCCCGGTAGCGTTGATGCCTTAGCTACTGCTATTGGTTCCGCCAAGGGTGCCTAGATCTTTTAAGCCAGCGCTAGTCGAGACGAACGCGTGATAAGAACCGCTACGTGTATCGCTTTCGCCCGTAACCTGCCCGGCATCGTTGATACTGCGGCCGTAGCTGCTTCGCCCGCCCAGGGTGCCCAGATCGGTCAAGCCAGCGCTGGTCGAGACGAACGCATGCTGAGGACCGTTGTCAGCAGTGTCGCTGGAGCCCGTCACCTGCCCGGTAGTGTTGATGCCGTGGCCGACGCTACTATACCCGCCAAGGGTGCCCAGATCTTTCAAGCCAGAGTTGGTCGAGACGAACGCATGCGAAGGACCGGTGCGAGAAACATCGCTTTCGCCTGTCACCAGCCCGGCAGCGTTGACGCCGTGGCCGTAGCTTTTCAGCCCGCCAAGGGTGCCCAGATCTTTCAAGCCAGCTCTGGTCGAGATGAACGCATGATCAGCAGTGTTGCCAGCAGTGCCGCTGTAGCCTGTTACTTGCCCGGCGGCGTTGACGCCGGTTCCGAGGCTTTGTGACCCGCCAAGGGTACCCAGATCAGTCAAGCCAGAGCTGGTCGAAACGAACGCATGATAGCCATAGCTGTTAGTAATGCTTTGGCCCGTCACCTGCCCGGAAGCGTTGATACCGTAGCCTTCGCTATATGTCCCACCAAGGGTGCCTAGATCGATGATGGAGTAGGCCGGCGCGGCCTGCGCCACACACGGCGCCAGGGTCAAGGCTCCCAGCAGAAGCCGCAGTGTTTTAGCGTCGTAACCTGAAATCAGTCGCATCGTGATCGGTTCCTGCAATGTGGAAGATACCGGCCACGGCTGTTGCCGGCCCTACCTTCGTTGTTGACATCATTAAAATGTCGTCATGAAGTCGTCAACCAGCAATGTGGAGGATAACACCGGGGCCGTCCGCCACCTTTGAAGGCCGGACGTTGGGGTAATATCCAGGGGTGCGCATTGTCGGACAAAGGAAAGGTAGCCCTCCAGCGGAAACACCGCTTGCTCACCATTTCCGTTATTTCGCCGTTCTAATAGGTCTGTCGTCTACAAAGTCATACCGATTCAAGCCGGTGATCGGTGATGGATCGCGCTCGCGATTGGGTCAGCGTCGCACGAAACAAGGGGAGCGTCGCCGTCTATGCCCTAACCCGCATGCTGCGTTTGGGACACCCGATCCCCGTCCGTATTACCGGAACCCAAACAGGGTGGGAAGCAGGCACGCCCGCGTCGCCGATCCCTGCAACACGGGCGCGCGTGCTCCAGATAACGGTCTGTTTTAGAAAGCGTATGCCAAGCTTCGGTCTGGCCCTTGCGCCATCCTGCGCGCGGCCCGACCGTGATCCATGCGTCTCATTATCCTGATACTGCTACTCGCCATCCCGGCCCGTGCCGCGGAACTAAAGGTCGCTACCTGGAACCTGGAGTGGCTGACGCTACGTCCCGCCGGCGATCCGGCGCTGCCCGACAACGTCGTGCCCAAGACGGCCGAGGATCGCGCGATGCTTCGCCGCTACGCGCTAGCACTGGACGCGGATGTGGTGGCGCTACAGGAAGTGGACGGGCCCGAGGCCGCGGCGGCCGTATTCCCGCCGGATCAGTACCGCATCATCATGACCGGCGATGCGGTAACGCAGCGCGTGGGTTTCGCTATACGCCGTACGCTGACGGGAACGCGCAATCCTGACCTGGTGGCACTCGACGTATACGGCCCGGCCGCGCGTCACCGGTTGCGTAGTGGCGCCGACATCACCCTCGACTGGCCCGGCGGCCGGCTGCGGCTACTGGCCGTGCATCTCAAAACCGGCTGCAACCGCGACCGCCTGACCAGCGTCCGGCCGGAGTGCGCCGCGCTACGCCAACAGATCGCCCCGTTGCAGGGCTGGATCGCGCAGCGCCGGGCCGAGGGAGTGCCGTTCGTCATCCTGGGCGACTTCAACCGCCGTATGGAGGATCGGGACGAGCTGCTGGCCGCGCTGAACACGACCGCCCCGCTCCTGCGCGCGACCGAGGGCCACGCGTCGCCATGCTGGGGCGGCGGCGCGTTCATCGACCACATCCTGGCCGGCGGCGCCGCCCGCGCGTGGATGCGGCCGGATACGCTACGGGTTCTGGTGTACAAAGAGCCGGTGGCGCAACGCGAGCAACTGTCGGACCATTGCCCGGTCAGCGTGCGGTTCGCTTTGCCGGACGGGCCTGGCCTGTAGCCTGCGCCAGGGACGCTGCCTGTGGCCCCAGCGCGCGCACTACCGTTTTATTCAATGGGCAAACGGCATAACCAATAATTACTCCACTCGGTCATTTACGTGGGGCTGATCGTTCGGATTTTCCGCAAACTTCAGAATAGTCGTTTGTACTAAGTCCCCCATAAGCGGCCCATAAGATGTTCAATCCGACCGGCGTGACGCTTGTGGCTCAGTCCGCTGCACGGCATCGTGCCGGACAAAACGCGCCGCCAGAGCGCTGAACGAGGGGATTATCGATGAAACGCCTGTTACTCGCGACGGTCATGCTGGGCATTTGCCACACTGCATCCGCCGCCGACCTACCGCGTGCCAACCCGGCCTCGGTAGGGCTCGATCCGAAGCGGCTCGATGCGATCACCGCGTTGCTGAAAAAAGACGTGGCCGATCATGTGCAGCCTGGCGCGGTGCTTCTGATCGTGCGCCACGGCAAGATCGCCTACGAGCAGGCGGTCGGCAGCCGCGACCCGCAGGCTACGGCACCGATGAAGGCGGATGACATCTTCCGCATCTATTCCATGAGCAAGCCAATCACCGTCGTCGCGGCGCTCACGTTGCTGGAGGCCGGTACGCTGCAACTGGACGACCCCGTATCGAAATACCTGCCGCAATTTACCACCATGCAGGTCGGCGTGCCGGACCTGGCAGAACCCGATGGCATGCGCCTAGTCCCAGCCGAGCGCCCGATAACGGTGCAGGACCTGATGCGCCATACCTCGGGCCTGACCTACGGCTTCTTCGGCGATACGCCCGTCAAGAAGGCCTATCAGCGCGCACACATGGATGCCGACAACCCCGATCTTGCGACGTTCGTCGATCGCTTGGCCAAGCAACCGCTCGGTTATCAGCCGGGTACGACGTGGGATTACAGCTACTCCATCGACGTGCTGGGCCGGATCGTGGAAGTCGTTTCCGGCCAGTCGCTCTATGAGTATGAAAAGGTGCACGTGCTGAAGCCGCTCGGCATGACCGATACGGGCTTTGGCGTGACCGAGCCGGCCCGTCAGGACCGTATCGCGGAGCCGTTCGCCAACGACCGTAATTTCGGCGTGGACTCTGATTTCAGCGACCCGCGCCACCCCGTGCGCATGCAATCGGGCGGTGGTGGCATGGTCTCCACGGCGCGGGACTATGCGCGCTTCATGCAGGCGATGCTGGCCGGCGGCACACTGGACGGTCAGCGTGTGATTGGCCCGGCGACCGAGAAATACATGACGTCCGAGCAACTCGGCACGGTGAAGCCGGGCCCGTACTACCTGCCTGGCCCTGGCTACGGCTTCGGCCTGGGCGTGGCGGTGCGGCAGTCGGCCGGTGTGGCACCGTTCCCGGGCGATTCCGGCGACTGGTACTGGGGCGGCGCTGGCGGCACGTATATGTGGGCCGACCCGGCGAAGGATCTGGCCGTGGTGTTTATGATGCAGTCGCCGAAGCAGCGACTGCATTATCGCAGCCTGCTACGTGATCTGGTGAATGCGGCGCTGACGGACTGATACCAGCGGTAGCGATGCGTGACCCCGCCAGTTAGTCTCGTCTCGACACCCCCGGGGTAGCCCAAGTTTGAGGCTGCCCCGGGGGTGTCGAGCGATGATCGACTTGGTTATTATGGTTCTGCTATCTCGGGTACCGTCACTGCCCCTTCGGCGTCTGAAGGAGCACGTTAAGTTCATTCCGAGTGGGGTCGGACCAGTTCCCTACGACGGCCGCGCGGCGAACTAAATACTCTCCGGGAGCTGGCATGATGGTCCGAACACGTTTCGGCAGCGTCATGCCAGCATTTAAAATCGGCGTCGGCTGCTTGTGGCTGCGGTAGAGTGGTTCGCACTAACTACCGCAATGCCTCCGGTCCGCAGGTTGGCAGTTGGTATGGGACTGACCGATGCGGCGTTACGGCCTTCGCGACGATCAGTGGGATCGGATCAGAGCCTGTACGTCCCGGGCCTGAGGGCTCTGTTGGCACGACCGCCGGCTATATGCTTCTCCGCTGAAGCCTCGTGCTGCGCAGGAAGGCCAGCCTAGGGACAGTGGCGGACACGATCGTGCCCTATTCAACCCGGCCGAAGCTCACAGTTGCTGGCCGGCGGCACCGGTTAATCGAGGCAATCGTCCGGTCAAAGACCCAAACGTCCGCCCGGCGGCAGATCGGCCTGGAACATAGGCCCTTAG